>CANMNA010000020.1 GCA_947499075.1 Myxococcales bacterium
ACGCTTCCTGTTCGTCGGCTCGCGGTTTTGCTCCACGCTTCCTCCAGACCCTGCCTCGCGGCAACGCCCTTGCGCTTCGCTACGGGTTCCGGGCTTCAAGCCCCGAGAGGACTTTCACCTCCAAGTTGGCGCCCATGCCGGACGCACTGACAGCACCCGCCTGCGCGGGTGCCCGGCCGGGTGTCGGCGCAGGCCAACACCGTTAGCTGTAGCCGCAGAATTTATTCTCACGGTGAAAATGCCGGAGTTTTCGGTGGTCGCTGTTGCGTCGCAGTCCCACCGCCGCCTCTCGTCTCACCCCGGCTGTCACAGCTCCGTTCCGTTCCCGCCGCACCCCTAGCATTTTCGATACGGAACGCCGCCACTACCCCAGCCGCAGCGCTTGCTGCAGCCCTGCGCCTGCGGGCACCGGTTCCAGAGCCATCCAGCCCTGCGGCGTTTGCAGTGCTCGCTTGTCCTGCTGCAGCTTGACCAGCGCGTCGCCCAAACGCTCATTATTGACCCGCAGTTGACTCCTGAGTTCAGTGCGGGTGACCGCCGCGCCACGTCGCCGCAGCTCTGCCCAGGCGGCGTCGGCCAGGGCCTGCGGGTTGTCGGTGGGTGGCGGCGCTTCGCCCTGATTGAGCGCCAGATGCGTCGCAGAGCCATCGGCTGCAGATTTCAGGACCAGCTCAATCGGCGCCGGCGCCACTGCCGCGCGATGCTCCAGTGTCAGGAGCAAATGGTCGCCCCGCCGCGCCAGATAGGCGTTGCTGTCGCCGAATGCATGCAAATCCGACGAGCCGCGCAGCGCCTGCCCCGGCTGTGCTCGCTGCTTCTTGCTGGCGTGATGCACCAGCACCACTGCGACATCGCCCCAGCGCTGCAGCTGCCGCAAATACCCCAGCAGCCCTGAAATCTCGCTGGCGCTGTTCTCGTCTAGCCGATGGAGCCGCACCAGCGGGTCCAGCAGCAAAAGTCGCGGCTTATACTTCTTGACTGCCGCCGCCAGCCGCCGTTGGTCGCCTTGCAAATCCAGCCGCAGCACCGACGCAGTGATGACGTGCAGGTCGAGCTTTTCGACGTCCAGGCGCCGATGCTGGCAAATGGCGTCGACTCGCGCCCGCACATTGGGCAGCGCATCTTCGGCCAAAAACACCAGCACTGGCCCTTGGCAGTCGACCGAATAGCGATCCATGCACGGCGTGCCCGAGGCCACTGACACGGCCATGTCCAAACCGAGCCATGACTTACAGCACTTGGGCGCGCCACCGATGATGCCGACTGCGGCGCGGCCCCACAGCGACCGGATCAGCCAGTGGTTGTCCGGCGTCACCGCAGCAATCGCGCCGATGCGCACCACTGGTAGCGGGTCGGTCGCCGCCGGAGCAGCCGCTTCAGCCGGTGCTGCCACGGCGGCCGGAGCAGCCACGGGCACCGGCCGGGCAGCTATTTGGGAAGAAGACAGAGGACAAGCAGCGTTATCTTTCATGGCTGTAGCACCGCCCGAGCACTTACGACATGGTTGGCATCGACCGTGGCCTTGTCGTTGTCGTGGGCCACTTCGAGCGCTTTAAGCGCCAGCTGATCGGTCGCGCGCAAGTTGCCGCGTGCCATCTCGAAAATCGCAATTTTGGCCTGCGGGTTGAACGGCACGGTCACCGCTCCTGCAATGTGACAGCGGTGCGCCAGATAGCCATTTGACTCGTCCTGACCCAGCAAGCGCAGGCTGGCGACATGGGCCAGCCGCCCCAGCATCGCCTGCTGGTCGTCGCGGCGCAGCATCAGCCGCAGCTTGGGCTGGCCGATCAGAATGACCGACAGCACCAGCTTGCCGTCCATTTCGAAGTTGGTCAGTATCCGCATCATGTCAAGCACTTCGGGCCGCAGGTCGTGCGCTTCGTCGAGCACGAGCACCGGGCGGGTGCCGTCGGTGCTGGCCTGCGCCGCAAAGCGCTCTTGGAGCCGCCGCATCAGCACGGGATAGCTGCCGACTGGCGCGATGTTGCAAGCGACGGCAATTTCGCGGCACAGGTCGCGCTTGGAGCTGTCGGCGACCTTGACGTAGTGCACGCGGTAGCGCGCCTCGGGCAGTTGCTGGCAAAGCGCCCGCACCAGCGCGGTCTTGCCAGTCCCCGCCGGCGCACATAGCGCGGCACACGCACAGTGCTCGATGGCGCGCAGCAAGCCAAGCAGGGCCTCGTCGCAGAACGGCAGCGCAAACCGCTGGTCGACCGCAAGCTCACGGGTAAAAGGTGTGCGGTGAAAGCCGAATCGGCCGTGGAAGTCCATGATCATGATTTACCTTTGCCTTTGGGTGGACGCGGTGAAGCACTGGGATCGGCAAAGCCACCATCTGGGCCGACCAGGGGAGAAAAGGCGCGCGAAAATGCCATGCCAGCCGCAGTTTCAGGCAAGACCTTGGCGTCGTCGTCAGCCGACAGTTCTGTACCACGGCCACGGCGGTCGCGGGCATTGGCGGCCAGATCGACCCGGTGGATCTGGACCAAGCGGCCTGACTGATTGGGATCGGCCACTTGCAGCGTCTCATCGAGCACTTGCCGAAACACCGCGACCCAGGCGCCGGCCAGACCGCGCGGCACCTCGTAATCGACGCCGTCGATGCTGACGACATGGTCGTTGCTGACACGGCGGCGCAGTTCCACCACAAAGCGCTGGCGCAGCGCGGTCAGGCTGGCGGCAAACCGCAGGGCTTTGGGATCGCCAAAAAACCGCTGCGCCGGGGTAGCGCCATTCAGGCTCTCGTGGATCGTGTGGTTGTAGGTCTCGCGCAGCCAGTGCTGCAGCCGCAGCTCCAGCGCATCGCACGCCGGGTCGCAGCTGGGCTGACCGTCGAGGTTGCGCAGCACCGCTGCGATGACCGCCCTGTGGAAAGCCTCTATCATGCCATGCCCTTCGGGATAGCGGACTTCGCCGTGGATAAACAGGACGTCCAGCTTGGCGACCACCGCCACGGTGTCACCAGCGACAAATGCCGAGCCGTGGTCGAGGTACAGAATCCCGGGCAGGCCGTAGCGCTGCAGCGTTTCGTAAAACCCGCGTAGAAACAGTTCTTTGTTCTCCGAAGTGCCGACGACGACGTGCATGCCAAAGCGCGTCGCATTGTCCAAGAAGAACATCGCGACGCGGCGCACGCGGCCGGCTCCGGCGCGAAAGTGCTTGCCGTCCGACAGGATCATGTCCATGCGGTGCGGGTAGGCAAACCGGCGCGAATCCCGGACTTTGGCACCCTTGCGGCGGGCGGTGGTGATGCCCATGCGCAGACACGCTCGGTGCAGGCTGCTGCGGGCAATGGCCTGGGCGCTGGGGACGATGCCCTTGATTTCGGCGCGGCGCAGCAGCTCCGGCAGCGACGCTGCGATGTCGTCGCGCTTCTCGTCGCGAACGAACTGCAACAGCGCTTCGGGCAATACCAGTGACGTGTCCGTGCGTTTGCGCGACGGCGGTTCTAGCCCGGCTAGGCCGTGGTCGGTAAATGCCCGCAGCCAGCGGTAGATGGTGCGCTGCACGACGCTACGCGGCGTCTCGCGGTCCAGTGCAAACGCGGTTTGCGTGACCATCTCGATAGCGTCCGGGCGCGTTTCGCCATCTTGCTCGTGCGCCAGGACCGCGCAGACCACTTGGTAACGGAACAGGGCCACCCTCGAGGGCGACTTTGCAGGGTCAGAGCGGGAAAAAGCCATGGTTCGACCAGCGCCGGCGCCATTTTCAGCGCCATTTGCACGATAGCCACGCCGCCTACAGCCGCAATGTCACGAAGTCGTAGGTGGTTGCCCGCTGCGCTTTGGCGCTCATGGTGGCCGCGTTCCGGCGGCCGGGAACGCCCAGCGGCGCAGTGCCCGGGCGCCGCTGTCCCAGAAATACGCTGGGCCCCACAAACCGGCCAGGTGACCGGCCCGCAGCAGTCGCCGCAGGTACTCCAGCGGTTCGTCAGGCCCGGCCTCAGTCAGGACCGTCACCACGCCCTTGCCACGACTGCGGTAGCCGGGCGCGTCTGCGATCGATTGCGCTGCGTCGGTCAGCACTTGCGCCGGTACTTGCCAGGCCTCTGCCAGCGCCAAGCGATCGGTCTGCGCCAAGTTCGGGGCAACCCCGCACAAGTGAACCGCACGGGCGACCCGGCGCCTCTGCGTCTGCCACCAGGTGTCCGTGCCGCCATTGGGTTCGCGCAGCCACGCTTGGCCCAAAGCGGCATCGGCTGCGGCCTTGAAGAACGTCTGCTCATGCGGCGACGCCGTTAGCTCAGGCGGCGGCGCTACCGCCGCGCCGTCCAGCGAAATCACGGCCATGGCCTCGCGGCCGTAGGCGAAATGGCCAAGCGGGTGGACGGTAAACGCGCGGCGGTGACCGGAGCAAGCGACTACATCCAAAGGGAATCGCGGCCCAGTCAACCTTGCCCGCCGATGATTCAGGCCAATGCGACAGACTGCGCTGTCGTCGGCCGAATACGGACAAACACAGGGCATCACAGCCCGCAGTTCGCCATTGGCATCTGGCAGATACGGACCGGTGACGAGCGGCCAGCGTGCAGTTTTGCGAGGAACTTGGTAGCCTACCACGGTGGCCAGGCTGGGCCCGAGGCTTGTTGTGTTGCGACGGGCACGGCCGCACTGGGGGCTCGTGCTACAACACGGGCCCCCCCTCGTTTTTAGCCGATCTGCTTGAGAATTGCGCGGGTGTCGTCAGGGCAAGAGCGCCGGCGATGCGCCGGTGTCCAAACGACGCTGGCTAGCTCAGCCTTGACACGGAAGGTGGGACGGAACGGTCAACTTGCGGACTTTGGGACTGCGACGCAACAGTCGCAGGCCCTCGCTCAACTCGGCCTTTTTGGGCGACACCCTCTAGTGGGTGGCAGCCAGAGGGATAGACGAGCGGGAATGTTGTTGTTCATGCCGCACAGGAGATCGCAAAACGGCGTCCCGGTCGATCCCTGAAAGGCCCCAAAAAGCGACAAATGCTGCGACTCCAAGTCCAGCGTCGGCTGGGCACAGGCTGCCATGCCAGCAACTGCGCATTGACATACAGAGAAGTTTGGGCGAATGCCGGCGAGGCGCCGGCACCGGGGTGCGCCGGACCGGGGTGCGCCGGACCGGGGTGCGCCCGGCATGGGCGCTGACTAGGAGGTGAAAGTCCTCTCGTAAGCTGGTCACAGCGAACGAAGCAGACCACAGAGCGTTGCGCCGATAGGGCAGCGTGAAGGAAGTGGCGAGGCGAACTTGCGAACCGACGTACAGCAAGTGGATTTGAGGCAAGAAAAAGCCACGGCGAGCAGGCCCTGAACTGCAAAGCCGTTGTGACCAAGGGCTAACCTTGTAGATTCAACGGCTGCGCAAGGAAGGTCAGCGTTCTTACCCGGGGAGATCTCGCTCGCGCCTGAAAGGGCGACGCAACCTGCAAGGGCGGTGGCGCGAGAAGTCAGCAGAGGCCGTAGTAGCTGCGGAAGGGCCGTAGCGAAGGGCCGGAGCGAAGGGCCGAACGAAGAGAAGAGCAATCGTCCTGGTATCTTGGAACCGTCCATGAAGCAGAACTCAAGGCAACTTGAACTCGTCGCCGGGGCTCACGGTGAAACCGCGCCCGCCGACGACAGCGCCAAGACGGCACCATCGAGAAAAGCAGATGAAAGTCTGGGGATAACCGGCCTTATGGAGCTCGTGTGTGACCGCGAGAACCTGCGGGCCGCAGTAAGGAAAGTCGTCAAGAACAAAGGCAGTGCTGGCACAGATGGGATGACTGTTGAGGGGTCCCGCAGGTCCGGTGGTGTGGCAGGGGTCGGCAGGTCTAGGCCTGCCGCCCCTATGCCGATCCCCAACTTTTGGCGCGGCGGCAAAAGCGGCATCGCATGCCGCCGCCACAGGCGGTTAGGGTCCATTTCTCATTGGTATTCAATGGGTTGTTAGTGGCGAAGCGCTTCAGTGCACAGCAAGCGATTGGATCGTCAGGGGCGATTGCGCAGGCGCCAGCGCGCGAGGGATGTAGACCCAAAGGGCGGCGTCCCACGCCGGTCGCCGCTTCGGCGACTCACAGCCCGGTCGCCGCCTCGGCGACGCGCCCGCAACCGCCATCACGACCCAACGCGCGGTACAGAATTCTCGTAGATTAGGGTTCTGGCTGAAATTAGTGTGGAATCAGGAGCGTGTGTCGTGGCTCATTGAAATCTTAGTTTCTGATCGGTGCTCTAGGAGCAATGCGGCAACCTGACGACACCGCATCTCCGCGAGCACTTGGCCGTTGACAGTCGCGGCCAAAACAGATTATCGTCGCCCACGGCCGTCGCCATCTTTGTTTGCCGCTGCAGGTCGCTTGTAGCCGGCGGCGGAATGGCCGCTGGTTCGACCCAGTTCCAAGTCTGTGGCACAGACCTCCAAGTCTTTCGCATAAAACGGTCCAATTTCAGTTTGCTCAGTATCAGGTTGCTCTCGCATGACGCTTCGTCGCTCCCAGACTGCTACCGCCCTGTGGCCTTCGCTTGTCGGCGTGGCATTTGTGCTGTCGATCATCGGTGCCAACTTGTGGTCGATGTGGCAGGCGGAGCCCGAGCCAGCAACGATGGAGCCCTTGCAGCGACTCGGGGCACTGTACAATGCGCGCAGCGGGTTGCCCGCGACTGCGCTGGCCGCAGCCGGTGATCCCGAAACCGGAGGCCAGTTCGACGCAGCTGGACCGGCCAGTTCTGGGGCTGTCGCAGGCGGCACCCGTTCAGTTGCCGGTGTGCCCCGCATGGCAGAGCGCAGTGCGGGCGGCGAGATGACGCGCAGCACCGTCGTGCAGCCGGGCGAGAGCCTTGGCGCCGCGCTTGGTCACTTGTTCATCGCGGGATCAGTGCAGCGCGACGTCATTGCGGCCTACGCCAAGCTGCGCAAGCCAGAGCGGTTGCAGGCCGGATGGCGGCTGTGGGCACGCTTTGCAACGCCGACCGCCCAGGGGCCGCAGCCGCTGGTTGATGGCGCGGCGCTGCTGGCGGTGGTGGTCGCTCCGAGCCACGGCGAGGGCGTGACCGTCTTGCGCGACGATCCGGTCAAGCACAATGCCAAGCCAGCCGGTGATTTCATTGCACACGAAGGCGGCCTGCCCGGCGTGGTCGTGCGCAAAGCCGTGCGCTGCGGTCTGGTTGGTCCGCTCGATGTCGCGTTGCGGCGGTGTGGCGAAGAAGAGGCCACCGCGATTCTGGTCGCGCAGATCCTCAACGACCGCCTGCACCCGGCGGTGGAGGCCAAGACCGGCGACGAGCTGCGCTTGGTCGTCGACAAGCTCTATGACGGCGATCAAGTGATTCGGACAATCGGGGTGGCGGCGCTGGAGCTGCGGCCCCCCGTCGGTGCCAAGACGACCGTGGTGCACTTTGACGACGGGCACGGCACTGAAGGCTACTTTGGTCTTCAGGGCGACGCCGCCGAGGCCATGTTCCTGCGCCAGCCTTTGCGCAGCGGCCACACCACCAGCGGGTTCGGCATGCGGCTGCACCCGATTCTGCACAAGCTCAAGGCCCATTACGGTGTCGACTTCGCAGCCAGCACGGGCACGCCGATCTATGCTGCCGCCGATGGCGTGCTGATTTCGGCGCACAAGGCTGGTGCGGCGGGCAACCTGGTGCGGCTGCGTCATGGTGATGGATTTGTAACTGAATACATGCACATGCAGAAATTTGCGCCTGGCATTGACGCCGGCGAGCGCGTGGCCAAGGGTCAAGTCATCGGCTACGTGGGCAGTACGGGGCGCTCGACCGGCCCGCACTTGCACTTTGGCGTGCGCAAGAACGGTCGCTACCTCGATCCGACCTCGTTGAGCGACGTGCTACAGCCCAGCGTGGGCGGCAAGGCCCGCCGCGGGTTTGAGAGCCACGCAGCCGATGTGGTCAAGCTGCTGCAGGGTTTGGATAAGGGTTCCAAAAGCGGTACGTAGCTTGGCTTCGAAGGCCTACAGCTGCAAATCCGAATCGTCGCGCGGTCGCAGCATCCACTGGCCAAACGAGTAGTTCAGGTGGCCAGCGATGCTGCCGAACTTGCTGCCGGCGGTCAGGGTAGTCTTGGCGTCCTTGTCCAGGTAGATCGAGCCGTAGGGCAGGGCGACGACCAAGCTGGCAGCGCCGCTTGCGACCACGAATTGGCCGTGCAGTTTGCCGTCGTTGCCCGGCAAATTGGGCTCGCTGACCACGACCCCGGAGACACGCAGCAGCACATCTTCGTAAGGTTCGGTGTTTTTCGGCAGCATCGCCATGCTGACGTCGTAAGGCTGCGGTGCGGCGACCTTGCCCTTGACCACGACCGCGTCGGCCGTGTCGGCTGTGATCTCGGTCAGGCAGTAGAACTCGATCGCTGTGCCGGTGATCTGCACCACGTCGCCGGGCTGCACCGGCAGCGGATGGACGCCGACAATCACCGCCATCCTGGCATTTTCTGTGCTGGTCGGCCCCGTCGCCGGTCGCACAAAAAACAGACTGCTCTTTTTGCCAGTGCTCGCCGTGATGAGCTGGGTCGGGCCGGTGACCACCGCCGGCTCCAGGATGACTTTGGCGTAAGCCGTCACGCCTGTGGGGTTTTCGCAGGTCAGGCTGCCCGCTGCCGTCTGCAGTTCGGCGATCGTCGCCGCGACGGGCCCCGCGGGCACATGGGGTGGACTGTCTGCAATTGTGGTGTCGATGGAGACGACTGTGTCTTGGGGCGCGCTATCGGCAACCACGGTGTCACTAGCGACCGGTGTTTCGGTGGTCTGACCGTCGCTCGCCGCCGTTTCTGTGCCTTGTTTGGTGTCGCTACCAGCTTGGCCATCGCTGGTCTGCGCCGCATCGGCCGCGGTCAGGGTACAGACATTGCCGGCGTTGCAGGTCTGGCCTGCTGGGCAGGTGCCGCCAGGGCCGCAGAACAGCAAACCGCCGCCGCCGGAGCCACCGCCGTTGCCAGCGCAGCCGGCAAGTGCCACAAGTGCCATAAGGGCCCCTGCGAAATTAAGTCGATCAGCAGTAGGTTTGGCACCGTTGCCGCGAGTCGAACGCTTTCGAGAGCTTGGCAACCACCGCAGCCAGCTTGCTAGGTGGGCCGCAAGCTCGCGGCTTGACAGCCGACTCGCCGCTCCTTGCAGCACTAAAGTGATCGAGTTGTTCCTTGACCGTTCCTAAGTGCCCATTGGACCGCTGTAAGGATCGCTGCGCTTGAAATGGACCGCCTCAACTGCCTGCTCATCGCGACCCCGCCGCGCCACGTGGCGCCCGAACCCGCAATGCGCCACACTGCCGATCGCGCAAGCCTACGGACAGGCATGGGCTTGCGTCAAGCTGGGCTGAGGACCGCGATCCCCCACTTTGAGCGCATCTCTGCGTCACTGCGTCGCTTCTCTCGCTGCGGCGTACCAGAGTACGCCTCGCTCATTCAGCTCCTTGTTCCTTGATCTGCATCTCAAATCGGGGGCCGCGGGAGATTTCTGTGGGGAATTTAGGAGGAGCCGCATCATGCCCCACGCACGCGCCACTGCGCCCACCACCGTCGTCGTCTCCGCCTTGGGTGGCTTGGGCGACGGGATCGCCCGTTTGCCCTCCGGCGAGGTTGTGCTCATTGCAGGCACCGTGCCCGGCGACGTGGTGCAGATTGAACTGGTACCGAAGCGCAAGGGCGTGCAGCGCGGCGAATTGCTGGCCATCGTTGCCCCATCGCCCGACCGCACTGCGCCGCCTTGTTCAGCCTTTGGCCGTTGTGGTGGCTGCGATTTGCAGCATTTGGCCTTGGCTGCCCAGCAGGACCACAAGCGCAGCCAGCTGCAGCGTTTGGTTCAGCCAGACAACGTCGCGGTCTCGCTCACCGCCGTTGCGCCCTACGGTAATCGCCGCAGGATGCGCCTGCACCTGCGCCAGACGCCGCGCGGGCTGGTCGCGGGCTTTCTGGCCGCCCGTTCGGACGAAGTCGCGGTGGCAGACGCGTGCCTGATCCTTGATCCAACGCTGGAAGCACTGCGGACGCGCCTGCCAGCCGTGCTCAGCCAACTGCTGTTCAAAGGTGAATTGCACGCCATCGTTGGTGCGCAGGGAGCTATCGCGGCGCTGTTTGGCTTGCCGGTGCGGCAGGCGGAACTACCGTCGGCCCAAGTGTTGGCCCAAGCGCTGCAATTGTCCGGCTTGCGCTTCCACATTGGCCAGACCTGCGACAGTTGGGGTCAGGACTGCGTGGCTTTGCCCGAAATCGCGCCACCGTGGTCGGTGCGGATCCGGGCCGACGGTTTCTGTCAGGCCAGTGGGCACGCCAACGTCGCGCTGCGCGGCGCCGTCGCGCATGCGCTCGCCGACTTGGACAAGGGTGGCTCCGCCCGCGAGTTTTTTGCCGGATCTGGCAACTTCACCGACCTGCTACTGGCGCACTGTGACCATGTTCAGGCGGTGGAACGCAACGGCCACGCCTGCACAGAGCTTGCGCGCAGTGCCCAGCTGGCCGGGCATTCCCAACGTCTGGCAGTCGTGCACGCCGATGTGGCGACGGTCCTGCACACGACTGCGGCCGATGAACTGTGGCTGCTCGACCCGGGTCGGCCGGGAGCGCCAGAGGTCGCCGCTGCCGCCGGTCGGCTGCGCCCGCGCGCCCTGATTTACGTCAGTTGTGCGCTCGACACGCTGGGCCGCGATCTGGCGACCTTGCGCAACGCCGGTTATGCCGTCCGCACCGCCAACCTGGTCGATGCCTTCCCGTGGACCGTGCACGCGGAGGCTGTGGTGATGCTCGCCCCCGTACGCTGAGCAATCGCACCGCAACTGCCCGAATCTGCGAGTTTGCACCCCAACGCAATCGGCGCTACCCTTTCGCCCGCGAGGACTGCGCTGGTCCGTTGGTCGCCCTATGCCGTTGTTGCCCAGTTCCCCAAAGCTTGCAGCGCTTGTGGTCGCCGCCGCGCTGCCTTGCTGTGCGGCCGATCCACCGCCTGCCGCGCCGCAAGGCGCCATGTCGCTCGCGTTTGCTGCGCTGACCGGCACCGGCTGTACTGCCACCGCCAATGGCAAAAAGCAGCTGCCGGCTGACGTCGAGACGTTGGTGGCCCAGTGGAGCGCGACGGTGACGCTCAAGTCTGGCACGACCGAGAAGAAGACCGGCTCGGCCACCACCACCCGCGCCAAATTAAGTGCCGGCGCGTGGGACATCAAAGAGTTGCCAGTCTCTGACGAGTTTGACCTCGATGTCTACGGATGCAGCAAGGACAAGAAACTTGTCTACGCCGGCCGCAACAACGGTCTGAAAATTCAGGAAGGAACCTCGCAGCCGGCCCATATTTTCTTGGCTCCGACCGGCAAGCTGGCCTGCACGGGCAGCCCGACCGGCCAAGCCAAGGTCAGCGTCGCGCGCAGCCTCGCCGGCGCCGCAGTTTTGGCCTCAGGCGACGCTGTCGTCGCCGGTGGCGTCGTCAACTGGAAGAGTTCGTCGGGCGAAGGCGAGGGCAGCCAAGCCATTGACTATTATGACGTGCGCTTGGGTCACTTTCGGCCCGGCCCCAACCTGTCGGTGCCGCGCGTGCTGCCGCATGTCCATGCCATCGGCAAGGAGGGCAAGCCGCAGGTGCTGGTGGTGGGTGGGGCGCTGGCGGTGCGGCGGATTTCCTCGGACGGCAGCAAGTACGTGTTGCAGACGCTGGTGCCGGACAAAGTCGAGACGGCGACGCCATCGGTCAAGGCCGAGTTGGTCGATCTCACGCCCGGAGCGTCTGCGACCAAGGCCCTGAGCGCCGCAGTCGATGTCGGCGTGGGGGCGTATGTGCTCTCTAGCTCGATTCGACTAGACAAAGCCATCTTGTTCGTGGGCGGCGTGTCCGAAGCTGGTCAGGCGATGGACAAGGCGACGCGCCTGAACAATCCAGAGGATATCGTCGCTGGTGGCACCGGCAAGACCGACTCCTTCAAGCTCAACGCCTTGCGCGTCCGGCCGGCGTTGCTGAGCTTTTCCGATGGTACGGTGGTGATTTGGGGTGGCGCGCTGCTGCCCGGTGGCAAAGCTCCGACGGCGGATGCCGTAGGCGAGCTGCTGCTGCTGGCGACGGGCACGCTGGTCTCAGAAAAGCTGGCCATCACCGGCAATCCGGCGTTGGTCGACGACCCCAATCTCTCGACCATCGCGCCGCTGGTGGTGCCGGTCGCGCGCACGGCCGACGTGCTGACATTTCTGGTCGCGGGCGGCATGCCCGTCAAGAGCCCGACCAACGCGCTGGCGGCGCCGACGTACTTGGTTACCGTGACCAAGTCGAGCAAAACAGCCGAATTGCGCAGCGTGAGCCTGCCTGGCGACCTCAAGCTCAAGGCCGGCCTGTTTGGCGTAGGCATCGCGCTCGACGGCCGCCGGGCGCTGGTCGGCGGCGGCTTGGTCTCGCTGGCCGCCAATCCCGAGGTCATCAGCCTGTGCCCCAAGGCCAGCCCCAACTCAAGCGAAGACTGCGTGATGAGCGACGCGTGGGTGGTGCGCGTGCCCGATGTGCTGGCAGGCCTGGACGCCCCAACACCGCTCGAGTTGCTGCATACGTTGTCCTTTGATGGTCCCCGGTTCGGCATGGCCACGGCGTCGCTGCCGCTGGGCGCACTGCTGGCCGGTGGCCAATCCAGTACGCGGTCGGGCGACACCGCCGCCGTGCTCGATGACCTCGGCTCGGTGCTCACGGTGATCCCTGCGCTCGGCGACGCCGCGGCGATCTGCAAGTAGCACACCGTGCGCTTGTCTTTGGAACAGTCGGCGCTGCTGCGCCAGCGCGCCGCGGTCCAGGCCGAACAGGCCCACGCTGATCAAGGCGGCCTTGGTCCGGCGCCAGCGCGGCCGCGCTTGCCGCCCTGGATCAGTGCGCCCTTGCCCGGTGGCGAGCGCTACGCTGCGATCAAGACCAAGCTGCGCGACCGCAAGCTGCACACCGTCTGTGAAGAGGCCCAGTGCCCCAACATTGGCCAGTGCTGGAACGAAGGCACCGCCACGCTGATGCTGATGGGCGATACCTGCACCCGCGCCTGCAAGTTCTGCGCGGTCAAGTCCAATCCGCGCCCCGCGCCGCTGGACATCGACGAGCCGCACAAAGCCGCCGAACAGGTTGGGCTGATGGGGCTGGACTACGTGGTGCTGACCAGCGTCAACCGCGACGACCTGCCCGATGGCGGTGCAGACCACTTCGCCCAAACGGTCCGCGCGATCAAGCAGATCAGCCCGCGCACGCTGGTCGAAGTGCTCACCCCAGATTTTGAGGGCCGACTGGTCGATGTCGCGCGGGTGCTCGATGCTGGGCCAGATGTGTTTGCCCACAACATCGAGACCGTGCAGCGGCTGCAGCGACAAGTGCGCGATCGCCGCGCCAGCTTTGACCAAAGCTTGGCCGTGCTCCAGTTCGCCAAGCGCCACCGCCCCCAAGTGGTGACCAAGAGCTCGATCATGCTCGGGCTGGGCGAGGCTGACCCGGAGGTCGACGCCGCGCTGGTGGCCCTGCGCGATCACGCCGTCGACGCGGTGACGCTGGGGCAGTACCTGCGGCCCAGCCCGTGGCACCACGAGGTGGTGCGGTTTGCCGATCCGGCCGAGTTTGTGCAGTGGCAGCAGCGCGCCGAGGCCTTGGGCTTTGCTTACTGCGCCTCGGGGCCGCTGGTGCGCTCCAGCTACCGGGCGGGTGAGCACTACCTGCGCGGCTTGGCCAAAGCGCGACAGGCAGCCACTTGCGCTGACTGATGCCTGCTCCAGCAGCTAGAACAAGCTGCCTTGCCGCATGCCGGTCGCAGGCGCCAGACACTGCGGACCCTCGCGGCCCGCAACGTTGACATAGGTCGACACCCGCGTCACCGCCAGCTCTCCGTCGTAGGGCACCAGCAGCGGTTGTAGCGCTTCTGCTGGCAACGCTTCGGGCGACAGCCACAGCGGCCATGCGGCGCGGGGCAAGATCACGGCCATGCGATCATGCAGCGCCGCCACCGTTGGATTGGGCGCGGTGGTCACCAGCGTCACCGAGTGCAGCAGCTGATCCGGCGCCCCCGGCGGCTGCCATGCCTCCCAGAGAGCTGCGACCGCGAGGGGCTTTCCGCTCGGCAAGCCAAAGTGGTGCGGCACCTTGGTCTTGCCCACCGTCTGCCACTCGTAAAAGCCATCCATGAGCAGCAAGCCGCGCCGCCGCTGGTAGGCTTGCCGGAAGCTGGGCTTGTCGGCCAGCGACTCGCTGCGGGCATTGGCGAGCTGATTGCCGATCGCTGGATCCTTGGCCCAATATGGCACCAGACCCCAGCGCATCACCTCAGCCCGGCGTGGTCCCGCTCGGTTGGTCACCACCAGCACCGGCTGGCTGGGCGCGATGTTGTAGCGCGGACCCAGCTCTTCGGGCTGATCGCTCAGGTCGAACGCTTCTGCCAGCTCCGACGCCGGGGTTTTTTGGGTGAAGCGTCCGCACATCGCTTACTGCTCCCGCTGCGGCGGCTGGCGCGGCATCGCTTGCCACTGGCCACCGATCAGCCGCTGGTGAGGGCCGTAGCTCGCCTTGTAGCGCATCGCCCGGCATCCGGCCACGAAGAACCCCAGGTACAGCCACTGGATGCCCCAGTGTTGGCACAGCGCCACTTGTTCGACCACCGAGAACACGCCTACCGACAGGCCTGACACTTGCGGATCATAGCAGCAGTAAACCGCCGACAGGCTGGTCGTCCCGCGATCGACAATCGCTAGGCCGACCAACTGCGGGCCGAGCCAGTAGGTGAGCTCCCAGGTGTCGACGCACGACTCGGCCAGAAAGCCGCTGTAATCTGCTGCCGTGGCCAGCCCTTCGCCAGAGTCCAGGCCACGCAGGCGCTTGTGCAGGTTATACAGGCGCACCCGCTCGGCATCGACTTGCGGCCGGCCCAGGCGGACCGTCAGGCGCGCCCGGCCCAAGCGGTGCATCCGGGCCTGGGTGCGACTGGGCGCGAACTGCCCCACGTCCAGCCGAATCGCTTCACAGGCGTGGCAGCTGCCACACTCGGGCCGGTACAACAGGATGCCTTGGCGCCGGTCGCCGCGGGCCAAGCAAGCGTCAAACTGATCGCCGGTCAGTTGCACCAGCGGCAGGCGCATCGGCAGCACCGCCGTCTGGTCCGCCAGATACGGGCAGCGGTGCGGCGTGCGATCGACGACCAGATAGGGCCAGTGCACCGCCACCTCAGCCTTGTGTGCTACTTGGCCTTGCCTGCGGCGCGGGTCGACACGCCGGCGCCCCACCACTTGGCGCCTTTGGGCGAGGCCAAGCCAGCCGCTACCACGGCCTTGCCGGTCTGGGTGTCCAGCTCATAGACGTTGCCGTCACTGGAGAAGCCGTACACGACGCCCGCCCACCACGCCAGCCCGAACAAGTTCTTGACGCCGGTGTCGCCGATGACCGCCAAGACTTTTCCGGTCTTGGGGTCAACCTGGGCCAGGCTGTCGTTGCCGGTGGCCTTCTTGACGGTTGCAAACGTGCCCACGCCTTCGACCGAGAACGCGTCGCCCGAGCACAGCCATCCGCTGCCGAAGCTGCCGAGTTTTTTGAGCTTTGCCCCTGTCGGCGTGGCGATGATCTGGACCCAGTCGCCGGTCTGCGAGATGCCGATGATCGCGTCTTTCTCCGGGTCGACCGTGCCCTTGGGCACCAACGTCATGCCGTAATACTGCTCCGGCATCGCCATCAGCCACTTGCACTTGGCCGTGTCGACATTGCACAGAAACAAGTCCTTGTGGGTGATCGCAAACAACTGGCCGTACTGGTCGACGGCGATGTCCGTCACGCTGCCAGCGTTCTTGTCGTAGCTCCATTTGCCGACGAACGAAAAGGCCTTGGCTGCCAAGTCCAGCTTGTACAATTCGTCAGCAGTCTGGGCGTACAGAAAGCCAACTGGGCCAGTTGGCTCCGCAGCATCGCCAGCAATGGGTGCGTCGGGCGGGTCGAGCAGCTCAGACCAATCGACATCGGCTTGCGCCACGGAGTCGTCGCTGTCGTCAGCCGTGTCGGCCACCACGTCTGGAGCGACTTCAGTGGCGACATCGGCCACAGCCGCAGTCTCTGCGCTGGTTTCCGCTGCTGTTTCAGCTGCTTTGGCGTCTGCCGCTGCGCCGTCGCCGCTGCCGGCATCAAAGACACTGGCAGCCCCCGGTGCAGGATCAGAACAACCGGCGAGGCCCACAGCGGTGGCAGCGGCCAAAAAGAGCACTTTGCGCCACATGGGGGCCTCGCTAGGTTGTCGTGGAGGAGCAGTCGCCTACTTGGTTTCGCCCGAGAGCTGGCGATGCAAGTCCATCAGCCGCCACGGCGAAAACGCCGCGAACTTGGTCTGCTCAGACTGCGGGGTCTCGCCCTTGGGGTACTTGAGCTTGAGCACGGCGGCCACCGCGCTGCTGCGGTTGCCAAACTTGGCGACCATGCGCTTGGTGTTGTGCAGGTGCGACATCAGCTTGGTGTTCGATCCCTGCTGCAACTTGCCCTTGCTGCCGTCCGGCGCGTCGTACAGCGCGATGATCGCTTCGACCAGCGCCGTTTTGGTGCCAAATTGCTTGACGACCTGCTGCTTGGGTGTGACCGGCTTGATCTGCGCGGTGCCTTTCTTGCTGTTTGCCATGGTTGCCTCGTATCGCCGGGCCAGCCGACGTTCGGGATATGCAGCGCTGCGCTGCGAAAAAGAGACTTACGACGACCCTTCGTCGCCGATCGTCTCGGGTTGAACGGCCGCGGTCGGCGGCACGTCGTTGGGCATCTCGGCCGGTTGCCCACCTTGGCGGGCGGCCGCGATCTCGTTCTGTAAAATCGCAATCTGCTGCACACCAAACTGCGCCTCTGGCGTATGCGGCCAGCGCCTGCCCACCGCCTGCCACAGCTCGATCGCCCGCTTGCGCCAGCCCAAGTGGGCATAGCTCTCGGCCAGCAGGGCGTAGTGGCTCAAGGTGTGGGCGCGATCGGGGTAGGCCTGCATCGCTTGGTGCATCCGGAACACCACGCCCATCCATTCGCCACGTTTATAATAAAAATCAATTACATAGCGGGTGTGAGCATACTGCAGCTCCAGGCAGCGGTCGCGCAGCCGAATCGCCTCGGTGCTGAAGCGCGATCGCGGATAGGTGCGGATAAACTTTTCGAGTTCCTTGCGGGCGTGGCCGACCGGTGACAGGTCCAGCTCGTAGACGGGCGGCAAGATCCACAGGTCGGTCGGCGCGAGTTCAAAGTGCGATCGTGCCACCATGAACAGGGCGTACGGGATGTTGGGGTTGCCATCGTGGCGCTGCACAAAGCTGTGGTAGTGCTCGATGGCCTCGTCGAAGCGCCGCGCCACGAACAGGCTATCGGCCAGCCGCAGCCGCGCCAGCGAGGTCAGCGAAATGTAGGCTGGCAATTTCGCAAGATTTTGGAATTCCTGGTCGGCTTCCAGCACCGAGCCGCCGGCTAGGTGCTCCATCCCTTCGGCGTACAAATGTTCGGCTTCGACCGCCACCGGCTGGGCCACCTCTTGCGTGCAGGCAACCACGACCACCAGCGCCAAAGCACCGATCGACAATTGCGCAACCGTAGGAAAGTAAGAGGTCATTTGGTGGTCCATCCCCGCGATCGGCAACCGCAGGGGGCCAAAATCTTGCGGTTTTTTCGACCAAAGGTCAAGGCGATCCTGCGCCCACCCCTCGCAACGCCGTCAGGCAACATTGACCGCGCAAGGCTTTTCCGCTTGAATACCGCGCTCCCCGGCGGACCTTCGCGTCTGCCACGAGGTCAGGTTCATGCTCGAAGTGTTCCGTCGCCATAGCCGATCTACGCTGATTTACGTGCTTTTTGGCATGCTGATCGCCGTCTTTGTCCTGACCTTCAACACCACATCGAAAATGACCGGGGCCGACGCCGTCGAGTCCGAAGTCATGGCTGAAGTCGCTGGCGTGACCATTGACGGGGCTTCGCTCAACTTGGCGATGCTGCTGTCTTCTGACCCACCGCCGCCCTCACAAAACAAATTCGAAGCGCTGCAAGCTGAGAATATGTATGAGCGTTTTCGGCTGCGCTACGCAGGTGGCAATCCGGAGGCGGCGGCGCTGTTGCCGCACGTCGGCAAGCCGTCCGCGATCAAGGCCGAAAAAGTCATGGCTGAGTTGATCGAGGGCGTGTTGGTGGCTCAGGATGCCAAGCAGCGCGGGCTGTCGGTGGCGGATGTCGAGTTGGCAAAGCGGGTTGTGGCGTTGCAGCGGGTGTTCGGCCAGGAGTTGACCGACGAGAACGGCAATTTCGACCCCAAGAAATACGATCAGTTTGTGCGCTACCGGCTGGGCACTTCCAAGGCCTCGCTCGAAGAGTTCCTGCGCCGCGAGATCTTGCGCGACAAAATGGCCCAGATCGTGACCCAAGGCATCTTGATTGCCCCTCAGGAAGTGGACGCCCTTTTTGCCGCCGACAATCAGCGCACGCGGCTGGAGTTGCTCACGCTGGATGCGGTGACGGTGGCCAAGGCCATCAGCGTGACCACGGCCGAAGCTGACGCCTGGTCTGCGGGCAACGCCGACGCGATCGCCACCGAGTACGCCGCCCAAGCCAGCAAGTACAAGGTCCCGGACAAGTACAACATTCGTGCCATTTTGGTCGCCGCGCCCAACGCCGACGACGAGACCGACGAGGCCAAGAAGAAAGACGCGGTCGATCAACGTGCTGCCAAGCGCGGCGCGGCCGAGGCGATCAAGGCCGACATGGACAAGGCATGGTCGGGCGAGATCAAGCTCGACCCGGTGGCGCCCAAGTCCGATGACCCCGACAAGCCGGCCGTGGCCGTCGGCGAACCCAAGACCGCGACCGAAGTGACGGGCGACGAACGTGCACAGCGTTTGCTCCAGCATTTCAGCAAGATCGCTGGCGACAAGACCGATGACAACATGTACAAGGACTCCGGCGGCAAGTACGTCGATGACTACGACGCCGAGAAGCTCGATCGCCAGCCCTTTGGGCCGGCGGTCAAGACAGCGGTGCTCGGCGGCAAGGAGATGGAGCTCATCGGCCCGGTCCAAGGCAAGAAGGGCTGGTGGGTGCTGGTCATCGAGAAGAAGCTGCCGGGCAAAGAGACGCCATTGGCCGATGCCCGCGTCGAGATCGCCCAAGGCCTGCTGCAAAAAGAGCGCGGCGAACGCGAGCTCGACAACATCGTCAAGGCCGTGCAGTTGGCGGCCCAAGCCACCCCGACCACGCCATTGGCCGAGGTCGTCAAGAGCTGGTGCAAGAAGCGCGGGCTGCCCGAAGACACCTTGTCGGTCATGGAGACGCCGCCGTTGGGCAAGAGCCCGATGGAGGCGCTGCAGGACCTCTCGGCGCTGTTCGGTATGCCACCCAAGAGCGACGACCCGGACAGCATCCCGATGGTGGGCAAGCATCCGGAGATGGCTAAGGCGGCTGCCCAGTTGACCGTGGCCTCGCCGATTGCGGCTCAGATTTTCTTGTCCGAGGACAAAAAGACTCGCCATTTGGTGCGGTTGGCCAACAACAAGCCGACAGACGAAAAGGCCGATGCCAAGCTCAAAGAGACACTGGCCAAGACGTTGCAGGGGCTGCGGCGGCAGGAAGCCTACCGCGCCTACGCGATCAAGCTCATCGAGGACGCGACCAAGGCCAGCCGCGTCAAAAAAGCCGAGGCGTTTACGCTCAAGGTCACAGAAGAGAAGGCTAAGCTGGCCGATCAAGCCAAGCGCGCCGACCTTGACAAGCCCAAGGCTGAAGGCGGCGAGCCGGGCATGCCGATGCTGCAAGGCGGACCTCCCGGTGGCATCAAGCTCAACATCGGCGGCAAGCCGGTCGAGGTCAACATGGGGCAGCCCCAGCCTGCGCCCGCCGCTGCGCCCGCCGCTGCGCCCGCCGCTGCGCCCGCTGCGCCATCAGAGCCCGCCAAGCAGCCTGCGCCGGAAGGTGGCAAAGCGACGCCAGAGGCTGCCAAGCCAGCGCCCGCCGGCGATGCCCCCGCCAAATAGCCAAAGCGGCACCGCACGTCGGCGCGCAGGCTTCGGGCATAGTCCCAACTTGAGTCGCGCCGCCACCGGCGACAGCGCCTCCGCCGACCGGCCCTTTGACCCGAGCGATCTCAGCACCTATTGCGACGCTGCGACCGAGAGCGAGGGCGATGCCTACGCCTTGGAGCCGCTCGACAGCGCATTGCCAGGCGAGATCGCCGACAGCGCGGCCGCCGGACCCTTCGATTTTGCCAGCAGGCTAGCGACCGCGCCCGACCGACCGGGCGTTTACCTCATGCGCGATCGCCGCGGGTGCATCGTGTACGTCGGCAAGGCGGCCAGCCTCAAGGCCCGGTTGCGCCAGTACTTTGCCGGTCAGGACGAGCGATTTTTTGTCGCCCACTTGCACCATATTTTGGGGGCCATCGATGTGGTGGTCACCGCCACGGCCAAGGAAGCGCTGCTGCTCGAAAACGAGCTGATCAAGCAGCACCAGCCGCAATTCAACGTCAAACTCAAGGACGACAAGCGCTTTTTGCACTTGCGTTTGGACACCGCCCAGCCGTTTGCCCGCCTGCAGGTGGTGCGGCGGCCGGCCAAAGACGGCGCGCTGTACTTCGGCCCGTACGCGTCGGCGAGTGCGGCGCGCCAGACGCTGGCCCAAATTAACCGCCACTTTCAGCTGCGGACCTGTCCGGACAGCATCTTTGCCAACCGGACCCGGCCCTGCCTGGAGTACCAAATTCGGCGCTGCCTGGGCCCGTGTACGCTGCCTGTCGATCGCGACGAGTACGCCGGCCATGTCCGCGATGTCGCGCTGTTCTTGTCGGGTCGGCGCTCCGAGTTGGTCCACCACTTGCAAACACGGATGGCCCAAGCGGCCGTCTCGGAGGACTTTGAGCGCGCGGCGCGCTACCGTGACCACGTCAAAGCGTTGCAGGTCAGCCTCGAGCAGCAAAATGTCGCCCAATTTGATCGCACCCAAGCACTGGACGCCGTGGGCCTGTACCGCGAAGGCGCGCGGGTGTGCGTGGCGGTCCTGACATTTCGCCAGGGCGTGCTGCTCGGCTCTCGGGGCCACGTGCTCAAGGATCAAGAGTGGCCCGACGCTGAGATCGTCAGCGGCTACCTGCAGTCGCTGTATGACCGTGGCCATGCGGTGCCGGACGAAGTGCTGGTGCCCGTCGAATTGCCCGATGCCGAGGTGGTCGCCGAGTGGCTGGGTGACTTGCGGCGCCAACGCGCGCAGATCGACAGTGCCGCAGTGCCGCGTGGGCAAGTGGTGCTGGCCTGGCCCCAGCGCGGGCCCAAAGTCCGACTGGTCGAGATGGCCGCCGAAAACGCGCGTCAAGTCTTCGAAGATCAAGCGCGCACGGCCGAGAAGCGCCAAGCGGCGCTGGCGGGCCTGCACAAGCGACTGCACCTCAATCGCCTGCCGCGGCGCATCGAGTGCTATGACATCAGTAATATCTCGGGTACTGACCCGACCGGCTCGATGTCGGTGGCGCTCGATGGCGACTTGGCCCCGCGCGAGTACCGCACGTTTGGGGTGCGTGGTCTGGATACACCCAATGACTTTGAGATGATGCGCGAAGTGCTGGGGCGGCGGCTGGAGCGCGTCAAGTCCAGCGGATGGCCACTGCCCGATCTGGTGGTGATCGACGGCGGCAAGGGCCAGCTCAAAGTCGCGCTGGCGGTGCTGGACGAGCTGGGTCTGGCGGGCATCGTCGACGTGGTTGGCCTCGCCAAGGCCCGCGCGCAGGCATCGAGCGACCACGGCGAGAGTGCGGCGTCGCCGGAGCGGGTGTTCTTGCCGGGCATCAAGAATCCGGTGGTGATGCCCCAACATTCCAGCGAAATTTATCTGCTGGTCCGGCTGCGCGACGAGGCCCACCGGCTGGCGATTACGGCCCACCGCAGCCGGCGCAACAAGCGCACGCTCAAGTCTAAGCTCGACGGTGTGCCCGGCATTGGCGAGGCCAAGAAAAAGGCGCTGCTGACCGCGTTTGGCTCGCTGGCGGGCGTGCGGACCGCCGATCACGCGGCGATTGCAAGCGTGCCGGGTATTGGGCCAGAGCTGGCGCGGCGGATTGTGGCGTTGTTGCGGCCGACTGTGGCGGCGGTCAGCCCGGATCAGCCGCCGGTGATGACGTCGCCCGAACCCTCGATCATCTGACCGGTACCGCCGCAGTGGCTATCGGTGTCACCCTGGCGGTGCGCGGCTTTCTTGTTGATAAACACTGTGCCGGAGCCTTTGGCGGCCTTCCAGGTATTGGGCCCACAGCATGCGGCGTGGATGCCGGGATCGCCCACGCGGATAGCAGCGCGCTTGTTGACGTTGACGTCCGGCGAGCCCGCTGTGGCAGGACCGATCGCAGGATGGGGGCACGCCGGGCAACCGTGGGCATCGGCGGGCACTAAAGACTTGTCGCCGAGACGGCATTGCGGAGGCATGGCAGCTCCAGAGCGGTGCAGGCCCGCTGGGTCACAACGTAACGCGCAGGGCTGCGCGGCGCAAGCGCAACTGCCCGGCCCAACGCCAGCGACTCCAGCAGCGGGGGCGCGCCGACCCCAGCGCGGGGCCCAGACTCACCTGCGCCCGTTCAGGTCGCTCCAGTCGGCGCCGGCACCTCTGGGCTGCCAGCCCGCACTGGCAACACGCAAAACGAGCCTTCGGAGAACCCGTCGCTGCCGATGCCCAGGCCACGGTTGAACCGCGACCGGAAATTCTCCTAGGCAATGGTCGCCGTCAACTCGACAAGCTGCTCGGCGTCAAAGGGCACCAACAAAATCTAGTCGATTTTGTTGGCGCCCTTTTGCTTGCTTCGTGGGTTGGCAAGCTCTCGAAAGCGTTCGACTCGCGGCAACGGTGCGAAAGGTCTCTCTGATCGACTTAATCTCGTCGGGGCCCAAAGTGGGTCCTGAGGTCCGCAAAGAGTGTCTCGGGCACATCGGCAGGGGTCGCACACATCGCATCGCAGTAGCGTAAGGGCTCCAGCACGAATTACTCGATCACTGGCCGCAAAGAAGGAGCGGCGAGTCGACTCGCAAAGTCGCGAGCTTGCGACCCACTCAGCCAGCAAATGGGCCACCGACAAAATCGACTTGATTTTGCCGGTGCCCTAACGCGGCCTTTTCGGCGGCAGAGAACAGCGCCGACTGCGGGTGATTTAGCAACTGCTGCAATTTCTGCTCGGTCACGCCATTGGCCCTGCCCACGGCAGTGCTGATGTCCAGTCAGAAAGGACATCCAATCAGCGACGCCGCGCGCAGGTTGATCAGGCTCTTGAGGTCTTTGGGCAAACGCTGGGCCCATGCCAGGCCTTGCTCCATGCCGCTGTAGCCGCCGAGCACGAACGGGTGGTGGCTCATCACCGCAATCGGGGGTGGTGACCCTGCCAACCCGCCGCCGCACAAAGAAGTGCACGACTTTGCGCAAGAGATTGGCCAACAGGCCGAGATCGGCGTTGGTAGCGATAGGCACTCGGGTCGGGGTCATACTAGGCCTCCTTTTGCGCCGAGGGCGCCGGGCGCAGCGCCTGATGTGCCGTCGCTCGCTCTGTGATGAGCCGGGCCCCGCGCTTGTAGGCGAAGTAGGACCAGGCCCAACTGACCAACACCACCAAGCGGTTGCGAAAGCCGATCAGCTGCAACAGGTGGATGACCAGCCACGCCAGCCACGCCACAAATCCGCGCAGTTCATGCTTGCCGACCCAGGCGATGGCCCGGCTGCGGCCGATGGTCGCCATGCTGCCGCGATCGACATAGCCAAACGTGCCACGCTGGCCCGGTGGCAAGTTGCGCGCGATGATGTCACCGACGAAGGTGCCTTGCTGCATCGCGACCGGGCACAAGCCCGGCAAGGGCTTGCCAGCTGCCACATGTAGGGCCATATCGCCAATCGCGAACACCGCGGGGTGCCCGGCGACGCTGCAGTCCTGGCCGACGGGCACCCGGCCGCTGCGGTCCAGTGGCACTCCCAGCGTCTCGGCCAGCCGCGTGCCGCGCACACCAGCACCCCACACCACCGTGCGGGCGGCGATGCGCTGGCCGTCTTCAAACCCCACGCCGTCGGCGTCCATCGCCACCACCCGACCGCCGAGCTGCACCTGGACCCCAATCTCAGCCAACTGCTGGCGCGCACTCTGCGACAGACCTGCCGGAAACTGGGCCAGAATGCGCGAACCGCCCTCGACGAGGATCACCTGCGCGCTCTCTGGGTCCATGCTGCGAAACTCGTGGCTGAGCACGGTGTGGGCGAGCTCGGCGATCGCCCCCGCCAGCTCGACGCCCGTCGGACCGCCGCCAATGACCACAAAGGTGAGCAGCTGCTTGCGCTCCGCCATATCGGTGGTCCGCTCTGCCAACTCAAACGCCATCAGCACGCGCCGACGAATTTCCAGCGCGTCTTCGATGGTCTTGAGGCCACAGGCGTGGCGTTCCCAGTCTGGGTTGCCGAAATAACTGGTCTTGGCCCCGACTGCGAGCACCAGCCAGTCGTAGGGTAGCGTGCTGCCGTCGTCCAGCGTCACTTCACAGCCGGCAAGGTCGACGCCAACCGCTTGCGCCAGCAAGACTCGGGCATTGACTTGGTCGCGCAGCAGCGAGCGAATGGGTGCGGCGATCTCAGCGGGAGACAGCCCTGCCATCGCCACCTGGTACAGCAGTGGCTGAAACAAGTGGTGGTTGGTGCGGTCGAGCAGCGTCACTGCAACGTTGGCGTCGGCAAGGCGACGCGCGCACCACAGCCCGCCAAATCCGCCGCCGACGATGACGACGCGCGCGGCGGTGGACCCGGCTGTGACCGGCGCAAACGTGGGCATGGGCTCCTGCTGCAGGTGCGGCGGGATGCCGGGCGGCGCCGCGATGGTGCCGCGCCCGGGCTGACCCGTCAACGCCCGCGTCACGCCGCGCCGTCGCCCCAGCAATTCCCAGATTCCCCACAGAGATCTCCCGCGGCCCGCGATTTGAGATGCAGATCAAGGAGCAAGGAGCTGAAAGAGCGAGGCGTACTGAGGTACGCCGCAGCGAGAGAAGCGACGCAGTGACGCAGAGATGCGCTCAAAGCGGGGGATCGCGGAATTTGCCCCCAGTGGACACGCCAGCCTGAGCATGGTAATGCTGTGCGGCTGCGGTGCCTGCACCGTTGCGGCGATGATCTGCCCGCACACTGGACCCATGTTCGTCGAGAGGCGAAGATTCTTGCGACGCGACGTCACCTTGCGCGCCCAGACTGTGGGCGGCGCCAAGCAGGACCTCGTGTGCATCAACGTGGGTCCGGCCGGCGGCTACTTCGCGGCGCGGTATCGCCCGCCGCTGGGCAGCACCTTCGAGGTGGCGATTCGGCCGCCCGGCGACCGCACGCCTGCGGTGGTCGTGACCGGCAAGGTTTTGTACGTACTGCAGGCGTCTTCGACCCGGGCCCCAGGGTTTGCGGTCACTTGGCTCGACGCGCGCAGCGCAGTTGGACCAGAGCCACTGCGCAGCTTGCTGTCCAAGGTATTTGGGATCGAAGACGCCCGGTTGGTGCTGCATCACACCGAGCGCGAAGTCGTATGCAACATCGACAAGGTGGTGCAGACGTTGCTCGGTGACCCGGAGCCGGTGGCCAGAGGCCGATCGGCTGGCATTGCTCTGGGCGGCGCGCCGCCCGAGCCTGCGACCCAACCCGTTGGACTGACCGATAGCGAAGCGCGGGCCACTGGCGGCAGCCATGGCGCCAGCAGCCGGCGCGCGTCTGCGAGCGTGGCCCGACCGGGCAGTGCCGCCCCGCCCAGCGAGGCCTCCGGTGGCCTGACTTCTGCCAGTCGCACCCCTTCGTCCAGTCAGGTCGTGCCGCAAGCGGCGATGCGCAACGCGGAGCGCACGGGCTTGGGGCGCGCCGCGGAGCCCTCGACGCCCGTCGGCTACTCTCCGGCGCTGCAGGCCCATGGGGTGGTCGGCCGCATGAGTCAAGAGTCATTGGCTGCCCGCATCGCCGTCGGTGCCGCCGAAGTGTTGCCTGCGGCGCGCCCGACACCGACCGCCGCCAGCCGACTCGCCGCCCAGGCGGTGGTCGCTCAGGCCCAGCGGCCGTCGCAGACCCAACTGCCGCAGCAGCCGCAACACACGGCTCCGGCGAAACAGCAACCCCAGCAACCCCAGCAACCCCAGCAACCCCAGCAACCCCAGCAACAGCAACAGCCAATGTTGACCCATGCGCAGCCGCAGCACCCAGGCCAAGCCGCGTTGCCGCCGGGCCATGCAGGTGTAGCGTTGGGTGCGTTCGGCTTGCCGACTGGCACCGGCGACGGTCTGTTGCCGCGATCCAATTCGGGCATCATGTTGCTGCCGATCAACACCGGACCCGTCGTGGCCCACCATGCTGGCTACGCCGACCGCGGTTCGCCACCCGCCATGAACACCGCGCCGCAACTACAGCCCGCGCTACACCTGCAACACCCAGGTGGCCTGCCAGGGTGGGCGCCGCCAGGGCCAGGCGGGCAGGTGCCCAGTTCGCAACCCAGCTTTGACCCCGCCAGTGCCGCGCCGACAGGCATGGCCGCCTTTGCCCAACAGCAAGCGTATCAGGGCCAACACCACTCGCCCGTCGTGCAGGCGCAGATGGCTCACGCCCTGCTCCAGCACGCCCAGATGCAGTACGTGCTGGCCCACCAAGCCCAAATGCAGGCCCAGCAAGTCCACGCTCAGGCCCAGCAAGCCCACGTGCAAGCGGAAGCGGCAGCGCGTGCCTCGGTGCCGATCCAGCAGCCGTCGCAGCAACGGCAGCACCCCGGCCAGCAGCAACACGGCGGTCAGCAGCAGTACCCCGGTCAGCAGCCGCACGACGGTCAGCAGCCGCACGACGGTCAGCAGCCGCACGGCGCGGGGCAGGATCCCGGTGGGCACCGCCCGATGTCCGGCCACATCGCGTTTGGTGGCTTCGAGGACCGCGAACCGTCGCCCCAACCAGGCAAAAAGGCCGAGGCGGTCATTACGGTCGCGGCGCCGCCGGGGTGGCCGTCAGGAGTCCCGGTGGTGCTGTCCGAGCGCTACCGCGATCTCAAGGCGATCGGCCGCGGCGCCAGCGGCGTGGTGTACCGGGCGACCGACGACTTGCTCGACCGCCAGGTGGTGCTCAAGTTCTTGGCTGCGACCGGCATGCACGAAGATGTTGCCCGCCGCTACTTCCTGCGCGAAGTGCGCGTCGCATCCCAGCTGCGCCACCCCAACGTCGTGCTGATCCATGACCTCGGCAAGGTCGACGCTGTGCTGTACTATGCCATGGAGTTTATCGATGGCCATCCGCTTTCGTGCTTCATGGAGCCGCGCAAGCCGTTGGCAGACTGGCGGTTCTGCTGGTCGGTGGTCCGTCAGGTCGCCGACGCTTTGGACTACGCGCACAGCCAGAGCGTGCTGCACCGCGACGTCAAGCCAGACAACGTGATGGTGGCCAAGGACGGTCACGTCAAGTTGGTCGATTTTGGCTTGGCGCGGCCGCAAAACGATGATTTTGGCGACCAGAACATGCTGGTCGGCACCCCGCACTACATGTCGCCAGAGCAACTTGCCGGCAAGCCTGTGGCACCGACAGCGGACCAGTACGCGCTGGGCGTCATGATCTACCGCATGCTGGCCGGCCAATTGCCGTTTGGTGACAGCAATTTGTTTGTCGCACAGTTGACGGAGCGGCCGCGCGATCCGCGGCAGTTCAACCCGCAAGTGCCGGCGCTGGCGGTGTCGGTGCTCGACCGGATGCTGGCCAAGACCCCGACCCAGCGTTACGACTCGTGCGGCGAAGCGGCGTCGGCGCTCAAGTGGGCGCTGGTTCCCTCGTAACAATCCAATCCCAAGCAGTCTTTTTCGCGCTGTTGCCCGATCAGTCGATCTGGACTAGGATGGCCTCAAAGGAGCACACGCGTCCACAGCTGGTCGGGCGCTCGGAGGTTGCATGTCACCCGGTACTATCACGTTGGTTGTCATTTTCTTGATCATCTTCTTTGGCTCGTTTGTCACCATCGGCCAGGGCTTTGTCGGCGTCATCACCATGTTCGGTAAGTTCCAGCGGGTCATGTACCCGGGCTTGAACTTCAAGATTCCGATTCTGGAGCGCATTGACCGCAAGATCTCGGTGCAGAACCGCTCGGCTGAGCTCGAGTTCAAGGCGATCACCTCCGATCAGGCCGAAGTCGGCTTCAAAGCCATGCTGCTGTATGCCGTGCTCAATCAGGATCAGAACACCATCAAGAATGTCGCTTACAAGTTCCAAAGCGAGTCAGACTTCATGCGTGCCCTGGTGCGCACCGTCGAGGGCGTGGTCCGTTCGTTTGTGGCGACCAAGCGCCAAAGCGAGATCCTGAGCCTGCGCAAGGAGCTGGTGTCCGAAGTCAAAGATCAGCTGGACAAGGATCTGGAAGAGTGGGGCTACCATCTGATTGACCTGCAAATCAACGATATCGTGTTCGATCACACCATCATGGACTCGATGGCGCGCGTCGTTGCCAGCAGCAACCTGCGGGCGGCCGCGGAGAATGAAGGCCAGGCCCTGCTGATCACCAAGACCAAGCAGGCCGAAGCCGAGGGGCGGGCGATCCAGATTGCGGCCGAAGCCCAACGCGAAGCGAGCCGGCTACAGGGTCAAGGTGTGGCGCAGTTCCGCGAAGAGATGGCCAAGGGTGTGCGCCAGTCGATCGCCGAGATGACCCAGGCCGGGCTAGATCCGAGCTTTCTGCTGTTCTTCATGTGGACCGAGGCGATCAAGCACTTTGCCGAGCAGGGCAAGGGCAATGTGATCTTCTTGGACGGCTCAGTGCAAGGCATGGAGAGCCAGATGAAGCACATGATGGGCATGAACTCGCTGGGCATGATCCAGCCGCCGCCGCCGCCGGTGCAGCCGCTGCGTCGCCCGCCAGTTGGCTAAACGGCTGCTGAAAGGCACCGCGGGACAGCCTGCTCAGTGATGGTGGCCGTGGTGGTGGTCATGACCGTGTTCCGCGCCATGACTGTGGTCCGCGCCATGGCTGTGCCCGTGATCATGGCTGTGCCCGTGATCATGGCTGTGCCCGTGATCATGGATGTGCCCGTGATCATGGATGTGCCCAGCGTCATGGTTGTGCCCAGCGTCATGGTTGTGCTTGCCGGCGCGGGCAATCGCCAGCACCTGTCCGATGAAATTGCGTGGACCCTGTCGCAGCACGCTCGCTGCCAACAGCACGCCCAGCACCGCCAGCGCGCCCGAGTCGAGCCAGCTGTGGCTGTGGCTGGTACTGGCCGCCAAATTGGGCACCCGGTAGCCGGCCAGCACCACGTTGACCAGCCATCCGCTGCCGATCGCCAGCACCGCCATCGTCACCACAAACGCCAACGCCAGTCGACGCCCGTGGACCTGCGCCAGCACGCCAAATGTGCTGATGTTGGTCGCGGGTCCGGTAAGCAAGAAGGCCAGCCCGGCCCCGGGCGACACGCCGCCCGCCAGCAAGACAGCCACCAGCGGCGTTGCACCCGAGGCGCAGACGTACATCGGCATGCCGATAAGCGCAAACACCGGCACATCCAAGCCAGCAGGCCACTGCGAAAGCCCACTGTCGGCGATCAGCGGCGCACCCAGCGTCGCCACCGCCAAGCCCAGCAGGACCCACGGCCCGGTGTGGTCGACCATTTCGCCCAGCCCGATGCGCAGACCGCTCCAAATGCGGGCGCGCAGGCCGCTGGGCTTGGCCACACCAGCATCACTGTGGCTGGGCTCGGCGCGCAAGGCCGGGCCGGTCCATCCGCGGCTAATTAGCGTTGCGAGAATGACCCCAGCCGCTACTGCGACCGCTGCTGCGGCGATCAGGCGTGCCAGCGCCAGCGGTTGGCCCAGCAGCGGAATCGAGAGCAGCGCTGCGTCCAGACCGAGTTCAGGTGTGGCGACCAGAAAGGCCAAGCCTGCCGCAGCCGGGACCCTCTGGAGCGCGAGCGACCGGTAGACCGGCACGACCCCGCACGAGCAGATCGGCAGCGGCAAGCCAAAGACCATGCCGCGCACTGCCTGCGACAAGCTGTTGCCGCGGCCCAGCCACTGCAACGATGCCGCGGGCAGCAGCGACTGGACCAGCCCGGCGGCGGCATAGGCCACGACCAGCGCCAGCGCCGACTCATGGGCCAGCTGCCAAAACACGCTGGCTTGGCGCTCCCGGCCGGCCGCAGACTCGTGCTGGTGCAGTACCGCCATCAACAGCGCCACCCCCAGCAGTGCACCCATGCCCGAAGCCCAGCGCCAGCGCTGCTGCGGCTCGGCATCGGCTGCGCTGCCTGCCTCACCGCGGTGGACGACCACGTGCAACAGCGACCCCGCCACCAGCGCCTGCACCCACGCCAGCCCGCCGCCGTGGGCAACGCCTGCGACGTGATCGGCCAGCCCCAGCCCGGCGGCCGTTGCGCCCGCCACCGCCACCAGCACCAGCACCGCCACCCGCGGGCCGTAGCTGGGCCGCAACAGCCACCAAATCGTCAAGCCCTCCGGCAGGCGGTGCAGCAGCACTGCGGTCGCCAGGCTTTGGGTATCCGCTTGCCGTGCACCCGCTAGCACTACGCCGTCCAGACCAGCGTGCAGCGCCAACCCCAGCAGACCCACCGCCAGCGCCGCCGTGTGCACCGCCTGGGCGGCGTGGTGCAGGCGGCGCTCCAGCCACCCTGGCCCGATAAGGCCTGCCGCCACCAGCAGCACCGCGCCAAAGCCGCCGTGCTCCAAAGCGTCGGGCAGCACATCCAGTAGCACGATGCCGCCGACCGACACCAGCACAAAGCCGTCCAGCGCCCGCAACAGCGATGGCAGCCGCTGCGCCGGCGCCAACAGGGCCGGACCCAGCGCCAGCGCCAGCACCGAGATGCCAAACCACTGCCAAATCGAGTGCAAGGGGTCCTACGCCGGTGCAGCCAGCCAGCGGGCGGCCTGGCGGGCGAAGTAGGTGAGAATCACATCGGCGCCGGCGCGCCGGATCGCCAGCAGGCTCTCGAGCACCACTTGCCGTTCGTCCAGCCATCCGTTGGCGCACGCCGCCTTGATCATCGCGTACTCGCCCGACACTTGGTAGGCGGCCACCGGCAGCGTGGTGTGGGCGCGCACCGAAGCGATGATGTCGAGGTAGGGTCCCGCCGGCTTGACCATGACCATGTCGGCGCCTTCGGCGACGTCCAAGGCCAGTTCGCGCAGTGCTTCGCGGGCATTGCCCGGATCCATCTGGTAGGTCTTCTTGTCGCCAAACTTGGGCGCCGAGTCCAGCGCATCGCGAAACGGGCCGTAAAACGCCGACGCGTACTTGGCGGTGTAGGCCAGGATCGAGACGTTGGTATAGCCCGCGCCGTCGAGCGCATCGCGCAAGGCGCCGACGCGGCCGTCCATCATGTCAGACGGTGCCACGACGTCAGCGCCCGCTTCGGCTTGGCACAGGGCTTGCTCGCACAGCACCTGGACCGTTTCGTCGTTGACAACCTCGCCATCGCGGACGATGCCGTCGTGGCCGTCACTGGAGTAGGGGTCGAGCGCCACGTCGGTCATCACGACCATGTCAGGAAAATAGACTTTGATTTGGCGGATCGCCATCGGCACCAGCCCCGCCGGGTTGTAGGCTTCTGCGCCGCTGCTGGACTTGAGCGACTCGCTGATCTTGGGAAACAGAATGACCGCCCGCAGGCCTTCTTTGTGCGCCGCCCCCAATTCTTGCAGCATGGCATCGATCGACAGCCGCGCGCAGCCGGGCATCGACTGGATCGGCTCGCTGCCGTGCCCGGCGTGGATAAACAGCGGCAGCACGAGGTGGCGGGCGTCGAGCCACGTCTCGCTGTGCATGGCGCGCACGGCTGCGGACTTGCGGTTGCGGCGGGGGCGATTGCGGAGGTGGAGCATGGGCGTCTGGTGATCGGCCACAATGGCCGTCGGCCGCGCACCTTAGCATGGCTGTGGCCCGGTGCGCACCGCCCCCGTCCTCGCGGGCGCAGATCGCCAACCGAGCGCACGCTCTGTTTTGATTTAACTTAATAGTTACAACGAAATATGTGAAAGCGCCACTTCCTCCAGCGGCGTATGGGCGCATCCGGCCGCGGCGGCCGATGACCGCGACGTCGGGGTGTGCTTGCCGGCCCAGCGCGCGATTGGCGACCCGTGCGAGGCCGGCGTGGTGCAGGCGGGCAAAACCGTCGGGTTAGAAACGGTGCCCAAAAGCAGCCAATTGTCTTGCGGAGCAGGCTATTGCGAGACTTCGCGCATTGGCTTTCCCGCCGGTTTGTGCGCGGCGGGCTGCGGGGTGACGGCGGGGCCGCTGGCACCGTGCGCTGGTATTCCGGGCATCGTCGATTTCAATGCTTGCTTGGCCCGCGGTACGCCGTTTGATCAGTGTGCGGCGGCAGCATTGCGACCGGCGCGGCTGCGCAGGTGCGGCCTAGACGAACCGTGTCGCGACGACTACGCGTGCATGGCGGCTTCGGCAACCGTGGCGGTGTGTATGCCCCCGTATTTTTTGCAAGAATTGCGGGTTGATGGTCATCCACTGGCCCGTAAGTAGGCGCGACCAGGGTGGGCAAGACGCCAGCGCTCCGACTTCAATTTACTGCCTAATTTTAGCTACTTGACAAACAAGCTGCCGGCAAACACCCCAGAATCATGGTGTTTAGCGCAGCCAGCCCCGCACAACTCTCCGCCAGAGTAAAATCCCGTTTCCGAGTAGCACTGGGTCGACCACCCGCCGTACTGCGGTCGCGCCTCGCTGGCCCACTCGCAGTTGGGCGCGTCGCCGTCGACCCCCAAGCCCCAACCGCCGTTGTAGCAATTGCCCTGGGGGTTGTTGGGGCTATTGCCGTGCAAGCGGCTCAGGTCGTCGTTGTTGCTGTAATCGCTGTTGCAGTTGCGCTTGAGGTTGTTGCTGAAGATTACCGCATTGTCCGCGCTAATCGTGCCACCAGAGGCGACAGCCGCGTCGGCCAGCGTCGCGCAGCCTCCCTGCATCATCACTGCAAAACTAGTGTGGTTACCCACTTTCCACTGCTTGAAACCCACTTTGGTCGCGACCTTTTCGACCATCAAGAACTCGCCAAACGGCACAGTGGCGTAGCTGTCGTACTTGTGGTCTTTATTTTCGTCGAAATCTGCCGCGGCGAGCGTGGTCGTGTTGGTCCACAACGCTGATTTGTAATCCCAATTCATGCCGCAGGCCATCGACGCCACCCCATCGACGCTCGAAATGATTGCCACCAGCGTCCAGCCGCCGCCCGCAGTGTCCATGTCGCACCACGTTTGGAAGGGCTTGCCAGTGTTGGCGGGATCCAGCCAGTAAGCACCTGATTTTGCAGTGGCACTTGCGGCCAGCACCGCCTTGCACGATGCCGCCGGATTGGTCTGGCTGCCCGGTGGAGCGGTGCACTTGCCGCTGCTGCAGGTCTTGCCAGCTTCGCATTTGCTGCCGGTGCCACACAGCGGATTGGCGTCGCCGCAGCCGTCGCTAATCGAGGTGCCGCAGTCGATAGTGGCCGCTGGCGCGCACAACTCGGAGCACACAGTCAGGCGGCGTTGTTTGGTGCCGTCGCACAAGTACAAGCGGGCGCTGGCCTTGTCGAACAGCAGTTGCCCAGCCTCTTTAGCTGTACATACCACTACTTTGGCATCGCCGACTCCAATTGCCGCCTTGGTCAGCGCCGATCCTTGCATGTCGATGCCGCCGCCAACGCTCAAGGCGCCGGTCACTTCCAAGGCCCCGTCGACTTTGCCGCCCTTGACCGAGACGAAGCCGTTGGCGACGTCGGCCGCCAGTTTGTCCAAGGTAATGCTGCCCTTGGCGACGTCGTCGCTGCCGACGCAGCCGGTGCATTGTAAGTTCTTGGCCATATTGGCACTGAGAGCCTCGTCGGCCAGCGCCGCCAGTTTGGCGTTGTCCGCGCTCTCTGCCAGTTTGGCCGTGTTGGCACCAATGGCATAGGTTGCGACCCCGCCAGGGCTGTCGGACCCCGCCCAGTTGAACGACACGTGGTTGGCGCCGACGGCACCGAGCGCTATTTTTTCGCCGGTAATCGCTGCCTTAGCCAAGTCGTCGCTGCCAACGCAACCGCTACATTGCAAGTCGCTGGCTACGGCTGCCGCCATGGCATGAATGGCCAACGGCGCGCGCCGCAACACTTCGCGCGGCAATTCGGGATCGGTGCCTACCGTGATGCCGACGTACACCGGCTTGGCGGTGGTGAACAGGCTGTGGTCAAGCTTGGTGGTGCCAGACCCCAACACCGTTGAAAATACCCCGTTTTTGACGGTGACGCCGAGGAATAGCTCGGTCCACAGCGGGGCGCCACTGGTCTTGTCGGCGTAAAAGGCAAAGCCCATCGGGTAGCCGCCGTCCGTCACCGGCCCGCCGCTGCTGCTAGTCAGCGCCCCTTGAACGGCCAAGTCGATCGGCTCGGCGCGCGCAGGGCTGACCCACAACAGAAATACTGCAATACTACCAAACACTTGCCTTGTTGTGGCCGCAAGCCGAGTTGCGGTCAATTGCAGATCCTTGGACATGAGCCCTCCGGCGAGCTTGCGCAGTGAATTCCGCGGCAACGGTAAGCAGGGGCGGCCACGGACAGCCTACACCATGCGCTTGTCTAGGGTCGGCGTCAAGGTCGGCAGGCTGTGCCCAAGGAGCGGCATACGTAGCAATTTCTCATACTTCAACAACCACAGTCGCCACTAACGCCCTTAAGGAACCACGGCCCTAAGGGGGATAGCCCACGCAAACCGCCTACCGCCCGACACCAGCCCAATCTGCTCAGCCAAACCACCCATTTCGCGCCCCAGCATCGCCCACGCGACGCCGTGATCTCAGGCTATGCCCGTCCGACTTCGCCTGTCAAGCTCGACTTGCC
>CANMNA010000021.1 GCA_947499075.1 Myxococcales bacterium
GGTGCACGAATTCGTCAGCTTCGTGAGGAGGTTGGCTTGACTCAGGAGCGCCTCGCATGGGAATGCGAGCTCAGCAAGGGCTACCTAAGGAACGGTCAAGGAACAACTCGATCACTTTGGTGCGGCAAGGAGCGGCGAGTCGGCTGTCAAGCCGCGAGCTCGCGACCCACCTAGCAAGCTGGAACTGTCCAAGTTATACTTGGACAGTTCCTAAGCCGCGCTGAGAGTGGCAAACATGTCCCGGCGATCGAGATTTTGGATCGGCTGGCGGGCCGACTGGGCTGTGAACTCGCCGACCTTTTCGTGCTGGACTTACAGCGACCCCGGCTGAATTTGCTTGAGGCGGCCCGTCTCCGTGACGTGCAAAACTTTCAGCGAATCCCGTCCGAGATCGGCCTCGGGGCAGTGTGAGACATTTGGTCCTAGCCGTTTCGTCCCGATCCCACAATTCACTACGCCGCTACCCGTGCCTGCGCAACCCGCCGCACCACAACCGCCCCCCGTTGGCCGCCGGCGCCGGCGACCAAAAGGACGAACGCCTTTTGCCAGGCGGTTTTTCCAAGACGATCTCTGTCATCGGGTGACCTGACGTGAGTAGCTCGACTGCGAACCGCCACGCACCATCGTCGCTGAAATATCCCTGGCCGTCGGGCATCGGAACCGTCTGCGGTCGCCAATCGGTCGGGACCTGTGGTGAGAACGCGCTGCTTCGGGTCTGTTTGGATCCAGCAAATGGGCGAGCTGGCGTCGAATCTCCCGCAAACGCCGATCTTCGCTTGGGTGCTGTGTCACTTTGCGTCCCGTCGCACGCTCAGCGCGTTGGGCTCATATGATGCCATAATGTGCGCGCAGTGCGACAATGGCGTTGACCAACAGCTAAAATCTGCCCGCCCAGTCCTCACCGCACCACCACCCGATCCACCGCGCTCCGGCCGAACACCTCCGGCGCATACATCTGCTCGGCCTTGGCCGGCGGCACCGTGAACACGCCGGGAGTCGTGGCCCGCGTGGTGTAGCTAAAAGTCCAATCGCCTGGCCACAGATAGGTCGCAAAGGCTTCCGCACGCTCGTCGCGCAGGTTGCTGTGTTCGTACCACCGACCCCACCAGCGGTGTTGGGCGTGGGGATCGGCCGGCGGCGGCGGCTCGGCGCCCAGCAAGTCGCCGTTGAGGATCTCCAGACCCGCCGGCAGCGGATCGACCAGCGCCGTGTGGTAGCGCACTGCGGCATTGAGCATCGAGACGCGCACTTGCACGCGGGCACCGGCGCGAATTTGCCAAGTGCCGTCTGGCGCGCGCTGCACGTCGTCGGCCTTGTCGACAGGCACGTACAGGCGCTGCACCACATAGCCGCGGTCCAGCCCCGGCAACCGCAGATCGCTGGGCGCGTAGTTCATGGCAATGCGGTAATACAGTCGACCGGGACCCTCTTTGGCCACCACCAGGTTTTGCTCGCGCGGTCCGTCTGCCAGCAGCGCCATCGGCACGTGCAGCTCCTTGTGATCGACGGAGCGGCCCGCAAAGCGCTGCTCGCCCGCGTACTGGTCGCCCAGCCAGACTTTGGCGACGAAATCGGGGGTGGCCGCCTCGTAGGTCCGGAAGTAGCGATCCAGTGCCAACAGGATCCAGGCGTTTTCTTGGGTGGATGACCACCGGCCCTTGGTGCGGTGGGCCAGCAAGCCGCTGACGATTTTCGGGATTAACTCACTTTTGGGCTCGGCGGTCATCAAGGCGTCCAGCACAATCGCGTCGGCGCGGCGGTCGCTCCACAGCAGCAGGTGGGCGCCGTCGGCGTAGCGCGCCGTGAAGTGCGCCGTGCCCGCTTGCTCTTCGACGCGATTGGCGATGAACACTTTGAGATCATCGGACTCGGCCATGGCTTCCGGCGCGCCCGCCACCACCGGCCACAGCCAGGCGGTAGCCTCCAGCGGCAGACCCTTGGCCCCGCCGGCAGCCTTGAGCAGCGCTTTGGCAGCCTTGACGTCGCGATCGCCCATCTGCAGGCGCACATACAGCGCTTCTGCCTGGATTGCCCGCCGCACCTGTTCGCCATAGTGCTTGGGCAGGTGGCTGTCGATCTGGCCCAAGTAATCGCGGGCACGATCAAACATGCGCACGGGCACGGCGATACCCTTTGCCTTGGCTTTGCCCAGCGCCAACGCAACGTGCAGGGTCGTGATCGGCCACGGTTCCTCGCGTGCCGTCCAAAACCCAAAGCCGCCGTTGGAGTGCTGGCGCTTCTCCAGCTTGGCGATGTCAGCCCCAACGCGCGCAAGCAGCTCTTTTTCGGGCGGCAGATCGGGGTGCTCAAACGCCGCCAGCACGTCTTTGAGCGCGACAATCGCCAGCATCCGCGAAGCAAGCTGCTCAGAGCACTCAAACGGATAGGTACTGAGATAGATCACCGCGTCGGTCAGCCCCTGCAGAGCGGTGGACGTCGTGGTGACCTGCAGGCCGCCAAACTGCCGGAACACACCGTCCGGTCGCCGAATCGGCTGCGCCCGTGCACCCGCACCCGTGGCGTCGCCGTCCAGTACGCCGTAGGTCGCAAACGCTTCGCTGGTGGCCGGCGTCCACACCGGCAGCGCGATCTGGGCGGCATCGGCAAAACCGGGCGCCGACACGGCGATCTGCACGCGCCCAGTTCCAGCCTGCGGCGCTTGGGTTGCCAGCCGCACTTCGACCCGGTCGTTGGCGGGCACGGTCAGTTGCACACCCGGCGTCGTCCCCGTCAGCGTCAGCACCGTGGCGCGGGCCGCCAGCTGCACCGTCAACGGCGCGTCGGTCTGGTTTTGCAGCACCACGGGCAGCTCGAACGTGTCGCCAAAGTTGGCAAACCGCGGCGGGCTAGGCCGGACCATCAGTGGCAAGCGGGCGACCAAAGTGGCGTCGCTGCCGCCGAATAGCTTGTCGCCGTGGGTGGCGATGGCCATCGCCCGGTAGCGCGTCAAGTTGTCGGGTAGGGTGATCGCAACGGTGGCGCGGCCTTCGGCATCGGTGCGCACCGTTGGCGCAAACGCTGCCAGCGGATCGAAGTTGTGGCGCACCGCGATTGCTGCGCCCGCACCGGCGGCGGCGCGCTCGGCAGCGGACTCTTTGCCGCCGCCATTCTTGGCTTTCTTGGTGGGGCCATTGGCCGGTGGCGGCGCCGGTGCTTTGGCGTCGTCCATCGGCGCGTCGCCCTCCATGGCGTACTCGGCACTCTTTTGGGCGGCCATTTTACCGCCATAGCCGCCATAGCCGCTGCGGGAGCGCCGATAGCGCGGTTGCACAGCGAGCCCGCTGCGCGCCGGATCGAGATCGGGCCACTGCAGCACCAGATGGTGCCGGAGATCCAGCAGCGTCATGCCAGCGCCGCGGTGTGGATAAAACGTCTGCAGCGGACTGGGCAGCCGGTAGCCCGTCAGTGCCAGCACCGCTTCATCGACCAGCACCACCAGCACTTCGGCGTCAGCCAGCGGTTTGCCAGTCGCGTCGAGGACCTCGACCGCCAGCGTCGTCTTGGCTCCCGGGGCCACGATCTTCTGGGCCGGCAGCAGCTTGACCGCCAGCGTCCGGTGCTTGGGCGGGATCGAAAGCGCAATGCTGTGGGTCGCGTGCAGCGGTTGTGGCGGCAGCTTGCTGTCGGGCTTGCCGTCTTGGCCTGGCCGCGGACCCATACCGTCCAGCGCGACCTCAATCGCGATCGCCGGCGTCCAGTGCTCCAGAATCGGAATCGGCACCGTCACTGGCCCACCGGTCAGCGACAGCCTCTGGGTCTGAACCCGGCCTTCGCGCGCCACCGTCAGCGTCCCTTCGGCTTGTGGCCATGCGCAGCGCACCAGCAGCTTGGCGACGTCGCCCGGTTGGTACGCGGCCTTGTCCGGCACGATCTCGATCGGCGCCTTGGCGTCGCCCATAGCCTGCCGTCCGCCTTTGCCCGCGACCCAAATGGTCAACTGCGCTTGATTGGGTCGGCCTTGCGCGTCCTTGATCTGCGCAGTCACCGTATACCGACCGGGCGCGGCAGGCGTCCACGGGTGCGTCACGGCGGCGAGGGCCGAAGTGACCACCGCCGGTCCCGGATCGCTTGGCTGACCGACCCCGTCAAAGTCCAGATTGACCACCCGCAGCGAGGCTTGCGTCCCGGTTGCCGCCTTGCCATCGACATCGGCGACAACCAGTTGCAGGGGGAACGGCTTGCCGACCTCGGCCACGGTACCCGCGGTCCGCAGGCCGACATACAGCGCGGCGGGATGGACCAAAAGCGCACCGCGGGCTGTCCACGCTTGCCGGTTGACGTCCTGAACGGTCGCCGACAGCGCAATCGACCACGGGTGCATGGCGCCCGTCTTGGCAAACGCCAGCCGCGCACTGTGCTGACCACCCGCATCGAGCTTGCCCGGCAGCGCCGCCGAACTGGTCGGGCCACCATGACCGCCGCGCCCATGCCACCACGGCACCCACGTGCCGAATTCAAAGCCGTCCCATCCCGGCGGGGCGTAATGCGCCGGTTTGGCATCTGCGCGCCACTGGACCTCGGCGCCGCCCAAGGCCCCGCCGGCTAGGTACGCGGCCTTCGTCTCCAGCAGTGCCAGGCCCCCGGCAATGTGGGGCCCCGCAGCGACCGCGAGCGACGACTCAAACTCCGGGCGGCGGAATTCTTCGGCACGGAAGCTGTGGTAGTGGTGAATCCGCTTGCTGGCGTCCTCCAAAACCAGGCTGACGTGACCCAAGTTCTCGTTATCAGGCAGCTGCAGCATCAGATCGAAGCTGCCGGCCGCTGAGACCTCGACCTTGCCTTTGGCAAACTCCAGGCCGCGGTTGTCGCTGGCCTTCCAGTACAGCTGGCGTGGACCGGCATAGCGCGCGATGTCGCCCAGCGGACCGTGGCTCAACGTGCGCAGCCAACCCTTGAGGTAGGCCCTCTCGCCCGGCCGGTACAGCTTGCGGTCGTCGACAACGTGCCACGTCAAGCTGTCGCCCAAGCTGTGGGCCTGCCACCGACTGCCCGCCTCATGGCGGTTGGCATACTCAGCCGACGGCACAAACGCCAATTGGTCGCCCAATTGCACGGTCAGCACGGGCTCGCCTTGGCTCTTGTCCAGCAGCGCCATCCGCGCGCTGCCATCGGTCGAGGTCACACCGCTGCGCAGCGCCGTCCACGTCTGGTCGCGGACCGACACTGCTGCGTTGGCCAGCGGCTTGGCGGTGCGCAATTCGGTTGCGAGCACGGCCATGTCGGCGTGATCGTGCTCCAGCGCAATCCCGATGTCGGTCGCTTGGACCCAGGTCGTAAAGGTCTCAGGCTCTTCGTCCTTGCCGGGCGGCCGCAGCGACGTAATCTGCACCACCACATTACCTTTGGCCTTCTTGAGCGCTGCCGCGATCGACAGCCGCGTGCCGACCACCGCGTCCTGCGGACCATTGAGCGGCGGTCGATGGTGGAGCACCAGCTTGCCCGGCGGCGGCGCCTTGTGGCCATCGCGGTTGCGCCACTGCAGGTAGGCCCACCAGTCTTGGGGCTGCACGGCCCACACCTTTAGCTCGACGGCCGCGTGGTTGATGCTCCACACCGTGATGTGATCCGGATCGCTCGGATCGGCCAGCGTGAGCGGTTCGCTCTCGACCCGCAGCGCCGGTTCGGTACCGCTGGTATGGACCTGCACGGTCAGGGACGACCCCAGCGATTGGCCAAAGCTGTCGCGCAGCGCCCCCGCAACCGTGATGGTGTAGGTCTGCCGACCCTGGGTCAGCCCTTCGAGGTGCAGGCCATTCCAGTCCACGCTGACCTTGAGTCGCGCGATCGGCGGCGAGACCTGTACCCACGCCGGTCGAAAGGTCTCTTCGTCCAGACCGTTGTTGAACTGCAGGTCAAACGGCGACAGCGCCGGGCACTCTTCGTCCTTGCTCTGGCAACTGGCGCTGACCAACCGCAGCGGCGCGTAGGTCCGAAATTCGAACGACTGGGCCTTGGGTGTGACCAGTGGCCCTTCCGCCGACGGCGTGCCGGCGCCAAACATCACCTCAATCTTGGCGTTCTTCGGCAGCGGCTTGTCGGCTTGCAGCGCCACCCAGCGCTTGGCCGCACCCTGATTGGCCAGCTGCGCTACCCGGTGCTGGTGATCGGTCTTGTTGACTGCCACCGTGTCCAGACCATGGAACGCAATCGGCTTCTTGTTGGCGCGCAGCGTCAGGTGGGCCAACACTTGGGTCGGGTCGATGTCTTGATCGAAGCGGGCGAACAGCAGCGGCATCAGCGATTGACCATCTCCCGATGGCGAAAACTCCACAACCTTGGGCGGTGGCGTGGCAAATGCGAACTGCACTGCCTTGTCGAGCACCCCGCCCGTTGCCGAGCGCGTGCCGGCTGGCACAGTGACCTGGAACGCCGTCGCCATCGGCAGGCGCTCCTTGGGCTGCCACACCACGGTCTGCGCGCCGAGCCACCGCCATTGTCCCGGCGGCTTGGGCGTGATGTCCACGGGCACCACCGCCTTGTCCAGTTGCTCGTGCGAGGTCACCGCGACCATCGGCTGGCTAAACGTCACCGACACCCGCGGCGCCAGACCGACTTCGCCTTGGGGCGAAAACCGCAGGACCGTCAGGGGCGCCATCGCCGTCGTCGGCGCCTCGGCCAGCGCTTGGGGCGGAAACGCTACGGCCACCGTCTCGCCCGGCCGCGGCAAGGGTCGGGACTTGTCCCGAACCGCAAACGGCTTGGCATCATCGGCCTTCTGTTGCAACGGCGGCAGGCGGGCCAGCAGCGCCGCGGTCTGTTCGGGCAACAGCGCCGTTGTCACGGCCCGGGCGACCGGCTTGGACGTCTCGTCGACTTGCTTGGCCTCGGTCAGCTGCAGCGGCAGGTTGGCGGGCAGCGCCGTGGGCGTCACGCCAGCAGGCATCAGCGCGGCTTGTGGCCCCATCTGCTGGCCGGCTTGTCTCGGCTGCGCGGCGCGACCAACGGGATCGGCGCACGCAGCCAGCACCATCAGCCAAGGCAGCATCGCCCCCAGCCGGTCGCGCTTGCCTGCAGCACCTGCGTATCTCATGGGCCCTCTCGTCGGTTGCGCCGGCTGCATTGGACGCGCAGGCGCGGACTTGGGTCAAGGGCTACGGGTCGATTCGCTCACCACCAGATCGTCGGCGTGGACCAGCTCGCCCGCCGGCAGCCATCCCAGCACGGCCGTGATTTGGTCCGAGCGCAGCCCGCACACTTGGGTCGCCTCACCACTGCCATACCGCACCAGGCCTTTGGCCACCAGCGCGCCATCTGGGCCGCGCAGCTCGACCGGGTCGCCGACCTCAAACTTGCCCTCGACGCGCAGCACGCCGGCCGGCAGCAAGCTCTTGCCGCCCCGCGCAATTGCGGCCGCGGCACCCGCATCGAGGTGCAAGACACCTTTGCCGCGCACCGACATCGCCAGCCAACTGCGCCGCCCTGACAGCTGCTTGGCAGCCGGCGCGAACACCGTGCCCAGCGGCTCGCCACTGCACAGCAGCAGCACGGCCTCGGGTCGCTTGCCATGGGCAATCGCCGTCACAATGCCGACCGCGCCCGCTTTGCGCGCCGCCAGCACCTTGCTCTTCATGCCGCCTGAGCCAAACTCCGACTTGCCGTCGCTCGCGCCCGCTACCGCTTCGGCGTCGCGCGCACCCACGTAAGTCAGCATTTGAGCCAAGGCATCGGTCTTGGGATTGGCCGTGTACAGGCCGTCGACCTCGGTCAGCAGCAGCAGCGCATCGGCTTCCACCACGTGTGCAACTTGAGCCGCCAGTTGGTCGTTGTCACCAAATTGCAGCTCGTCGACCGCGACCGTGTCGTTCTCATTGACGATCGGTACCACGCCCGCGGCCATCAGCTCGGCCAGCACGCGTCGGGCGTGCAAAAAGCGCCCGCGGTCTGCCAAATCGGCGTGGGTCAGCAGCACCTGGGCCACGTGGCGGCGGGCAATTGCGAACTCTTGCCGATAGCGCGCCATCAGCAGCGGCTGGCCGATGGCCGCGAGCGCTTGCTTGCCGAGTTCGGACGGGCCGACCTCGCCCGTGCCCGAAGCTACCGCGCCCGAGGACACCAGCACCACTTGGCGGCCAGTGTCGACCAGCGCCGCCAAGTCTTGGCACAGGCCGGCGACGACCCGGCTGTCGAGGCGGCCGTCGGGGCGGCACAGGGCCTGGGAGCCAATCTTGACCACCACGCGGCGTGCGGTCTTGAGGCGGTCTCGGAGGTGGATCTCTTGTTGTTTCATGGTTCTGAATGAACGGTGCGTCCGTTCCTACCTACCAATCGGTAGGGCGTTGCTTGTCAGAAGATTTTAGGAGATACGAATACTTGTTCAATTTTTTGCGTCTACTCTCGAGTAGACATCGGGGCGTCGCTGATTGTTCTGGTCAGGTACTCCTTGAATATCATGGATCTGAACAAACGGTGCGTCCGCTCATCCCCCGTCCGAGAACCGCTCAATCCGCGCTCCCAACGCCTGCAGTTTCTGGTCCATCCGCTCGTAACCGCGGTCAATCTGCCGTACGTTGTGGATCGTCGTGACCCCTTTGGCACACAGCGCCGCAATCATCAGCGCCATGCCCGCCCGCACGTCCGGGCTCTGCACCCGCTGGCCCACCAATTGATTGGGGCCGACCACCACCACGCGGTGCGGATCGCACAAGATGATGTGCGCGCCCATACCGATCAGGTGGTCGACAAAGAACATCCGGCCCTCGAACATTTTCTCGAAAAACAGCACCGTGCCGTTGCTCTGGGTCGCCACGGTAATCGCAATCGACATCAGGTCGGTCGGAAATTGCGGCCAAATCGCGTCATCGACCTTGGGGATGCCGCCGCCCATGTCGGTCCTGACCACCAGGCGCTGGCCGCCGGGCACCACGATGTCCTCGCCGTCGACCACGGTCTCCACGCCAATCCGGCGAAACACCAGGCGAATCATCCGCAAGTGGGCCGGCGCCGCCTGCTCGATGCGCAGCTCGCCGCCGGTCACTGCAGCCAAACCGATAAAGGAGCCAACTTCTAAGTAATCGGGACCAATCGTGAAGTCGCAGCCACCCAGCGTGGGCACGCCTTCGATGACCAGCCGATTGGAGCCAATGCCGCTGATCTTGGCACCCATGCTCACCAGCATGTTGGCCAGACCCTGCACATGCGGCTCGCCTGCGCAGTTGCCCAAAACCGTGGTACCTTCGGCGACGGCCGCGGCCATCATCAAGTTTTCGGTGGCGGTCACCGACGCTTCGTCGAGCAACAGGTCGGCGCCGACCAGCCGCTTGGCCTGGAGGTGGTAGCCTTCGTCGCTGACGTCGAACGTCGCACCCAACGCCACAAAGCCGTCAAAGTGGGTGTCCAGCCGGCGCTTGCCGATCACGTCACCGCCTGGCGGAGGCAATTGCACTTCGCGGGCCCGACCCAGCAGCGCTCCGGCAAACAGAATCGACGCGCGCACATGGCGACCAAGCTCGCCGGGCACCGTGGTCGTTCGCAAGTTGGCGGCGTGGATGCGCACCGCGTGCGGACCCAGCCGCGTGACTTCGGCACCCAGGGCCTGCGCGACATCGAGCATCACACGGACATCAAGAATATCCGGCAAGTTACGCAGCGTGACTGGCTCCGCCGACAGCATCGCGGCCGCCACCACCGGCAGCGCCTCGTTCTTGTTGCCCGAGACACGCACCGAGCCTGTCAGCGGCACGCCGCCCTCAATTCGAAAGAAACTCATGGGGTGTCCTTGTTCCTGCCCGCGGTAAAACCCAGGGTCGGCTGGCTGCCGCGCACCGTCATCGGCCCATCGCTCAACACCAGCCCCGGCCGCACTTGCCCACCGACGACGTGGAAAATCTGCCGCGGCGCCGCCACGCGCACGTGCTCCGCGCTGGTGGTCGTCAGCACCACTTGGCCGCCCAGTTCATCGAGGTAGTGCATCAGCGCCGCGTTGCGCTTGGCGTCGAGTTCGCTCGACACGTCGTCCATCAGCAGCACGGGTGGCTCGCCATGCGCCCGCTCCAGACTCTTGATCTCAGCGATCTTGCACGCCAAAACCAGCGCCCGACACTGACCTTGGCTGGCATGCAGGTGCGCGGGCACGTGGGCCACGCGCAGGTCGATGTCGTCGCGGTGCGGGCCGCCCGTGGTGTAGCCCACCCGCATGTCGCGCGGCCGCCGCTGCTGCTGAGCCTGGGTCAGGGCCGCCTCGGCATCCTCGCCCGGCACCTTGGGCCGGTAGTGCACGTCGGCGTGCAGGCCGGGCGCGGCGATTTTGTCAAAAACTTCGGCGACCAGCGGCGAAAATTGCTGCACGACGCTGGCGCGGCGCTGCATGACCAGCGCGCCATGTCTGGCCAACATCTGATCGTAGACATCGAGCATGGCCGGATCGGCCTTGGCCTTGCCCGAAACGTGCTGCTTGAGCAGCGCATTTTTGGCCTGCAGCACCTGGTCATAGCGGCGCAATTCGTCCAGGTGGGCTGGCAAGTGGTTGAACACGACTCGGTCGAGCCAGCGCCGGCGCGCCTCGGGCTCGGCGTGGGGCAGGCCCAAATCGCCGGGCGTGAACACGACCGCTGTCAGCTGACCCAAGAAAGCCTGAGCGCTGGTGACGACTTTGCCGTCGACCAGCATCCGCCGGCCCTTGGTGCCGAGCTCAATGCCCAGCTGGCAGCCCAAGCCTTTGCAGGTCACTTGCCCGGCGATGGTGGCTTGGGTCTGGCCGAACGCGATGCACTGCGCGAGCTTGGCAGTGCGAAAGCTCTTTAGGCCCGCGAGGATCGCCATGGCCTCGAGCAAGTTGGTCTTGCCTTGGCCGTTGTCGCCGACCAGCAGGTTGAAGCGGGCGTGGGGCGTCCACTGCAGCGCGCTGACATCGTCTTCGCCGCGCAGGTTGCGCAGCCCGGTAATCGTCAGTCGATCCAGCCGCACGGCTACAAGCGCATCGGCATGATCACAAACGTCGCGCCGGGCTCTTCGTCGCTGTGCAGCAGGCAGGGCGAGATCTGATCGCGCATCTCCAGCGTGATGTTTTCTGTCGGCAAGACATTGCACACATCGAGCAAGAACTTGGGGTTAAAGCCAAATCGCATTGGCGCACCCGACCAAGTGTCGATCTCGAATTCCTCGTGGGCATCGCCGTAGTCGGGAAAAGTCATCTCCAGCGACAGCCGCCCTTGCTCAAACTCCATGCGCAGGATCGGATCGCTGCGGGTGCCGCCCAAGGTGCTGACCCGGCGGATGGCACCGGCCAACGTGTCTTTGGGCAGCGTGACCGCCACATCGCCGCGATCGGGGATGACCTTGTTGTAGTCGGGGAAGTTGGCCTCGATCTGGCGCACTTGCAGGCGGGTGCGGTCGCTGGCGAAAATCAGGTTGCGGCCCACGAACTCGACCCGCAGCGAAGGATCGCTGCCCTCGATCAGGCGCTGCAATTCTTGCGCGCCGCGGCGGTGGACGATGCACGAGGCCCGGCCGCCGTCATAGTCGGGTGCGGTAATGGTGCGCTCGCACTTGGACAAGCGGTGGCCATCGGTCGAGACCATGCGCAGCCGCACTTGGCCGCCAGCCTCGGGCTCGATCTCAAACAGTACGCCAGTAATTGCCGGCCGGCCGTCGTCGGTCGAGACCGAAAACAGGGTGCGCTTGAGCATGGAGTCGATGTGGGCCTTGTCGGTGACCAGCACCTTGCCGCCGGCTGCGTCCAGGTTCTGCGCCGGAAATTCCTCTGGGCCCAAGCCATTGAGGTGATAGTAGGACCGGCCGGCCTCGACGCGCAGTCGGTAGTTGGCGTCGGCCGACAGCGTGATCGTGGCGCCATCGGGCATGGCCCGCACAATCTGGAACAGGCCCTTGGCGCTGACCAGGGCCGCACCAGACTCCACGACGTCGGCAGAGACTTCGGCCACCACGGTAATTTCGTAGTCAGTGGCGGACAATTTCAAGGTGTCGTCCTCAGCGGACAGGTGGACGCAGCCCGTCACGCCGGTGGCCGCCCGTTGGTCAGCGGCGTTGTAGGCGCGGTACAACGGCACCATCAAAGCGGCTTTATCGATGCGGACTTTCATTGCAACTCCTGCGGGCAACTGCCGGGCTAGACGCGCGGCCAAAGGGGGCGCTTTTGTACCGCAGTTGGGGTCAAACGCCAAGTGCGCCGCCGACAACGCGGTCTGTTCCCAGGTGGGCAACTTGCCGTATCAGCATTTGGCAACACCCATGACGCAGGTGACCTTGACCCACCTAGCCAACTTTCTTGCAGGCAACCGCTCACAGCGCTACAGTCGCGTCTGGTGTCGGCTTGCATCAACCGACTATCCCGTCCACTAGCGCCAGTTTCCGATTGGATTGCGGGCAGTTTCTCCAAGCGACCCTACATTTGGCGCCTCGTCGCGCCCCCAAAGGTGTTGGTGTGCAAGCTGTGTTTTGGGGAGTTCGCGGAAGCTACCCGACGCCGGGGCCGGACACGGTCCGCTACGGCGGCAACACTGCCTGCGTCGAGCTCACCAGCGCCAGCGGGGAGCGGGTCATCATCGATGCCGGTACTGGCTTGGCCCGTCTGGGCGACTACTTGGCTGAGCAGGGCGAGCTCCACCAACCGTTGGACCTGCTGCTGTCGCACCTGCACTGGGACCATATCCAAGGCTTGCCGTTTTTCGCGCCCTGTCACCATCCAGACGCCAACTTGTCGATCCACGCACTGCGACCTGACGCGGTCAAACTTTCTGATATTGTTCGGGGTGTCGCCCGTCACGAGTTTTTTCCGGTGGCGCTCGATGACATGGCCGCCAGCTTCCACTTCCACGAAGTGCATCCCGGCCGAGCCTTTGGGGCGCGTTCCTTTGACGTGCGGCCCTTCCGGCTCAACCACCCGTTTGGCGCCGTCGGCTACCGGGTGATAGCCGATGGCACCAGTTGCGCCTACGTATGTGACACCGCGCCGTTTGACTTGTTGCTGCACAAGAAGCATTTCCTCAAGGGTCCTGAGCCCTTGTCCGCCGCGGATCGCCGCTCGCTGCAACGCCGCAAGGCTTCGCTGCTCCACGCGATCGCGGGATGCGATACGGTCATCTACGACACCCACTATACCCAAGACGAGTACGCCCGGTTTCCGCACTATGGCCACAGCACGCCTGATCACGCGCTCGACATGTGCGCGGGTCAAGGGATTCGCCGGGTCGTGCTGTTTCACCATGCGCCCAACCACAACGACACACAGATGGACGAGATCGACGCGCACTACCGGGCCAAAGGCGATCTGCTGGGGCTCGAAGTGGTGACAGCGCGCGAAGGCATGGTGTTGCCGATGGGGCCGGGTCGCCGGGCACCGCACATGCGGCCTGGGACGGGGCCATGAAAGTCCGCTTCTGGGGTGTGCGCGGCTTCTACCCGGCCGCGGGCGCGTCGTTTGTGCGCTACGGCGGCAACACGGCGGCGCTAGAGATCGTCAACGATCAAGGCGATCGCCTCGCCATCGACTTTGGCACGGGCGCGGTGCCGTTGGGCCGGGCGCTGCTGGGCGCGGGCTTTGGCGCGGGCAAGGGCGCCTTGTCGGTGCTGCTGTCGCACACCCACCTCGATCACACTGCGGCGCTGCCTTTCTTTGTCCCCGTTTTTATCCCTGGCAACAAGATCGACATTTTTGGTGCCACTTCAGACGGCAAGCTACAAGGGGTGCTGGAGTCGCTGTTTGATCCCCACGTTTGCCCGATCAACAGCTTGCGCAATCTGGGCGCGACCGTGTCGGTGCACAACGTAGCCGACGGACCAGTTGCCGTCCCCGGCTTTTCTGTCCGCGCGCTGCTGGTGCCCCACGGCAAGGCCACCGGCGTCGCCTGGCGCATTGAGGCCGATGGCAGAAGCCTCGCCGTCATCACGGCGATCGATCACCCGCCTCAAGGTCCGCTGCCCACTGCCGTCGCGTTGGCACAAGGTGTCGACATGCTGATGCAGGACGCCGCGTGGCCGTCGAGCCCTGCCCACCTCGTGCAGCGTTGGGGCGGCGCGAGCCTGGGCTATGCCATCTCGGTGGCAGAGCTTGCGGGCGCCCAGCAGCTGGTGCTGACCCACCACGCACCCAACCACAGCGACGGCGATATCGATGCCATGCTGGCCGATGCCCGCCGCCGCACAACATTGCCGGTGCGCGCCGCGACCGAAGGGGAAACGCTTGAAGTCTAGGACGAAGTTGTTGTATAGCGCGGCCTTGGTTCTCTGCGCGGCCCAACTGGCGTGCGAGTCGTTGACGCCCAACGTGTGCGACACTTCGGTCGCCGCCGGCTTGGAGATTACAGTGACCCAGGGCGAAAATGGCCCTCCGCTGTGTGATGCGGAGGTCACCATCAGCGATGGGGTCACCAGCGAAAAGGTCTCGGCTCTGGGATCGCCTTGCGTGTACACCGGCGCTTACGAGAAGCCCGGGACCTACACCATTTCTGCGGCCAAGTCTGGCATGACCACCGAGACCAAAGCCGGCGTCGTGGTCGAAAAAGGCAAGTGCCACGTCATCGGCCAGCAGTTGACGATCGCGATCAAGCTCAAACAGCCCTAGCAGCGACTGTTAGAGGGTGAATTCGAAAAGGCGGCCTGCGCGGGGCGCGCGAAGACCGAAGACCTTCACATTTTCAACGTCAGAATAAATTCTGCAGCTACAGGTAACGGTGTCGGCCTACGCCGACACCCGGCCGGGCGCCCGCGCAGGCGGGTGCCGTCACCTGGAGCCGCGCAATTCATTGCGACGGCGTCCCCGCAATGGTCCCCGCTGCGGTTTGCCAGTGGACTCAATTGGCTACACCCTCTTATTCAGCTGCCTTGCGCGGCGCAATCTTCTTGCCCGCGGCTATCGCCTTGACGTAGTACGCGTGGCCAGCGCCCGCCGCGGCAACCGCTTTGGCCAGTTCTTGCTCGGCCACTGGGACAATGGTCTCCAGCGGCACCGCGCCCATAATCCGGCGACCATTGATGAAAAACGTCGGCGTGCCATCGACGCCAACCGTCTCGCCTTGGCGCAGGTCGGCCGCGATCAACGCGTCGAGACCAGCATCGCCGCGATCGGCCTGCCAGCGCTTGAGATCCAAGCCTGCGGTGGTCGCGCGCAACAGCAGCCAGTCCTCAAACTGTTCCACGGGCGGGGTCGGGCCCGCGGCCATCAGCGCGCTGTACAACGGCCACGTTTTGCCCTGACGGCCAGCCGCCAGCACCGCGCGGTGCAATGGCATCGCCAGCTTGTGAAATGGCAGCGGATTGTGCTTGAGGACCATCCGCATTTTGGCGCCGTATTTGGCTGCAAGCTGTTCCAGCGTTGCGCCTAGGCGCACGCAAAATGGGCACTGCAGATCCGTAAACACCACCACCGTCAGCAACGTCTGCGCGGTGTTGTCGCGGATCGCGTCGCGCGCTGGGTCGACATCGACCCGCCACACTCCAGGGTCGTCCTTGGGCGCCGCCTCATCGGGTTCGTCGCTAGCTGCGGCCTGCGCGGGCGGCGGCGGGGTTTGCAGCATCAGCAGCCACTCGACCAGCGGGCCGCCCACGCCGGGCGCGTGCTTGTCCCAGACCGCCCGCAGTTTGGCCGGATCTCCGCCACCGACCATGCCGGTCGCGTCCGCCAGCGCACTGGCAAACTCACGCTCGAACGCGTCGATTGGCTGGGCACCCGACAGCTTCTTGCCATTGAAAAAACAGGCTGGTGTCCCAGACACCCCCGCTGCAGCCAGCGCGTTTTGGTGCCGCACCACCGCGAGTTGCTGGGCTGGGTCCTCGCGGTCGCGGCCAAAGCGCGCCAGATCCAAACCCAACTGCTCGGCAATCTTGCTATAGCCCTCGTCGCCGAGCTGGGTCTGCGCTGCGAAAAGCGCGTCGTGAAATGGCCAAAACTGGCCTTGGGCGTGGGCGGCCTGCGCCGCGAGCGCCGCGGGCACGGCATTGGCGTGAAAGGCCAGCGGAAAATGGCCAAATGCCAGCCGGATCTGGCCGGGGTGGCGGCGCACAAGCTCGCGCAAGGTCGGGCCGATCCGCGCACAAAACGGACACTGGAATTCGCTCGCCACCAAAATCGTGACCGGCGCATCGGCCGGACCCTGCACCGGCACGTCGCTGGGCCAGGGGAGTGCCACCGCCGCCGTTGCGGTCATCGCTATCGTCAGCGCTATAGCGCCGATATGGGTCACATGGAAAAGCCACCGCATCGGGTCTCCTCGTCGGCGGTCGTGCGCCGGTGCCTGTCCTGAGTCTGACGCGGGCGTGCCGGCCACGCGAGCCTACCCGCGCTGCATGGCCCAAGCCACTCCAACCACGCGGGCCGCCGATTATTTCGCAGCAGGTTTGGGCTTGGGCTTGGGCTTGCCTGCGCCGCCCGATTTGGCGGCCCACAAGGCATCGATCGACAGCACCCCGGGCCCCACTGCGGCGATCACCAGCGCCATCGCGAGGTAGCAAAATGCCACTTCACTGGTGAAGTCCAGTTGCGTGTTCAAGGTCTTCCAGTGGGCCGTAATCATCGCCACTGCCATCACCACCACCAAAGGCAGCGCCGACAACCGCCCAAGCAGGCCCAGCAGCACCAGCGCGCCAAACAGCGCTTCCTGACCTGCCGCCAACATCAAGTTCATGCGCCCGCCGCCCGGCATCTTCCAATCGGCGTGATCGGCGATGGTCAGCCCATCGAACCACTTGATCGTCTGCTCGGCCTGATCGGCGCATTCCTTCTTGCGGTCGCCGCTGCACTTGGCTGGCACTGCCAGCTTGCAGGCAGCGTCAGCTTCGCAGGCCTTGACCGCCTCCGATTCGCAGTCAGGCAGCGGTGCCGTGGCACACTGGCCTTGCAGCTTGGCGATCTTGCCCTTGCCGGCCACGACCATGCCGCCGCCCAGCGCGACGCGCAGCAGCAGCAGCGCCACTGACAGCGCAAAGGCCCGCTGCGGCACCAGATTGCCCCGTATCCAACCCATCATCGGCTATCTACCCGCGGGCCCCCGGCTCGCCGGCGCAGTCTGCCACGCATCGGCGGCAAGCAGTAATTCTTGGGCCAAATCGGGACCGCCAGCATCGCGGATCTCGTGGATACCTGTCGGGCTGGTCACGTTGATCTCGGTCAGCTTTTCGCCAATGAGGTCGATGCCGACGAACAGGTGGCCAGCCGCCGCCAGTGCCGGACCGATCGCCGCACACACCCGCTCTTCGTTGGCCGTCAGCGGCGACAGCTCGGTCGTTGCGCCAATGTGGATGTTGCCGCGCAAGTCGTCAGCCGGGGGAATCCGCAGTAAGCCAGCCCGCGCCACGCCCGCCACCAGAATGACCCGCTTGTCGCCCGCGACCACCGCCGGCAGGTACTGCTGGGCCAGCACAAATTGCTTGCCGTGCCTGGTGGTGATCTCCAACAGCGACCGCGTGTTCAAGTCGCCGGGGTGCAGCGCGACAATGCCATTGCCACCCGAGTAGCCCAGCGGCTTGATCACCACGCTGCCGCCGACTTCTGCCTGGAACCGCATGATCTGCTGCGGGTCGCGCGTCAACAGCGACGGTGGGGCCAAGTCGCCAAATTGCAGCAGCGAGGTCTTCTCGTTCCAGTTGCGCAGGCTGTCCGGGCGCGAAAACACCTTGGTCTGCGGCGGCGCCAGGTCCAACACGTAGGTCGCGGCGATGTACTCCATGTCAAACGGCGGATCTTTGCGCATCCACACCATGTCAAAGTCAGCCAGCGGCCGCACCCGCGGCGCGCCGTCGGCAAAATGGTTGCCTTGGCGCTGGACCAGCGTCGTCGACCGACAGCGCGCAAAGGCCGCCGGACCTTGGGCGAACAACCCGTCGGTGTCACACGTCTGCACGCTGTCGCCACGGCACTGGGCCGCCCACATCAGCGCAAACGACGAATCCTTGGTGATGTCGATGGGCCCCAACGGGTCGACGACGAACAAGTGGCGGGTCATGGTAGCCTCAAGGTGCAGTGGGCCAACGGTAGGACGCCGGGCCACCACCGCAAGCTGTCACGGCGCCGATGGCAGTAGGTTTGACGGATTCCACCGCGGCGCTAAGGTGCACGGCCGCGGCGCCTGCTGGCAAGCCGCAACAGAGGAGGTCCAAGCGATGGGGTGGCGGCGCGCGACTGCGATGGCTGTAGTGCTAGTCGGATGGCTGGGTTGCGACCCCGCGCCGGCGCCGGAGCCGCTGGAGTTGCCCGACACGGTGATCGCCAAGGACACCCTGCCAGCCGTCAAAGACACGGATGGTGCGGAGGTGGACAAGGACGCCGTGTGGCCCCTCGACGCCAACCCACCGCAGCCCGTGCCGCCGCCGTTTGCCGCCTCGTGCACCACGGCTTGGACTTTTGCGCTGCCGCAGCTGCCCGAGCCGACGGGCGACATCGGCATGGAGACCGGCAGCGCCATGTCGGCGGTGGGTCAAGAAGAGCAGCTGTTCATCTACGTAATTTTGCCAGGAAAATCGACCCTGGATACCGCGGCGACAGGGCCGCTGCAACTCAGCGTCGATGCTGGAACCGAAGTGCTGAGCGTGACCAACGCCGTCAAGGGGATCGGATCGGCACTGCTGCGCTTCCAGACCGAAGGCCCGCATCCGATCACCGTGACTTTTGGCGATGGCCGCACCGGTACGGCGACGGTCTATGCCTACACCACCCAATTGCCGGTGTGGCACATCACGCTGGCAGACGGTATGTGGCAGGCCATGAAAGCCAATCCGTACCTAAAAAAGGAATACCCGTGCACGCTGCGGATCGGCGACACCCAGTACCTGGAGGCGACCATCCGCTTGCGTGGCGGCAGCAGCGTCGATCTGCCCAAAAAGTCATTTCATATCAAGCTTAAGAATGGTTCGGCGCTGCCCAATGGCCACGATAACCTGATCCTGCGCGGCGAGTACATCGACAAGACGTTGATGCGGACGTGGCTGGGCTACGACGCCTTTCGGCAGGCGACGTGGCTGCCAGCGCCGGCCACAGCGTTTGTGCACCTGCGGATCAACCAGAGTTTTTACGGAGTGTTGCAGTCGGTGGAGCACATTGACGGCAACTTCTTGAAGCTGCGCAACCGTGACCCCAATGGGGCACTGTACGAGGGCGACCCGCCGCACGACATTTCGGCGCTCGGGGCCAACTTCACACCGCTGGCCAAGACCGACCAGTACAAGGTTCTGTACCAGAAGCATGAAGGGCCCAAGAGTTATGCCGACTTGATTGCCTTTGTCGAAGACGTGCTGCAGCGTCAGGATGGCGTGCTGTTTGCGACGCTCGAGCAGCACCTCAAGGTCCGCGACTGGATCGAGTACGCCGCGCTGATGGCGGTGCTGCAAAACCGCGAGCACATCCGCAAGAATTGGTACATGTACCGCAACTTCAGCGCGGCCGACGATCGGTTTGAGCTGTTGGCCTGGGATCTGGACGTGACGTGGGGCCACTTGTGGAGCGAGCAACTCGATATTTTAGACGAGGCCATCATCACCGACCTGCCCGCTGATGTTGGCCGGTTTGCGCTGGACAACAAGTTCTACAACCAGCTGTACCGTGTGCTCGACAACCCGGCGTGGCGCAAGCTGTGGGCCCAGCGGGTGCTGGCGCTGGCCGACGTGGTGCTCGACGATGCGTTCTTGCAGCCGCGGCTGAGCTACCTGCAGTGCCTGCTAACGCCCGATCTGCTGGCCGACCAACGCAAGCGCAGCACCAACGCCGAGTTTGTGCAGCGGGTCGGTGAGATCTCCACTTTTGCCAAGGCCCGTCGCCAGTTTCTGCACCAGTCGCTGGAGACGCCGTGAGGCTGCCACGCGGGGTGGTTGCGCTGCTGCTGCTGTTTGCGGCTGGGCAGGCGCAAGCTGCCCCCAAGTGTGCGCTGCCGCCTGCGGCGCTGGTGAGCAGCGAGTCCCGTCAGATTGGCGCACTCGCGGCGCCGCTGTGCGCCGGCAAGCGCAAGGGCCCTGCCCAGACCCTGCACGATGGGTTGCAGTTGGTCCGTCTCGCGCCATACGCTCCGCCCGAAGCGGCCGCGCTTTTTGCTGAAGTGGCTGCCGCGCTGGCGCCGGCCGACCACTTGGCGGCCGGGGCCCTGCAAGCCGCGGCCGCTTGGGTGCGCGATCAGCACGTGCCGCTGGACGAGCCACCGCCCGCTGGGCCGGCGCGATGGGCGTGGCTTGGACCGTTTGCGGCCGAGCATGGCACAGCCTTTGAGCGGGCGGGCGACGTCGAGAGCGAAGCCCAAAGGCTGCCGCTCGCCGTCGGTCAGGCCCAGTGGCGCGGCCGCGATGTCGCGGTGGCGTGGCAGCCGCTGCCGACGGGCATGGACCGGCCGCAGGTGCGGATGGCGCTGCACGAATTGGTCGATCGGCCCGATGACGCGATCGTGTACGCGCAGGCGTGGGTTCGGGTCGCCCAGCCGGTGCAGGCGCAGCTGCGCCTAGGTTGTGAAGGTGGCCTCAAGGCCTGGCTGGGCGGCACGCTGGTGGCCGACTTGGGTGAAGTGCCGGCCAGCGACGGGCTGCCGGGCGATCTGCCGCCGGTGCCGCCGCAACCCATTGTCTCTGTTCAGCTTGGCCCGCAGTGGCAGCGGCTGCTGATCAAGCTCGCCCCGGCCGGCGCCACCCTGGACTTTGCGCTGGCGCTGACCGATGGCCACGGTGTGGCACTGCCGGTCGAGCTGACGCCGACCTTGCCTGCAGGCGGTGTGGCGGTCCGCGGCGCGCCGCCGCTGGCCATCGCGGCCGATCCGGCGCGGCCGCTTGGCATCTCTTGGGACCCCGACAAGCCGCCGTCAGCCGATGTCGCCGCGGCGCTGCTGCAAGCAAGCTGGCTCGGGTGGCGGCTGCCTGCGGCGGTGGCTGAGGTCGTGATCGGATGGCCCGAGCAAGACCTGCCGGCCTCGCCCGCGCTGGCGATCGCGCACGCCAACCTGCCAGGTGAAGCCGGCGATCGGATGCAGCGGCTGACGGCCTGGCAAGCCCGCCTGCCGCACGATCTGGGTCTGGCGCTGGCACTGGCCCAGGCGCTTGGGGCGGTCGGCCGCCCAGGAGAGGCGTTTGGGCAGTGCCAGCAGTGGCAACACCAGCACCAGCCGGCGACCGCGGCCTCGGTGGCGGCGTGCCTCCAGGCGGTGCGGGTCCAGCGGGCGATCGGCGCCGACCGTTTGGCCAATCAAACGCTGGCGGCGTGTCTGCGCAGGTCTGGGCAGCGCTTGCTGACCAGCGAGGTGCAGCGCTGGAACGCCGCGCACCGCCAGCCCATCGCCGTTGGCAGTGCCGACCACAAGTATGCCAGCGCCGACGCCTTCAACGCCGCGCTCGCCCACCACCTGCCCTGTCTGGCGGCGCAGCACGAGGTGGCGCTGGTGCGACGCTTTCCGGGCCGGACCCGCTTGAGCGAAGCCCTGATCCGCGCTGTGCTGCAAGCCACCAGTGGCGAGGCATTGCCCGCGGACAGAAGGTGCGCGACATCAGACTTTACGCCGCTGGACCGGTTGGGTGCGATTGCGCCCCAGCAGCGTCGCAGCCAGTGGCATGAATTGATGGCCCGGGCCACTGCCGATCGCGGTGCAGCCATTACCCACCTGCAAATGGCGGCCCAGTTGGCACCGCAACGCGCCGATCTGCGGACCCGGCTGCGCCTGCTGACGGCCGGCCGCGATTTTTATGCCGACTATCGCCGCGATCTGGTGGCTTTGGCTCAAAAAGAGCGCACGGTGCCGCGCAAGAAGCCGATGGAAGTGCGCTTGCGCCAAACGGTGGTCCGCAGCTTGGGCAATGGGCAGCAGGCGCGCTACGAGGCCGAGGTCTATTACATCGGCCGGGATGGGCCGGGCAGCCACAGCCTAGAGATCGACTATCCGCCCAGCCTGTCCGAAGCCGAGATCCTGCAAGCCGTTGTGATCAAGGCTGATGGCAAGCTCGACCGGCAAGTCGACCAACATGTCGAGCGCTTCAGCGAGGACTCTAGCGGCATGTACTTTGACCTGGAGCGGCTGACCCTGACCTTTCGCAACCTCAAGCCCGGCGACAGCATTGCGGTCGAGCATGAAGTGCGCGACTTGGGTCCGGCGCCGTTTGGCCTGGTATTTGGCGAGCTGCTGCCGCTGGGCGATGTGCTGCCGGTGCGCGAAGTCGACATCGCGATCTTGCTGCCTGAACAGCTGCCCCTCAGTTTTGTGGTCCACGATCCGCTGCAGCCCGCGGCGCCGCAGCAGATGCCGGTCAAGCGCACCCTGGACTTGCCTGAAGGCGGCAAGCTGCGGCAGTGGCGCTGGCGGCTGGGTCCGTATCCGGCGGCACAGAGCGAAGAGAGCAGCCCCAACCCGATTGAGCGGGTGGCCGTGCTGCACGCGTCGAGCTTTGGCAACTGGGACGAAGCCGCCCAGTGGTACAACCAGCTGCTCCAGGAGGCCTTGCCCGAGCCAGGCAAAGACACGGTGCTGCGCGAGTTGGCCCAGCGGCTGGCGCAGGGCAAAGACACCCTGCAGGCCAAGGTGCGCGCGGTGTACGACTACGCGCGGGCCCAGGTGCGCTACGTGGGGCTAGAGTTTGGCATCCACAGTTTGCAGCCGCACAGCGCCCGCGAGGTGGCCCAGCGCCAATTTGGCGACTGCAAAGACAAGGCCGCGCTGATCGTGGCCCTGCTGGCCGAGCTGGACATCTCAGCTCAAGTCGCGCTGGTGCGGACCTCAGACCTCGGCCACCTGCGCGATGGTGTGGCTTCTTTGGGCCTTTTCAATCACGCGATCGCCTATGTGCCCGGGCTGGACTGGTGGCTGGATGCGACCGCGGTGCCCAATGGGCCCTTGGAGTTGCCCGCCGGCGACGCCGGCGGCATGGCGCTGCGGATTGGCCCAGACGCCGACATCGAGGCCCTGCCGCGCAGCGATCCGGCAGCTGAGCGCAATGAGGTGCAGATCAACGTGGTCGTCCACGCCGACGGTGCGGCTGACCTGCTCTGGCTGGGCTCCTTCGCCGGCTTGTCGGCTGCCGAGGTCCGCGGTCATCTCCAGGGCGCGACGTCGCAGAAAGAGCGCGTTGAGCAGGATCTGGCGCCGCGCTGGCCGGGCATTGCGGTGCAGTCGGTGCAGGTGACGGGCGTGGAGCCCCTGCTGGACACGGTGACGGTGCGGATTGCCGCGAAGCTGGCGAACCTGGGCAAGCGCACGGGTGCCACCCTGACCCTTGCGCCGCTGCGGCCGGCCAAGAGCCTGGTCGAGGTTTGGACGCCCGACACCGACCGCCAGACCCCGCGGGTGCTGCCGCGCCCCCTGCACTACGCCGAGACCCTGCGCTTTACGCTGCCGCCCGGGGCCCAACCCGGACCCTTGCCCGGCCAGCAGCATATTGCCGGGCCGATCTCAGACTTTGAGGTCCAGGCCGTGACCGACGACACCGCCGTCCAATGGCGGGTGCAGTGGCGGGTCAAGGTGCCTGTCGTTGCCACCGCGCACTACGCGCTGCTCAAGGGCTGGTTTGCCCAGCTCGATGCCGCGCTCAAGGCCGAGTGGACGATCGAGTTGCCCACCGCCGAGGCCCCCAAGTGAGCCAGCTGCGGCCGGCCCTTCTGTGGGCGCTGATCGTGATCGTCGGCTGTAGCGCGGCACCGCTGGCGTGGCAGCCTCACGTCAATCTGGCCCTGCTCGAGCAAGCGATCGACCGGCAATTGGCCGATCCGGTCTCGGCCGCCGCCGGTCGCCGCCAGCTGGCCTGGATGTGCTTGTTGCACGACCGCAACTGCGCCAAAGCCATGCAAGAACTGGCGATCGGTCAGGCGCAGGGACCACCGTTAGAGCGGGCTCTGCTCGCTGCGCTCTTGCTCGATGGAGTTGCCGACTTGCGGACGGCCGACCGGGCGTGGCAGGCCGTCGCCACCGCAGCCGACGATGGCGATCCGCTGCAAGCCGCAGCGGCGACGCTGAGCGTCGAGCGGCGGGCCGAGCTTGGCGGCGCTGGGCGGATGGCGGGTGGCCCATCCGCCGACTCGTCGCGGTTGGGGTATGCCGGCCATGCCCTGCGCCGCGCCCTGGCCACTGATCCGCAGGACGCGCTGCCGATGATGGGCGAATTGCGCGTCGTCCAAGCCGTCCATCCGGTGTCGCGGCGCCTGCATGCCGGCCTGGCCATCGCCGCGCAGGCCGTGGCCGATGCCGTGGAAAAGGGTCAGGCTCTGCCCGGCGATGTCACCGAGTTGGGCTCAGATGCGCCACAAGCCGCGGCTGTCGCAGTGTATTCGGCCGTAGCGCCGGAGCCTGGCATCTACTGGCTGCGCGCGCGCTGGCGTGGCGGTGGGCCGATCCTGCTGGGCGTGCAAGTGCCCAGAGCGGCCCGGCTCTGGCTCGACGGTGCGCCGTGGCCCGCTGCAGGGCCCGTGCTGGGCCTTGCCGCTGCGGCGACGGAATTGACCCCAAGCGAGCACCGCCTGGACATCCTGACCGGTCTCGCCAGCGATGGCGAGCGCGTGCGGATCTGGACGCAGGCCGCACCGGCCCCGTCTCCCCGCCAGGACTTGGCTGGCGAGCCGGCCGCCGCACCCGTGCTGCACGCCCTGCTCGCTGCGGTGGCGGACCCAGTGGGCGCGGGCCGAACGGCGCTGCTGCGGCAGTTTCCGCACGCACTGGCCCCCGATCTTGTCGACCTGGTGACCGCGAGCGGTTTGGAGCAACTCGGTGCCGCGCTCGATCGGGTGCTGGCATCGCTGCCGGACCACACGCCTGCGCTGTTGCACGACGTCGACCGCAACCTTGCGGCGGGCAACGCCCAGCTCGCGCTGCAGCGGCTGGGTCCGCTGCCGTCGCCGCCGCACCCGGTGCTGGCGGGGTCAGAGACGGTCGTGGTTCGGCAACCGGAGCGGTCGGCGCTGACTTTGGCGCGAGCCCGCGCCCTGTTGGCCTCAGGGGTCACCGATTGGGCTGTTACAGCTGCGGTGGCTGTTATCGCCCAGGCTCCGGATTGCCCCAGTCGGCTCAGTGCCTTGGGCGTCACTGTGGAAGCGGGGGCGCCGCGCCGCGGCCTGCTGGCATTGGGTCTGGCGGACCTCACGCTTGAAAATCCCGCGCCATCACTGGCGACTGCGCATGATGTGGCGCGCTGGGCCCAGTGCCGCGGCGAGTGGCGCCTGCCCAACGGCCTGGACTGGTTGCACGGCCTGCAGGCTGCGCGGCCCGGGTGGTCCACGACCCAGGCTGTCCGCGATCGCGCAGCGCGCTTGCGGCCCGCGGCGCTGCGCGAGCTCGCCAAGAGTGAAGACTTGCCGCAAGGCGAGGTGCTACCCGCTTGGGCCCGCGACCTGTGGACGGACACTTGGCGTCAGGTGCAGGACTGCTGGGCCACGGGCGATCAGGCCGGCGCCCAGCGCCTGCTCGACCAAGCCTTGATGGGTCCTGGATTTTCGCTTCCGGCGCGCCAAAAAGCCCTGGCGGCCGGTGCTGCGCCGCCGTGGCTGCCGTTTGTGCGCGACGGCTTGCAGGTGGCCCGGCAGCCAGACGATCCCGAGCTGGTCCAGGGCGCCCGCACCGTGTGGTTGCTCGACCAGGAGGTGCTGGTGCTGTTGCCGGGCGGCGGCGCGCTGCGCCGGGTCCACCAATTGCTGCGGGTGTTGGCCGACGAAGCAGCTGAAAACGTGGGAGAAGTGCGCGTGGCCGACGGGGCTGAGCTGTTGTTCGCCCGGACCATTTTGGCCGACGGGACCGCAGTCAGCCCGGCTGACACCGCCGACAAGCAGACAGTGTCGCTGCGGGCGGTCGAAGCCGGCACTACAGTCGAATATGCCCAACTGGTGTGGGTCGAACCCGAAGACGTCGCGACTGGGGCCACGCGGATGGATCCCTTTGTGCTGCAAGCCAGCGACGGTCCGGTGCGGCTCTCGGAGTTTGTGGTGCTGGTGCCCGATGGTGTCCAAGCGACGATCGAGCCCTCGCCGCACGCCGGTCGGCCCGAAGTGCGGCGGATGGGGGCCTTTACCGTGCACATCTTCCGCGGCGAGCAGCGCCCGCGCAGCCCTGACGAGCCGCGGCCGGTCCGACCTGACCGCGTGCTGCCCAGCGTCAAAGTCGCGGCGCAGGCCAGCCTTGCCGCCGCCGTGGAGCCGTGGGACGAGCAATTGTTGGCGCTGTCACACAGCGACCACCCCCAACTGCGGGCATGGCTGCGCGATGTGCTGGGCCAGGACAGTGCCGCTGACGGCGGTCGGACGCGGTGGCGCTGGCTGGCGGCGCGGCTGGGCAGCGGTGTCGAAAACAGCCACGACAGCGCGCTGCCCGGTGCGCCCGGCGCAGCGATCGCCCAACAGAAGGGCGACCGGGCCGCAGTGTTTTATGCGCTGGCCCGCCTGGCGGGCGCCGATGCGTGTCTGGTTCGGGTCAACCCGTTGGCGCGCGACGGGGCCACTGAGCCGACCGACCCCATCGACTATCCGCTCCAGCTGGTTGCGGTGGCGCTGCCCGATGGTGCATCGCTGTGGTACGACCCGGGGCTGGAGGGCGGTCTGGTCGATCATATCCGCACCGGCCTGCGCGGTCGTCCGGCGCTGTTCGCCGGCTGCGTGCGACCCGACCGCCGGCTGGTCGTGCCTGCGCTGGGTGAAGGCCGCGACGTCCGCGACATTGCCGTCTCGCTGCACTGGGCCGCCGACGGGCAGGTCACCGGCGAGGTCACCGAGACGTTGCACGGCGCGACCGCGGCGTATGTGAGCCAATGGCTGGCGGATACGCCCGTCGCCGATCGGCCGAAGCTGGCGGCCGAGTTGGGGGCACCCAGCTTTCCTGGCTTGCAGTTGCACCTGCTGGCGACCGACGCTCAGGTCACCACGGGGGTGACCCTGGTGCGCTATGGCGTACGGGGCGCGGCGGCTGCACAGCGGACCCGCGCGTTGGATCTGGCGTTGTATCCTGCGGAGCTCGGCAAAAACTATGCGGTGCTGCCTGCCCGCACCACGCCGTTACTCTTTGGCTATGCTCAGGACCTGCGTGTCCGCGTGGCGATTACCAGCGATGTCGGCACGATCCGCGCCGCCAATGACAGCGCTGCGGCAAGCAAGCTGGTGCAATTTCAACGCACAAGCTCGTTGGTTGCCGATCGCTTCGTGGTCAACTTTGGGCTGCGCAGCACGCCCGGTGTGCTGCAACCCAACGACTACGCAGCCTTCGCCCGCACCGTCCGCGAGGCCGACACCGCCGAATTGCTGCGCTTGACCCGCTGAAATGTCCAGGCGCGCTCTGTGGAACAGCTAGCCGTGGCCACCGAGCACGCCCGTAGCCTCATACTCTTCCACCAACTTTTCCGCGTCGATGGCGGCCATGCAGCCCATGCCCGCCGCCGAGATCGCCTGCCGGTAGCGTGAATCGGCGACATCGCCTGCGGCAAACACGCCCTTGGCCGAAGTCTGGGTCCATCCGTTCAACTTGATGTACCCGTCAGGGCGCAGTTCCACATGGTCGCGAAAAATCTTGGTGTTGGGATCGTGGCCGATCGCCATAAACACCGCGCCACACGCCACCTCGCGCACGCTGCCATCGACGCTGGAGCGCAGCCGTGCCGCCGTCACTTTCTTGTCGTCGCCCAAGATCTCGTCGATGACCGCGTTGTAGGCCACACTGATCTTGGGGTGCTTGAGCGCCCGGTCGACCATGATCTTGCTGGCCCGAAACTGATCGCGGCGGTGCACCAGGGTGACATGGCTGGCGTAGCGCGTCAGAAATGTCGCCTCTTCCATGGCTGAATCGCCGCCGCCGACCACCAGCACGTGCACGTCTTTGTAGAACGCGCCGTCACAGGTCGCGCAGGCCGAGACACCCCGGTTGAGGTAGCGCTGCTCGCTCTCGATGCCCATCCACTTGGCGTTGGCGCCGGTGGCGATGATGACGGTGGCCGTCTCGAGCCAGTCGCCATTGCCGGTCTTCAGGCGCAGCGGAAAGCCCGAAAAGTCGACTTCGTCGATCACGTCTTCGCGGTGCACCGCGCCAAACCGCTTGGCCTGTTCCCGGCAGCGCTCGACCAACTCGGGCCCGGTCACGCCTTGGGGAAATCCGGGAAAGTTCTCGACTTCGCTGGTGATCATCAGCTGGCCGCCCGTGGTCATCAAGTCACCGGTGGACAGAAAGCCGCCTTCGAAGACCACCGGCTCCAAGCGGGCGCGGCCGGCGTAGATAGCGGCTGTCTGACCAGCCGGTCCAGAACCGATGATGACGACTTTGTGCATGGCTCAACTCGGGCGCGCGGGGCTGCGCGGGCGCAATGATAGGCTGCAGCGCGGCAGTTGCAAGCGCACCTCGGGCCGGAGCCAGCGTGGCTACTGCGACGGCGCGATCAGGACTTCAAAGGTGCCGCTGCCATCGGTCACCGTGGTGCCCAGCAGGTGGCTGTCACTGACGACGCCTGCACCCGCCGAATTCTGGCCTTTCGGGCCACCGCGTGCGCCGCGCACTTTGCTAGGCTCTTGGCCCTTGGGAGCCAGGATGTCGATCGAGGCATGGGTTACCGCACTGCCGGTACTCGTCACGACCCTACCGATGAGCAAAAGCGGCGCCGGCACCGTCACATCGACCACAACCGCATCCTTGGCAACGTCGACCTTGGCGGCCAGAACCCGTGGCAACAGATCGGCGGCCTTGGGCAAAATCCACAGCCACCATCCGCCCGGATCGACAGGCATCTTGAACTTGCCGAGGCTGTCGGTGGTGACTTCGATCGGGCTGTCGCCCACGCCGCTGATCGCAGGCACGGTGTCTGCCAGCGGGCTAGGTTGGGCCACCCGACGCAGCCAGACTTTGGCACCGCTGACGACCCGGCCTTGGTAGTCGACGGCGGCGCCGGTTACCCACGCGCGCTCAGGACAGGTAATCGCCAGCTTGCCCGCCTTGAGTTCCAGTTTGGCAGACCAGCGACCAGACGCCGAAGTCGGCTCAGGCAAGGCCGAGACCGTGCCGAGCCCGGCCGGCATCAGGGCCGAAAATCGACCATCGTCGTCGCTATAGCCCTGGCTCTCGACTGCCGCTGTCAGGCCCGGCGTTGTTGGAGACAGTGGCACATGCAGTTGCACGATCGCGCCAGATTCCGGTTTTCCGTCAGCGGCTTGCACCACCACGGTCACACTCTCGGCTGGTGGCAAGGCGCCGACGTCGAACTGGCCCAAGTCCAGAGGACCTGGCTTGTCCTTGGTCGCGGCCTTTTTGATTTCGACAGGTGCAGCCAACTGGCCATGGGGAAGCCCAGTGCCGGTCTGGGCGGGCTCAAAGCGCAGCTTGCCGGCCACGGCCAAGGGGTCGACCCGCAGCAGGAAAACGCCACTGGCATCGGTGGTGCCACGGGTTGACGCCAATTGGCCATCGCCGTCAACGAGGTAAACTTGCAGGTCGGCCAATGGCTTGCCCAGCGCGACCATGCTGCCAGTGACCTTGACCAGCTTCTCCTCGGTTGGCAGCTCAATTTTCCACTTCTCGACCGAGCCGCTGACCGTAATTTTGGAGCGATGTGGCGGAAAATACTCGTCAGCCTCCGGGCGGAACACCAAGTCGTAGGTGTGGCCCGGTTGGACCCGCAGCTCAAAGCCCGCGACTTGGCCGTTGCCAAACACTTGCTCGGCTGAATAGCTGATCGCGGTATAGCGCAGCACGCGGCCTGCTACTTTGCTCTGGGCGATCGCTTCGAGCGTGCCGGGCATCGACTGCGATAGCCCTCCTGCACCGCCGGGCTGTTTGACTGTGCCGTGGACAACCGCCGGCTCGGACAACATCAGCGCGACCGGATCCGTCTGGGTCGCGACATCGACGTTGAGCTCAAAATGCTCGACGAGCTTGCCCGTTTCCTTGGGCGGCGTCAGGCGCACCTCGACCTTGGTGGCGTCCGCTTGTTTGGCGATGCAAACACGCTTGTTGTAGCAGTGCAACCCGGACCCACAGTCGGCGTCGATGACACAGTGGCCAACCACGGGTTGCTCGTCCAGCGTGATCATGCCGCAGCCTGACAGCGCGGCCGCCCACAGGCACGCCCCACGCAGCGCCACGCCGTTGGCGATCCGGCCATATTTGAGCGCAAAAAGACTCACAGTTTCCTATCTCCCGAAGCGACCACCGCGCGCGCACTTCAATCGCACACCAAGTTGCTCAAGTTCAGGCTCCACTGGCCGGTGTCGAACACGGTGCCGTGCGAAAAGTTCAGGGCATCCTTGGTTTCTGTTGACACCAACGGCCGATCGGAGACTACCAGCATCATGGTGTGCAGGCCCTTCTCCTTGGTCGAGGCCAACTCGCACGCCAGCAGCGTGCAATTGCTCTCGGTCGATACCCGCTTGTGGCGCACGATCGTGCCCGGCTTGAGGTCGTAGTACCACGCGTAATGCAGCGGCAGCTTGGCGGCAGTGAACTTGACGGCAGCATCTGCTTTGAATTCGTAAGCTTTTTCGGTTACATCGACCGTCGCCCCATTGAGCACTGGCGTCGTCCGGTTTTTCTGGATCACCAAGATCGGCTGCGCCAGCTCGCCCACTGGGTTGACGGGCGCCGGCACAATGCATCCGCTTGTCGTCAGCACGGCTGCCACCAGAGCCCCGACAGGCTTGTACCGTCCACTGAACCATGTGCACTGCCAACCTTGCGCCACCGACTGCTCAATTTGCCACCTGAGCTGCCCAAGCTGGGCTGCCACAACGCCCGCTACTGTAGCGAAAACCGTGCCAGCACGCTGCCAAACGCTCAGAAGTTTGTGGGTGTCAGCGACTTGACTCAGCATTGCGCGTGCCGCTACCCCAGTGCGTCGGGCCACAGCCACCCAATCAGCATGACACTTCTGTCAATCGGCGCCAAAAATCATGGCAGCGACGTCAGGCAGCTCGGCCGGTGCCGATCAGTTGGGCTGACTGGCAAGCTCCGCTTCGGCATCTTTGAGCAACTGCTTGTACTTGCCATTGGCAGAGTCTTTCTCAACGGCTTTGCGTAGGTACAGCACCTTGAGCTTGGCTGACGGAGCTTTTTGGCCTAAGCCTGCAAATTTGATCGCTTCTTTTTGCGCATCGGTTGGCTCGTTGCTGGCCGCGGCTTCCTTTTTCTCGACCGGCTTGTCTGGCGTTTTGGCCTTGGTCGCTTCCTTCTTGGCCGCAACTTCCTCTTTCTTGGCCGCAGCGTCTTCCTTCTTCTTGCGGTCGGCTTCGGCGTTCTTGGCCCTGTCAGCGTCGGCAGCTTTCTTCTTGTCCTCGTCGGCTTTCTTGGCTGCGGCATGTTGCCGCTTTTCTTCCTCAGCCGCCTTCTTGGCCGCCGCATCAGACCTCTTGCTGCCAGCCTCGGCCTTCTTGGCCTCGTCCAGCGCCTTCTTCACGGCCTCATCGGCCTTTTTCTGCTCTGCCTCGGCCTTTTTGGCGGCAAGCTCTCCCTTCTTGCGGTCGTCCTCGGCTTGCTTGGCTGCGGCCGCGCTGTCCTTCTTGGCCTGCGCGTCGGCCTTTTCCTTGGCTTTGGCGGCTTCGTCGGCTGCGGCTTTGGCCGCCTCGTCGCTCTTGCGCTTGGCTTCTTCTTCAGCTTTGGATGCTTCTACTTGGGCCGTCTCGACCTGCTTGAGCAGCAGCGCCGCCTCGGCACTGCCGGCATTGACGGACTTGGCTTCTTGGGCCTTGCCAAGCGCGCCCGCCAAATTGCCGGCCCGCAGCAGCGCCTGACCCTCTTGAACCAGCCGCGCCGATTGCGCCGACGGGTTCTCGCCTGGCGGCGGCGCCGCTTTGACAGCTGCGACTTCGACCGCCACGGCAGCATCGGGTGCTGCGGCCACTGCGGCAGCGTCCTCGGCGGCCACGGGCGCGGGCACCGCGACTGGCACTGGAGCTGGCACTGGCACTGGCGCAGGCACTGGCACTGGCACTGGCACTGGAGCAGGCACTGGCACTGGCGCTGGCACTGGCACTGGCGCAGGCTCAGCTACCGCAGGCGTGGCCGGGGCTGGCGCCCCCCCTTCCGGCGGCTGGGTCGGTGCCGTTGCCGGCGGTTCGTTCATTTTCATCCAACCAGCCAGCGCGACCATGCCGACAAAGAACAGCGCGATGCCGCCCATCACCATCTTGTTGATCTTGGGCGGCGCCGGCGTGGGCGGCGTCAACTCGTGCAGCTCGCTGCCGCCCACCGGCTTGTCGTCGGCGTTGAAAAACGCCGACTCGTGCATGGCTTCGACGCGCACGCGATCAGTGGTCTTGGCGCTGCGGTTGCCGCCGCTGCCAGTGTTGGGCGCGGCCGCCGCCTTGGCCATCGCCGCAGCGTTGGGATCGACGGACTGCTTGTCCGGCAGCTTGACTTCGCCCATGTGGCGGCCCGGCGTGCCACCGGGCAGCGGCGCGGTGGTCCGGTTATCCGCCCCGACTTCGGGCTTGGCCTGACCCCTGGTCAGGTCGATCCGCACCGGCGCGGGCGCGGGCGCCTTGGCCGCTGGCACAGGCTCGCGATCGCCGCGGTTCTTCTTGCCTTTTTTGCCGCGACGGCCGCCGGTCTGACCGGGTCCCGGAACGGCGCCCGGCACCAGTTCGTCCTCGTCTTCGTCGTCCTCTTCCTCGCCGCCAGCGAGGGCTTCTGGCGTAGGCGCTGGCGAAACTGCCACCACCGGGGCTATCGGCGCTGGCTGCAGCGCAGGCTCTGCAGCAGCGGGAGCCACCGCAACAGGATGGACCACAGCGGCCACTGGCGCTGGCGCAGCAGGGGCCACGGGGGCGATCGCCGCCGCACCGCTCAAGGCCGCAGCGCGCTGTGCCACCACTGTCGCCTGACCCGATGGCAGCGGGCCGGCCGTGGCAGCCAAGGTCTCGATCGCGCTCAGCCAGCCCGAAGCAGCCGGACGCTTGGCCGGATCCTTGTCGAGGGCTTCGGTCAAAATACCCTGCAAGTCCTTGACTCCTTTGAGTGCGGGCTTGACTAGGTCCAGCCGTAGCGGCTTTTCAATCTTCTGACGCTTGGCCGTCATCAACGGCTGGCTCGATTGGAATGGCGGCTTGCCGGCCGCCAGTGTCCACACCGAAGTCGCGGCCGAGTACACATCGGAGGCTGCGGTGGCCGGCTGGCCCTTGCACGCCTCTGCCGACAGGTACTCGGGGGTGCCGTAGAAATTCTCTGCGGTGGACCGATCGGTTAGCGCTGGCAGCAACCGCCACCATCCAAAGCCAAAGACCCGCACACTGCCAGTGCCGGTGCCGATGGTGGTTGCGCCAGTGCCGATGGTGGTTGCGCCAGTGCCGATGGTGGTTGCGCCAGTGCTGTCTGGGCTGAGCCAAGCGCGGTGTGGCCCGACGTCGCCGTGCACCACGCCTGCCGAAGCCGCGGCGCCACAGGCCTTGGCCATGGCCGCCGCTACTTCGAGCAACTGGGGCAGTTCTAGCTTGTCGCGGCGCTTGAGCACTTCATCGAGCGTGCATCCCGCGGTGGCTTCGCTGGCCAACCACGCTGTGTTGCCGTCGCGGCCGGACGCGTAGGTCAGCAAGGTCTCTGGGCAGCCCGCCAGCTTGCGGCAGTCGGCGATGATCGCTGCCAGAGTCGCCTCGTCGCTGGTCGTTGCTTCCGCCAGTTGCAGCACCAGCGCCGGGGCACCGGTCTGGCTGTCGATGGCCCGCGACAGCGTCCCCAACTTGGTGGTCTCGATAGGGGCAACGTCTGTAAACCGTTGCGCAAATTGTTCGCTCATGCGCGATGTTCCCGTGCAGGCGGCTCGCTGCCTGCGGTGCCGGCCGACCTGAACTAGCTGTCAAGTCAGCGCAAAGCCGACCATCATATGCCGATTCGCCCCACGTGGGCAACAAGCAACGGCTGCCGCGATCCCCCGCTTTGAGCGCATCTCTGCGTCACTGCGTCGCTTCTCTCGCTGCGGCGTACCTGAGTACGCCTCGCTCTTTCAGCTCCTTGTTCCTTGATCTGCATCTCAAATCGGAGGCCGCGGGAGATTTCTGTGGGGAATTTGGGGAAACGGCGCCCCAAGACTTCACCGCCCGCCAGCGTGTTGGGCCAAGGCCTGCCCA
>CANMNA010000022.1 GCA_947499075.1 Myxococcales bacterium
AAACAACGGAGAGCTTTGGCTTTCTGGGCTTCACGTTCTCCTGGGGCCGCTCGCGCAAGGGCTTTTGGGTCGTGCGGCAAAAAACCGCCAAAGACCGATTGCGTAAAGCGATCATGCGCACCGACGACTGGTGCCGAGAGAACCGCCCCCAACCTTTGGGCGTACAGGACACGACCTTGTGCCAGAAAATAATTGGGCACTGCGAATACGACGGCGTGACCGGCAATCAGCGGTCACTGTCCCAGTTCGTCTACGAGGTCCGGCCAGTTTGGCAACGATGGCTAGGCCGACGGTCTGGTCATGCCAACAAGACATGCCACTGGTTCTATAGCCTTGTGCGAAAATTGCCACTGCCAAACCGGTACATCGCTCACAAGGCGGTGTGCTAACGTGTCGCGAATCCATGCGGCGACGAGCCGGATGCGGGAAATCCGCAATTCCGGATCTGTGGGAACCCCGAGCGGCCTACCGCTCGGGGTGACCCGGCCGCCTCATTTGGATGTCGCCCCCTTCCCCTTTGCTGCAACCTGCCTTACACTGCCGACGCCTCGCGCCCTATGCTGGGGGTCCGAAGTGCCCAATTGGGCTCGCCCTTAGCCTCAATTGCGCAGTTGGGCCGCACATCGATGGCGGATCGGTCAGCGTACGGCAGGTCAGACTTGGAGAACGGGTGATGTTGAGCAAGAGCAAGCCCGCCGCGCTGCCGCCTGTGCCGCCGCCGGTCAAGGCCGCGCTGCTGCTTGCCAGCGGTAATGCGCACAAACTTGCCGAATTAACATCGCTGTGCGCCGAAGTAGGCCTGAGCGTGGCTGGGCCTGATGCTTGGTCGCGCGGACGCAGCGAACTTCCCCCAATTGTCGAAGATGGTGCGACATTTCTCGACAACGCGCTCAAGAAGAGCCTGTCAGCGTTGCGACATGCCCGCAGCTGTGGCGACAACGACATCTCCGTCTTGGCCGATGACTCCGGACTGATCGTCGCCAAGTTGGGTGGTGCGCCCGGCGTCATCAGCGCCCGGTATGCCGGCGATGACGCGACCGATGCCGACAATCGCGCAAAATTACTGCAAGAGCTGGCAGATACCGAGCCCAAGGGGCGCCGCGCCGCCTTTGAGTGCACCCTCATCTTGGCCGGACCCCTCGCCGACGGCCCCGGTTGCGGCAGGTCGCAGGACGGCATCGCTTGGCGCGGCTTCTGGGGGCGCTGTGAAGGCGCCGTCATCAGCGAGGAGCGCGGCAGTCTGGGCTTTGGTTACGATGCGCTGTTTGCCAGCGACGATTTGAGCAAGACCTTCGGCGAAGCCACCGAGCCAGAGAAGAACGCCATATCGCACCGCGGTCGGGCCATGGCCGCTTTTGCGAAGTACTTGGAATTGCGCAGGGCGACCACGGTGGAGCTGCGTCCCCTGTTTGTGCGGCCGATTGGCCTGCTCACGCTGGGCGAGGCGCTCAAGCGCACCCTGCAAAATGAGCTGCGCTACGCCGATTCCGCGCTGGAGCAAGCCCTGGCCCACGCGCCGCAATTGGGCAGCAAAGAGCGCCAGGCGGTGGCCGAGTTGCATTGGCACGCTTTGCGCCGCATGGACCACCTGACGTTGGCGCTGCTGGCCATGAAGGGCGTGGGCAAGCCAAAGGCCGCGCCCGATCCGCGCACGCTCGACGCCAAGTCGTCGGGTCTGCTGGCCCTGCTCTCGCTGGCCGATCTGGATACCGCCGGTCAACCGCGCGATGCTACCAAGAAGGGCGATGTCAGCGCCTTAGACGGCTTGGCCAAGCGCAGCCCTGGTCTGGCAGGATCGTGGCCGGCCAGCCCCGGACAGTGCACGGTCGCCCTGCGCGCCGCCGCATTTGCCCAACGCGAGCTGCCCGATCCCCACCGCCAGGCGATGGCCGCAGGCTACACGACCGCGTTTTTGGCGGCGCTGGAGACCGAACTCGGCCGCGACCACACCGAGCTCGCGCTGCGGTATCTGGCCCAGCGCGCGCCACTGACGCTGCGGGCCAACAAGACCCGGACCAGCGCGGCCCGGCTGGCGGAAGAGTTGCTCGAGGACGGCATCGGCACCAGCCCAGTGCCGCGGCTAGACGACGCGCTGTGGTGCCTGCAGCCGGCGCGCGTGACGCAGACCCGGGCATTTATCGAAGGCCGGGTCGAGATTCAAGATGAGGGCAGCCAGCGCATAGCGGCCATGGTCGCGGCGCGTCCCGGCGAGACTGTCATCGACTGGTGCGCGGGTGCCGGCGGCAAGACGCTGGCTCTGGCGGCTTCGATGCGCGGCGAAGGGCGCTTGATGGCGTTGGATCCCCATCCCGAGCGGCTGGTCGAATGCAAGCGACGCTGTGAGCGGGCGGGCGTGCGGGTCGATGCGCGGGTCATCGAGAAGGGCCCCAAGCCGTTGGGCGAGCTCGGCGACATCGCCGACGCCGTGCTGGTCGATGCGCCATGTTCGAGCACGGGCGCGCTGCGGCGCAATCCTGAGCTGCGCTGGCATCTCGATAGCGCCTGGCTCGACCGCTTTCCGGAGCAGCAACTGGCGATCCTGATGCGCGCGGCCCACCACGTCAAACGCGGCGGCCGGCTGATTTACGCGACATGCTCGCTGTTGCGCCGCGAAAACGAAGACGTCGTGTCAGCCCTGCTCGCCAACCGCGAAGAGTTTGATCTGGTGACCGAAGTGCGGATTGGCCCGGCCAATGCGCAGTGGCTGGCTCTCCACCCGTTGCCCGGGTTCGGACCCGATGGCTTTTACTGCGCGGTGCTGCGTCGCAGGCCGCGCGTCGCTGGCGCCGCCAAGGATCACCATGGCCGGGACAGCCACACCAAAGACAGCCACGCCAAAGACGGCCACGCCAAAGACAGCCACGCCAAAGACGGCCACACCAAAGACGGCCACACCAAAGACAGCCACACCAAAGACAGCCAATCCAAAGACAGCCAATCCAAAGACAGCCACCCCAGCTTGAGCCACACCAAAGTGCCCGGCTCCAAAGAGCACGCGTGAGTCCACAGCGCCGTTACCGGCCAGCGCACCATCCCCGCGCCGTCCCCGAAATTGTCCAGCCCAAGCGCGAAATTGTGCCGCCGCCGCCCCAAGAGCCCGATTACACGGTGCAGGCGTGGGCGGAGGCCGAGGCGCCGACCGGGCTGGTGCCGGGCTATCGGATTGGCACGGTGGCGCTGGCTGGCCAGCCCAACGCCGGCAAGTCGACGCTACTCAACCGGTTGCTGGGCGAGAAACTGGCGATCGTCAGCCAGCGTCCGCAGACCACCCGCGACAACCTGCGCGGGATTTTGACGACGCCCGATGCCCAGATGGTGCTGCTCGACACCCCCGGGATCCACAAGGCGCGGTCGCCGCTGAACCGCGCCATGATTGGCCAAGCGGTAGAAGCGCTGGAGACGGCCGATGTCGTGGTCATTGTCGTCGATGCCCAAAAGGCCGTGCGCTGGATGCGCGACCATGCGGTTCGGCCGGTGGTGGCCAAGCCTGCCGATACAACGGAAGCGGAGTTGCCAGAAGATGCCGAGGACCACGAGGGTTTTGAGGAGGAGGCCGCCAAGCTCCAACTCGACCAGCGCATCCATCCGGGCGATCGCCGTGTCGTGTTCTCGACGCTGCGCTACACGACCAAGTATCTGATTGCGCTCAATAAGGTCGACATCGTCAAGCCGCGGCAGCTGCTGCCGGTGATGGAGGCGCTGGCGACCTTGCCCGACATCGGCGCGATTGTGCCGGTGAGCGCGTGGACGGCCGATGGCCTGCGCGAGCTGCTCAAAGTGATTCGGACCTACTTGCCAGAGGGGCAGCCCGAGTTTGCCGCCGACGAGCTGACGGATCGGCCGCTGCGCTGGCTGTGCGCCGAGCTGGTGCGCGAGCAAGTGTTCCAGCAAATTCGCGACGAAGTGCCGTACGGCGTGGTCTGCGAGACCGAGTTGTACGAAGAGCTGGCCGACTTGTCGCACGTGCAAGTGCTGGTCCACGTCGAAAAGTCGGCGCAGCGTGCGATTCTGGTCGGCAAAGACGGTGCGCGGATGAAGGCGCTGGCGAGTGCGGCGCGGGCCAAGATGCAAACGCTGATCGGCCGCAAAGTGTTTTTGGAAGTGCATGTCCGGATCGAGCCGCGGTGGTCCGAGCGCGCAGATAAGCTCAAGGAATTTGGCTATCTGCAGTAGTGCCGGCGACGGTACAGGGAAGTTACGATGGTAGCAGCAGCAGCGGACCCCGCGGTCAGTACGTGGCGCCCGCCGACGATCGCGTTGGTGGGGCGACCCAATGTCGGCAAGTCGACGTTGTTCAACCGGCTGGTCGGCTTTCGCAGCGCGATTACGTTCGACACGCCGGGCGTGACGCGCGATCGCCACGACGAGCTGACCGAGATGCACTTTCACAAAGTGCGGATGATCGACACCGGCGGCTTTGAGCCTTCCGAGAGCCAAGGCATGTTGCCGCTGATGCGGCGGCAAGCGGAGCTGGCGATTGCCGAGGCCGACATCATCGTGTTTCTGGTCTGCGCCCGCGAAGGGCTGCTGCCGGCCGACGAAGAGATTGCGCATGTGCTGCGCAAGACCAAGAAACCAGTGTTCGTGGTCGCCAACAAGGTCGACACGCCGCAGCTCGAAGCCCACGCGATGGCGTTTTACGCCTTGGGCGTCGACCACATCTATCCGATTGCGGCCGAGCACAACCGCGGCATTTTGGACCTGACCGAGGCCCTGATCGCCGTGTTGGCCAAGCAGAAGGCGTTCGACGGCGAGCCGGACGGCGACTTGCCGGAGCCCGAGTACGAGCATGTCCGCGGTGGCGTAGTAGACCGCGTGCGCGTGTGCTTTATCGGCAAGCCCAATGTCGGCAAGTCGACGCTGGTCAACCAGCTTCTGGGCGAAGAGCGGGTGATTACCGCCGATCAGCCGGGCACGACGCGCGACGCCATCGACATCAACTTTGAGTACAAGGGCATGGACTTTACGCTGGTCGATACCGCGGGCCTGCGGCGCAAGCGCAGTGTCCACGACGCGGTCGAGCAGTACTCGGTCAGCCAGGCCATCCGCGCGATTGAGCGCTGCCACATCGCGGTGCTGGTGCTCGACGCTACCGAGGTGCTCAGTGACCAGGACAGCAAAATCGCGGCGCTGGTGCAAGATCGCGGCCGCGGTTGCGTGGTGGCCATCAACAAGTGGGATGCGGTCGAAAAAGACACACACACCGCGCGGACTTATGACCTGGATCTGGAGCGGCACCTGCCGTTTCTGGAGCACGTGCCCAAGGTCACCATTTCGGCCAAGACTGGGCAGCGCATGGACCGGCTGTTTGACACCGTGCAGACGGTGTTTGAGAGCTTTAACCGCCGGGTGCCGACCCACAAGTTCAACAAGTGGCTGATGGCGCTGCAAGATCGGGTCCAGCCGCCGACCTACCGGGCCCGCAAACTCAAGATGCACTACGGCGCGCAGCTGACCGTGCGGCCACCCAAGTTCGTGATCATCTGCAATTTTCCGCAAGCGATCTCGGCGGCCTACGAGCGGTTTCTGTTGGCGCAGATCCGTGAGGAGTGGCAGTTCATCGGGACCCCGCTGCGGCTGGAGCTCAAGAAGAAGGCCCAGAAGAAGCGCAAGTACGCCGAGCGCGCGGTGGTGCCAGGCACGACGATTTCTACCGGTGACGATGACTTGGACGCCGTGCTGCGGATGGACGCCGATGACCCGGAGGTGGCGGCGCTGCAGGCGGCGATGATGGCGATGCCCGATGATGATGAGCTTGAGGGCGATTGGGACGAGGATGGCGATGAGGCGGGGTAGCGCGATAAACATGCTAATTCCCGTGCAATCTGAGCATTCTCCCTGCGGCTAAAGCCGCGGGCAACATCAACAAAGCCCCGCCTGCGCGGGGCTGGGGCCACGCATGTTGACGGCACTGCGCATCGCCGATTTCGCCATTCTGCATCAGGCCGAGCTGGCGCTGGGACCGGGTCTGACCGCGGTGACCGGCGAGACCGGCGCCGGCAAGTCGATTCTGCTCGATGCGCTCGCCGCAGTGCTGGGCGGGCGCAGCAGCGACAAGTTCATTCGGCAGGGATGTGAGGTTTCGGAGATCGAGGCGCTGTTCGAAGGCGTGGCCGACCGGCAAGTGCGGGTGCTGCTCGACGAGGCCGGGATTGCCCTGGACGAGGGCGAAGCGTTGCTGTTCCGGCGGGTGATCGGCCGGACGGCGGGCAAGAATCGCTGCTACCTCAATGGGCGGATGGTCCCGGCGCAGGTGTTGCGGCAGGTGGCGGCGCTGCTGGTCGACTTGAGCGCCCAACACGCCCAGCATCGGCTGCTCGATCCGGCGAGTCACCTGCAATTGCTGGATCGGTTTGCCGATACCGCGGTTCTGCTCGCCGACTACGAGGCCCAGTGGCAGCGCTGGCGCACGACGGTGGCGGAGCTCACGACGGTGCAGCAGCGCCAAGCCGCGGCGGCGGACCGGCTGGATTGGCTCAAGTTCGTACACAAAGAGCTGTCGGAGCTTCAGCCCAAGCCGGGCGAGCTGGCCGAGATTACCGCGACGGTGCAGCGGCTGCGGTCGTCCGAAGCGATTGCGCGGGCGCTGCAGGAGACCAGTTCTGCGCTCGGCGGCGATGGGAGCGTCCGCGAGCTAGCAAGCCGGACTGCCCGGGCGTTGGAGAAGCTGGCCAACCTCGACCCAGCGCTGGCGGATTTCGCGACCCGCCTGCGCGAGATTGAGGCTCTGGCTGGTGACTTGGATTTTGACGTGACTGGTCATAGCCGAACGCTGCGCAGCGATGAACGGGCGCTAGGGCGGATGGCGGAGCGGCAGGACCAGTTGCTGCGCGCCATCAAGAAGCACGGCGGCACCGAGGAGGCGATGCTACAGCGGTTAGCGCAAGCGACGGCCGAGCTGGATACCGATACGACCGAATTGCGGGTGCATGAATTGCAGCGCGACGAAGTCCAGCAGCACAAGGCACTGGCGGCGCTGGCGGAGCAGCTGTCGGAGAAGCGGCATCTCGCGGCGGCGCCGCTGGCCGAGCGGATTGCGGAGGTGGTGCGCCAGTTGGGTATGCCCGCGGCCTCGCTGCGGATGGTCCTGACCCGGCGCACGGGTCCGCTGGGACAGACCGGGATCGACAATGCGGTCTTGCACCTGCGGGCCAACCGCGGCGAGAGCGAGGGGCCGCTGGACCAGGTGGCCTCGGGCGGCGAGCTGTCGCGGGTGCTGTTGGCGGTGCAGCGGGCGATGTCCGAGCCGGGGCAGGGTACCAGTGGGGCCATGCCGACGGCGATTTACGACGAGGCGGACGCCGGGCTGTCGGGGACGACTGGGCTGGTGCTGGGGCGGTTTCTGTCCGAGGTGGCGCAGCGGCAACAGGTGATTTGCATTTCGCATTTGCCGCAGGTGGCGGCGGCGGCGGATACGCACGTGCAGGTCAGCAAGCGCGAGACGGACGGGCGGACGCACAGTGCGCTGGCGGTGCTCGATGAGCAAGGGCGGGTCGATGAACTCGCGCGGATGCTCGGCGTGGTCGAGGGGCAGGGTGACACGGCGGTGGCGCATGCGCGGCGGTTGTTGGGGGAGCAGCGGCGGTAGCGCATGGACGTGCCCGAGCAATAAGGGCCCCGACCACAATAACTCGACAGATTGCGTCGGGGCCGGAGCGGCGAGTCGGCTGTCAAGCCGCGAGCTTGCGACCCACCCAGCCAGCAAATGGGCCGTCGACAAAATCGATTAGATTTTGTCGGTGCCCTAAGCGTCGTGTTGCGCCTGCGGGACGAACTGCCACAGGGACATCCCACGGGTGAAGTCTGCAAGGCGCGCTACAACCAGTTGATTGCGCGGAGTCGGCAGCTGCGGGCAGAGGCCGCCGAGCTGACCTACCGCGAGCCGTTTAGGGATCTGTGGTGCTCTACAGGATCGCCATGACCCGAGGTCATGGCGTTGCCTGTTACGCCTGCTGGCTTGTGCGCTGGGTGGGTCGCAAGCTCGCGCCTACCGCGACTCGCCGCTCCTTGGTTACGTCGCGCTTTGATCTCATCTCAAGGCGTCTCTGTATAGCTGCCGTCGACCCAATGCACCCCAGCCGCGCTGCCGCGCCCAACCACCGCCGCCTCGCCCAATGCCGATCGGTTAAGGAATTCATCTTGCTGAACAGAGATTTGCGGCGACCAGCTTGGATCGTGCCTGTCTCCCTGTGGCTCGAAGCCACGGGCTACATCTACGAAGCCCCGCCTGCGCGGGGCTGGGACAACATGCATTATTTCTTTATGATATAGAGAGATTAGAGCCCGGCGCAGGCCGGGCTTGGCAGATTTAGCCCGCGGCTTCAGCCGCCGGGCGTCCTCGGCAGCACCGGGCACGTTGCTCAAACTCCTCTCGGCAAAGAGCTGAAAATGAAACGTTTAATCTTAACCGAACGGCATTGCCGCCTCGCCCTCACCATCTCCCCATAGGTCCCCACTACCACATGTGCTACAGTAGCCCAGGGCGCGACCGCGCCCTGGACCAAGCCCATGCAAACCCTCCGCTTGCCGAACTTCGCCCGCCGCTGGCTGCACCTCGCACTCGCCTTGCTGAGCTTGGCCGTGGCCGCCTGCTCGTCAACCGACGAAGCCAAACCCCGCTTCGGCCAAGTCTCGACCATCACCGACACCTACAACGACGCGCAGCCCTACAGCGTGTGGGCCACAGTCCGCCCCGGCGCCAGCAAATTGGCCCGCGTTGACCTGTACTTCGCCCACAAAGAAGACGCGGTGTTCAACGTCGTCGCCATGACGGCGCTGGGCGGCAACGGATGGGAAGGCGCGATTCCACCCCAAGCCCGCGGGACCGACATCCGCTGGTTTTTGCGGGCAGTCGGCAGCGACAAGGTTGCCGCGCTGTATCCCGACCAGGCTGAGCCGCCGACCAAATTCCTGCAATTTCGTGTGCTCAAGCTCAACGAGATGCCCAATCTGAATCCGGCGGTGCTCACTGGCAGCGATGCGGGACCCAAACCAGCGTACGATGCAGGTCCCGCTGAGACGCCCGACGCCGGGCCGGATGCCGCGCCCGTCGAGGTTGCCCAAGTTGAAATTGTGCAAGACGTCGCGCCCGCCGACATCGCGCAAGTCGATGTTGGCCCCGAGCTGCCGCCGGCCGACTCCGGGCCGCAGTATGACCAATTCGTGTGGGATCTGGGTCCAGATGCTCAGCCTGCTGCCGACGACGACGGCGATGGGGTGCCCAACGCTACCGACAACTGCCCGTTCAAGGCCAACGGCACCCAGACGGACTCCGAAGGCGACGGCAAGGGCGACGTCTGCGACCCCGACGACGACAACGACGGCGTCGGCGATGACCTCGACAACTGCTCGTTTATCAGCAACCCTGGGCAGTCCAACATCGACGGTGACATGGTCGGCGACGCCTGCGACAAGGACATTGACGGCGACAAGGCGCTCAACGACAAAGACAACTGCCCGTTTGTGCCCAACTATGACCAAAAGGACAGCGATGTCGACGCTATCGGCGATGCCTGCGATCCGCTGACCGGCGAGACCGACAAAGATCAGGACGGCGTGCTCGACAGCAAAGACAACTGCCCAACCGTGGCCAATCCCAAGCAAAACGACCTGGACAGCGACGGTCAAGGCGACGCCTGTGACGCAGATCTGGACGGCGACGGCGTGCCCAACAGCGCCGACAACTGCGGTCTGGTCAAGAACGCCGACCAAGCCGACAAGAACAACAACGGCATCGGCGACGTCTGCGACCAAGGCAACGACGAAGACGGCGACGGAGTCAGCGACGTACTGGACAACTGCAAGACCAAGGCCAATCCCGACCAACTCAACGCTGACGGTGACAAGCTGGGCGACGTCTGTGACCCCGACGACGACAACGACTTGCACATCGACGCGTTTGACAACTGCCCGCTGGTCGCTAACCCCAAGCAGACCAACACCGACGGCGACGGCAAAGGCGACGCCTGCGACGACGAGAAGCTGTGCGGCAGTGGCCTGCCCGAGTGCCCACAAGGCACAGTCTGCTATGAGCCTTTGTGCCTAGCCCCGCCGACATGCACCACCCAAGCTGAGTGCAAACCCGGCACATTCTGTTACCAGGGCAAGTGCTTGCCCCCGCAAGTCGTGCCGGCCGACCTGTGCACCAAGGACACGCAATGCCCGATCGGCTTTGTCTGCCAATTCGGCAAGTGCGCGCCCGAGAAGTGCGGGTTCGACGCCGACTGCCCCAAGGGCAACCAGTGCCTACTCGGCGAGTGCCTGCCCAAGGGCTTGCCCGTCAGCGGTTGCCAGACCGACGAGCAGTGCGGACCCAAGCAGCAGTGCCTCGCCAAGCTGTGCGTGCCCGCCCAGTGCAAAGCCGACAGCGAGTGCACCGGTAACAACAAGTGCTTCAAGGGCTTTTGCATCCCGGGCTTGATCCCGACCATTGAATGCAAAACCGCCGCCGATTGCCCGACCATCAACTTTCAAGGTACCAAGATCCAGTTGACCTGCGCGCTGGGCACCTGCCTGCCCAATATCCCCAACGGCCCCAAGCTGTGCAACGGCGATGCCGACTGCAAAGAGAACCAGCAGTGCCTGATTGCGATTTGCGTGACCAAGCAGTGCAGCGTCAATGCCGACTGCAAGGACAACCAAGCCTGCACATTTGGCATTTGCACGCCCAAGGGCTTTCAGTTGCCGTCGCCCGGCCAATGCAAGACCACCGCCGACTGCCAGGCGCCGGCGCAGTGCTTGGGCACCATGTGCATCCCGATTCCGCCCGGCTTGCCCTTGCCCGGCGGCGGCGGCGCAGGCGGTTTCCAGCTGTGCACCGGCGGCCAGAAGTGCCCAGCCGGCAAGACTTGCCAGTTCGGGATCATCTGCCTGTAGCGGGTTACCCGATGCTAGACCGCGATCGCTTTTCGGGCCGACCGCCGGCATGGCTGGCCGCCCCGCTGTTGCCGCCCGACAGTGCCGATGCGCCGCTGGTCCTGCGCGATGTGGACCTGCGCTGCGGCCAGTTTGGCCACGCTTTTCTGCGCGATGTCGACTTGCAGCGCGCCAACTTGGCCGAAGCAGACTTGGCCGGTGCCGACCTGCGCGGCGCTAACTTGCATTTGGCAGATCTGACCCTGGCAGACTTGCGCGGTGCCGACTTGCGCGGCGCGGACTTGTCGCAGGCCGACCTGTCTGGCGCCGACCTGCGCGATGCCGATCTCGGCGGCGCTGACTTGCGCGATGTCGAACTGTCATGGGCCTGGCTCGATGGCGTGCGCGGTGCGCCAGATGCTTGGATGCGCATACCACGCTTGGGTGGCAGGGTGCCAGGCCGGCACCGGGCAGCAGGCGAGGACGAGCCGATCGAAGGCCTGCGGGCGTTTCAGCGCGCCCAAGCCGCTTGGAAAGAAGGCAACCTGGGCGTGGCCGAGCGCGCTTACGAAACAGCGCTGCGGTGGGTCCCCGACTCAGACGCTGCACGCTACTTCCTTGGAGCGCTGGCATTGGAGCGCGCAGAGCCAGACGCGGCTATCGGATGGTGGCGCGCCGCGCTCGCCGTCCATGCGGGTGCCCATCGCGCCCGCGCCGACTTGGCCTTGCTGCTTTGCGATGCTGGTCAGGCAGAAGAAGCGTTGGCACTGTTGCGCGAGCCATCCGTCGCCGAAGTCGCGTGGCTTGTGCCGCTGGCCGATACGATTGCCGCAGGCGATGCTGCCGCCGCCATTGCTTTGGTGCGGGCCAAAGCTGGCAATTCTCCGGGTTGCACCTGGGCAAGCCGCGAGCGTGCCGCCGTGACCGTCAAGCCGCGGTGGGCAGGAGGCGGTCCAGATGATCCGGCGTGGGCGGCCCAAGAGCGCACCGAGCTCGCGGCGCTGTGCAGCGGTGGCCAGCAGCCAATCTGGGTCTGGCATGGCGCCGTTAGCCGGGCGCTGGCCATTGGCGCGATTGACTTGGCCCAGCACGCGGAGCAGCGGCTGCAGCGCCTGGCGCCGGACCAGCGGCTCTGGAGCTTGCAGCTCAAGCAACTCGACATGACAGCGCAGGCGTTCAGTGAGCTGGTGCGCACGCGCTGGGGCAATCTGGGCAGCGTTGAAAGCCTGCGGTGGGTCGCATTGGGTGCCCACGGACCGACCGCGCGCCTTGTGACCCAAACCGGCGTCTACTATGCCAAGCGTTACATGGGCGTGAGCCGGCCGGCGGGCAGCGTGGCATTTACGCACCGTGTCTGTCGCTTCATGGCCGACGCCGGCGTGTCTGTGCCGCTCGCAATGCCGGATGCCAGTGGCGACGACGTGATGGTGTTCGGCGAAGACCTGTTGGCGCTGTACCCCGACTTGCAGGGTGCGCCCATCGATGCCGGTGACCTCGACACGGCAGGTGCCGCGCTGCTGGGCACCCAACTGGCGCAGCTGCATCTGGCGGGCGCGCAGTTTGGCGGCGGCGGGCGGCCGCGCGGGGGCGTGCGGTCGGGCAGCCATGTGCTGCGCAATCCTTCGCCGCGCGGCGCGTGGCTGGCGTGGCATGCCCAAGATGCGGCGTGTGCGGCGGCGCTGCAACGCCATCCGGTCCACGAGCGGATTCTGGCCCTGCTCGATGCCACGGCGCGGCGGCTGGCGAGCGTGCTGCCCCACTGCGCGGTCGGTCTGGTCCACGGCGACTTTGCGGGCGGCAACGTCCTGTTGCGGCAAGACTTGACTGTCGCGGTGGTCGATTGGGACTTGAGCGACGTCGACGTGCTGGTCTGGGACTTGGCGCGCTGTCTGGATCTCATCGGTTTGTACTGGCACGACGACGTTGCTCGGCCTTTGGCCATCCGCAATGATCTGGTCATCGCGGCTGTGCGCGCCTACGAAGTGGTTCGCCCGCTGAGCCACGCCGAGAGGCTGGCGCTGCCGGTGCTGATGGCCGCCAGCCGCGTCGACCTTGATGCAACGGTATTGCCGCTGTGTGTTCGGTTGGAGCCTGACTGCGGCGATCCAGTGTGGCGCCTGCAGGCCGTGCGGCTGGCCCGAGCTGCTGCAGGCGCGCCTGAGATTGCCAAAGTGCTGGCCGTGATGTGGCCGCTATAGCTTGGCATATTCCTTCTTGGCCATCTCGACGAACCGCTGCTCCTGCTTGCCGGTACCGGCCGCGACAACGTAGGCCTCAAATGCCAGCTTGGCCGCCGCCTTGTCGCCCTTGTCGCGCAGCGCAAACGCCAGGTTGTACAGCGCCGGCGTGTACTTAGGCTTGAGCTCCAAACACTTGCGGTATGCGCCCGCTTCGGCATCGAAGTCCTTGAGCTTGTGTTGAATCACCCCAATGTTGTACCAGGCCCGGTGATGCGCGGCATCCTTGGTAATCGCCATCTGATAGGTCGAAATCGCCTTGCGCAGCCACTGGGTGCGCTCTGGCTCTTGCGACTTGCCGCCCTTGATTTGCTGGGCCTCGGCCAAGTCGTAGTAGGCCTCTGCGTTGTCGGGTTGCAGCTGTGCCGCCTTCTCAAATCCGGCAATCGCTTCGGCTGTCCTCTCCATCGCGAGTAGCAACATCGCCCGGTTCAAGTGCGCATCGGTGGCGGTCGGTTCGTGGGCGATCGCGAGGTCATAGTGGCGCAGCGCATCGATCGGCCGACCTAGGTCGTCGTACGCCACCGCCAGGTTGAAGTGGGCTTTGGCATAAGCCGGGTCGAGCTTGACCGCCTCGACATAGGCCGAAGCCTCGCGGGTGAAGTCGTGTTGCCGACCCAGCGCGACACCCAAGTTGAACCAGCACTCCTTCAAGTCGGGCTTGACCTGTACGCAAAACTGGAATGCCTGCGTAGCATCGGCGAGCTTGCCCGCCTGCATCGCCTCCATGCCATCGCGAAACCAGTCTTCAGCAGTCTTGGTATCGGCCGCGAGCGCGGCATTGGACATCAGCCAAATCGACAACGCGGCAGTTGGGGTAGCAAGCCAGGAGGAGCGAACGGCGTACATGGCAATCCTTGGGGTGGTGAGCCCGCCCGGCGGCAGTGTGCGCGGGCTGGGCTTTTTGTCAAACGCCGGTGGTGGCGCCGGCATTCCCGTTGACCTGCTGGCCACCCTGATGCTAGACGCCACCGCAGCCGCGCCGGATTGCGGCACCTTGACTGCCAGTGCCGCTCACGTTGCTCGTCCAATTCGCTGTGGCCTTGCTGACCCAGTTTGCTGTCGTTGCGCCAGCGCGGGCGGGTGCAGGGTTTCGAACCCAACGGCCGGAGCGTGCGGTGGTGATTGGTGGTTCGATTTCCCGCTACTATGCCGGCAATTTTGGCCAGTTTTTGCAGTTTGGCTGCCACACCCTTGAAGTGGTGAACCGCGGTGAGACGGGCGCGAGCGCTTCGAAAATGCTCAAGAACTTTCACGCGCAGGTTGTTGGCGAGGCTGGCGTGTTCACCAAGCGCTCGCCGGGTCACGACTGGCTGCTGGTGCAAGGGGGGCTGAACTCCGTAGGTGCGCCGCAAGCGACCGCGTGGTGGCTCAGTCGGCTGTTCGTGGCGGCGCATACTGAAGGGATTCAAGTTGTTGCCTTGTCGCTTTCGCCGTGGGGTGACGACGCAGACCCCCGGTTTGAGGCCTGGCGCGGGCTTCGTCTGCAGCGGGCCACCCAACAGGTAGTCGATTTCGTCATGGGGTCGCTGACGCCAGCCACCGCATTTGGCGCCCGTACTGCCCAGCGACCAGCAACGCCGCAAGTGTGGCTGCCAGGCGAGCTTGCCGAGTTGCCGGTCGATCTGTGGCGGTCGCCGCTGGCTGTTGGCGCCACCGCGAAATTGCGCGATGTCGCTGCCCTGCAGGCCAGCTTGCCTACCAGCCCCTACCGCCGCAGCAAAGAAGACCAGACCGCATTGGTCGCCGCGGCCGTTGCGGTACCGCGCCAGTTTCTTGCGAGCAAGTACCGTGACTTTGACCACACCCACCCCAATACTGCGGGGCATCGCCTGATGGCCGCGCTGGTGTGTCAGCGTGCACCGGCTGCCTGGGCGTGTGATTGTGACCAGATTCGGCGGGCAGTCTGGCGACGGGGCGCTGTCGCTGCTGGGGCTCCCTAGCGTGGAATCGGGTCACAGCATTGCAGACCGGGTTAGGGCGCAAACCCAAATGAGTGCGGTTGCAGTTTTTTATTTCCCAGATTTCGGCTAGTTGACATCCGAGGTCGTGCGCTAAGGAACGGTCAAGGAACAACTCGATCACTTTGGTGCTGCAAGGAGCGGCGAGTCGGCTGTCAAGCCGCGAGCTTGCGACCCACCAAGCAAGCACGAACTGTCCAAGTTATACTTGGACAGTTCCTAAGGCGGAAACCGCGTCAAAGTTTCATCCGGTCGCCACAACTGACTGAATTTACGTACTGCGCCGCAATCCAAGGGGCCCTTACCGCCGCCAGAGCGCTCGCGCCGCTGGCGTGCTGGCGTCCCCTCTCCCGCGAAGCGGGGAGAGGGGGACTGCACAGATTCTCGTTTGTTTTCGAACCTCGCCCGCGTCTAGCGGGAGAGGGGCATCCCGCGAAGCGGGCGGGGTGAGGGCCAACAAGCCTCGGCGAGGCCAGTTTCGACGAATAAAGCAGTGAGCACTGGCCCGCACTCATCTCGATCTGCGCCCCCGGGTCCCAAATTCCCCACAGAAATCTCCGGCGGGCCCCGATTTGAGATGCAGATCAAGGAACAAGGAGCTGAAAGAGCGAGGCGTACTCTGGTACGCCGCAGCGAGAGAAGCAACGCAGTGACGCAGAGATGCGCTCAAAGCGGGGGATCGCGGCGGGTTATGCTCAATTGCCCACCTCACTGCTGTGTGATAATGTGTGCGGCGAGCGGCCAGTCCGTCATCAAAAGCGTGCCCTGACCCCGTTGCCCCCCCGCCCAGCGCTGCACCCGAACGCGCAAGCAGGCCTGCTCGTGTCTAATTCCGCGAATCCCGCTGCGCCCAATTCGGCAAATACGGCTGCGCCCAATTCGGCAAATACCGCTGCGAGAGAGACAGTTGGCGCATCCTCGGCTGGCCCTGCGGCGCCAACCGGCAGGCAACCTTTCGACCGACCCCAAGACCATGGCAAAGGTCGTCTGGCTGCCGTCAACACCGGCCGCGGAAACTCCGGCCTGAACGCAGCGGCGCCGGTCGATGCCCTCGTCGATAGCATTCGCCCGTACGTCCCCAATGCACCGCCGCGAACGGGCTTGCCCATGGTGACGCACCACAGCGCTGCGCCGTCGCAGTCAGAATCCGTAGGCAGCCTGCGCCCCGCGTTGGGCGGCTACGCATTAGGTGGGTATGCAGCAGCTCCCGCTCAGCACCCCACGGCTGTGCCCACCTCAAATCCGGGCTATGCGCCAGCAGCGCCCGTCGCCTCGCGTGCCCCGGCGATGGGCAACAATCCGTATCTTTCCGGTGTCGGAGCGCCACGCGGCGGTGCGCCAGTTTCAACAAACTATGACCCTTACGCCCCTGCCGCCCGCCACGGCGCGGCGCCATTGCCGCGTCCCGTCGTCGCCCAGACGCACACCGCCCCGTCTGCGCGACCGACCACAGGGCCGACCAGCGCGCCTGCTGCGCCGCCACCTTCTGGCAGTTTTGCTGCAGTGCCCTCCAGTCGGCCGACATTTGATCCCAGTGGTCCGGCCCGGCCACTGGGTGGCCACAGCGCCGCAAGCCGGCCGGGCTTTGATCCGCGCCATGGGCTACCGCTGCAACAGCGACCTGTCAGTCGTCCGGGTGTCGATCTCAGCGGCCCGGCCGCGCCGGGTGCGGTCAGTGCACGACCGCATGCCGCGGTCACCCAACCCGGAGGTGGGCAACCGCCGGGCCAGAGCGGAGGCCCTGCGGTGAACCGACCGGGCATGGAACCGGTAGCGGGGCGCCCTGGGCTCGCCCAAGCCTATCGCGCGGGGGCAGCACCGAGCAGTCGTCCTGGCAGCGATCTGCATCCTGTCGCCGCTCGGCATGGACCTGGACCTGCTTCACGGCCCGGCGCAGACGTGAGCGGTGCCCATCGCCCCTCGATGGAGCCCTACCGCCAAGGCAGCGGCAGGCAAAGTAGCAATCCTGGCGTTGACTACGCGCAAGCCCCGGCCGGTTCCGTGCGGGCGCTGGTGCAGCATACCGATCCTGACTTTCAAGAGACGCTGGCCCACCTGCAGGTGACGCCCCCATTTGGCGAATCTGAGATGCAGGCTCTGGCCGGTTCGCTGTACCGCTGCACGGCCGACGCCAATCAGGTCATTTTGGGTCAAGGCGAGCCTGCCGATACCTGCTACTGGCTGGCCGATGCCCGCGCCCGTTTGGAATACGCGATCACCGGCAAACCAGTCGAAGCCATTGGCTCGGTGAGGCAGGGCGACTTCATCGGCGAAGGCGCATTGATTGGCGCAGAGGCCTATCCCTACACAGCAGCAGCGGGCACAGCAAGCACCTTGTTTGCAATTGGCACTGCGCAATTCGTTGAACTGCAGCGGCACGCCCCGGCCATTGCCGTGCGCTTTCTGGCGGCGGTCGCGGGCCAACAAGTGCGCAGATTGCGCATCGACGGCAAGAAAATCGAGAGTTTCGCCAATCAGGTGTTGGGCATCGTTGCGCCAGTGCCAGCCGCAGAGGCTGGACCGGCCGCCCCGACTGCGCTCGGACGCCTGTTCAACCGCCTGGCCGGCGGTAGCAAGGAGGAGCCATGACCCCCAAGCAAATTCGCGCGATTCCGGGTTGGGAAGACGCAGCTGACGGCGAGATCAACAACCTCTTTGCCGTCTGTGCTGAGCGTTGGCACCGTGTCGGGGCCATGTTGATCGACGGGGCCAAGCCGGCAATTGGCGCCATGATGATTGTGTCTGGAGAGCTGCAGACCATGTTCGAGGTCGGCAACATGGCCCTGCCGATCGAGACTCTGGGCGTAGGTGACTGGGTTGGCACTGTCAGCACGTTCGAAGACGGTGCTGAGTTGTTCAGCGTCCGCGCGGTCACCGAATCGCGCGTGCTGGTGCTCACCCGCGAAGGCCTGGACCGGATGAAAGCGCAGCCGTCGCCCACGTCGCTGCGGATTCAACGGGCAATCGTCAAATCCATGCACAGCTCCTTGGCCAAGCTGGCGCCATTGGTGTCGCAAGTGCAGCGGCTCAACACCGAAAAGCGCAAGCACACTAAGGCCGACCTGATTGCGCTGGGATTTGCGCGATTGACCCAAACCGCTCAGATTGCCGCTTCCCGCGACGGTCCCGCTGGCCGCGGTGTCGAGCTGGTGCAGCACGACGGTGTGGCCATTGCCGCCACCTTCCGGGCGATGCGCTAGAGGCGCGGCAAGACCGCAACGATTTTGCAGATACTGCTTCGTCGGTCTCGGGTGTAGCCAAAAAACCAACCTGCGTCAGGACATCTCAAGACCACCAATCTCCCTTTGTTCACCGTCAGACAGCAAGCCCGGCCAGCTTTGAGCACTTTAGAAAGAACCCTGAGATTGTAGGCGATCCTAGTCGATCGGCGCAGACAATCCAGGTGGCCGCCAGCCCGGACCTCGCGCTTTGGTGCGCTGGCTGAAACCAGCGGCGCGGCCTGCCCGGTGACGCCCAACACCGCTAAGATCGCTGGGGTTTCTCCGTCAGAATAAATTCTGCGGCTACAGTTGACGGTGTCGGCCTGCGCCGACACCTCGGCTGGGCACCCGCGCCGGCGGGTGCCGCGACCTGTAGCCGCGCAATTCATGGCGACGGCGTCCCCGCAACGGTTCCCGCTGCGGTTTGCCAGTGGACTCAATTGGCTATGCCCTCTCAGTGCGGGCCACCGGCGCAATGCCACCCGTGTTCAGGGACTGTGACAGAACACCTTGTGTTGTCACCGCTCCTAGGGTCGGGGCATCGCGGCCGGTAGCCTTTCGATCCACGTGGCCCGCCGCTGGACATGACCAGATGCCGGCGTCCAGTGGCGCGGTGAAGGCAGCAGCGCCATCACTATCGCAGCTTCTCGCGGCCGCAGTTTGGCAGCTGGCTTGCGGAACCAGTGCTGCGCGGCTGCTTGGACGCCAAAGACCATCGGGCCCATTTCGGCTACGTTGATGTAGACTTCCAAAATCCTCCGCTTGGGCACAAGCAGCTCTAGCCACACCGTGTACCAGGCTTCCAGGCCTTTGCGCACCCAGCTGCGGTGCTGGCTGAGAAAGACGTTGCGCGCAACTTGCTGGGAGATGGTGCTGCCGCCGGCGATACGCCCACCGGGGTGCTTCTGATTGCGCTGCCATGCGCGGCGGATCGCCACCATATCAAAGCCTTTGTGGTGAAAAAAGCTGCGGTCCTCAGTGGACAGCGCCGCCACGGGCACGCTGCGGGGTACGTCCTGCAGGTTAACCCAAGTGTAGTTGGGCAATTGCCATTGGTCAGTTGCCCGCCAATGGGCCCAAGTCTGTCCCAGCATCGTCAGCGTCAGCGGCGGGTCGATCCAGTTGAGCAGCACGCATTGCAGCGCTGGCGTCAGGGTACCGATCAGCGCCGCCAGCAGCGTCCATCGCAGCAGCCTGGTGCGCAAGCTGCGCGGCACGGGCGCGGCGGCTGCCGCAGTGCCGGTCGCTGCGGCGGTGGTCATCGCGCGGACGTGCCGCGCAGTGCGGCCTTGAGGACCCGGCGCAGGCGTCCCACTGCGCCAAATTCATCGCGCAACTCGCCTTGGCCCTCCTCGTGGGCCAGTGCCGCGGCAGCCAGTGTCAGGGCTGCCTGCAGTTGACCATCGGCCAGCAGCAGTTCGGCCATCCGTGCCAAAGGTAGCCCGACCGGCACGCGACGCTCGAGCGCCGGCGTTGTCGCGGCGGCCAGCGCCCGCCGCTGGGTTCGCAGCGCCAGCTTGAGGTCCCCGGCTTGGGCTTGGGCGGCCGCCAGTGTGTCGAGCGCCGCGTACGCTGCCTTGCCGCCGCTGGACCACTCTGCCGCCTGCGCCAGCGGTACAATGTGCGCCAGCGGATGCCCTGCCAGAAGGCGCGCATAGGCCAAATTGTTGCTCTGGCCTTGCCCGCGCGGGTGGTTGGCCATCGCTTGCGCCATCAAGGTGGCGCCCCGCTCGGCCATGCCAAACTCACCCAAGTCTTCCATCGCCGCCTGAGCAAACTCATCTTGGCGGCTCGGCACCATTGCCGCGGTCGCCTTGCGCAACCACTGCCCAAATTGACCTTTTTGGTCTGCCGACATCCATCCTCGGCGCATCGAGGCTGCGCCGACAAATGCGGCTTGGGTGCTGGTCAAATTCGCCGTAAAGCTGGCAGCCAGCGACTGTGCATCCGCAGAAAGCGGATTTTGTGCAACGCCTATCGCCACATCGGCAAGGGTTGTCACATCCAGATCGTCCAAAGTCCGGCCGGCACGGCATGGACCGAACTCAGCCGACTCTCCAACCACCAGTGCCGTACAGGCCAAAGCAGTCCCCGGCGCTCCAGCTTGGCGGGCACGTGCTAACGCGATGCGCGCCAAGGCTGGCTCTTCCCAGTCGATGGCCGCCCGAACCAGCGCATACCAAGTGCGCCACGGCTCTGGGTTGCGCTTGGCGACGGCTGCCGCCAACCCCTCGACCGTCGCCGGAGAAGCGGCCACGGCCAGCCCAAATGCTTCGGTGACGACGTGCAGGGGCGCTGCCTCAATGTCTTTGCGCAAGTCGGCAAGTACGGTGGGATCGGCTGCGGCTACCCGGGCTGCCCAATCCGTCTCGTCTTTGGCCGCCATGCCGGGAGGCAGGCCGACGCCAAACTCCGACTGGCGCAGCTTGCCCAGCAGGGCGACCGCAGCGTCTGTGCGACCGGCAGCAACCAACGCCGTAAACACGTCGTCACTTGGCCCACGCATCGGCTGATTCGGATCGCCGGTTGCCAGTTCACTGCGCTGACCGCGCAGGAAAAGCTGGGCCGCTTGAACAACAGCTTCGGTGTCTCCGTAGCCGATCGCCGCAAGAAACCGCCGCTGCAGCTGATCGGGTTGCATGCCGACGATGATCTGCGGCACCGCTTGCACGCACCTCGCCGCAAGTTCGGGGTGCCCCTGGCGTGTCAGCTCATAGGCCAACAGTGCAGCAGCATCACTGCCGCGCTCGCTGATCAGCCAGCGGTCGAGCTGGTCGGCGGCGGCGCGCTGCACTGCGACACCGTCGTGACCGGCGAGCGCCGGGTCAGGCGCTCCCTGCAAGGCTGCCAGCGCTGCTGCCATCGCCTCTACCGTCGGCTTCAGCCGCCCCTCTGGGCACACCAACGGTTTGTCGCCCAGCCAACGTACGGCGCCGGAGCCATCGCCACAGGCCGCCGCCGCGTTCGCAAGCTCTAGGCGTAGCTGTGGCCAGTAAGCGGCCAGCCGCACAATTGTGTCGGAAAGCTCTGCCGGCAATTGGTCAGGCTTGGGAGCGGCAGTCGTGATCAGCGCCAACCACCACGCACTCGTTCGGACCAGCGCGGTGGCGGCAGCCCCGGTCGCCGAAGCGTCTCCAGACAGGCCAACAGACCCGGCCAAGCTTGACCAGCCGCCATGCCGCACAATCCCATCCGCCAACGCGTCCAGGTCCTTGGTCCACGTCGGCAGGATCAGGCTTGCAGTCCGTAACTGTGCGCTAGCCGCAGTGAAGTCGCCACTGTGCAGCAAGGCGCTGATGCTCGCGTAACGTGTCCATTCACTCTGCGGATCGACCTGCTCAAAGTCGGCCACCATCGCGAGCAACTGCCGACGCTCGCCTGCCAGGTCCAAAGCGGAGACAGTCCACGAAATCGCGCGGTTCAAATCGCTGGGGTCGTTGGTCATTTTCTGCTGGCGTGTTCGCAACTTGTCCGCCAGCTGCGGATCGACCAGCGCGGCGCTGTGCACTTGGCGCCACAGGGCCAGCGCTTCATCGTGCAGACCGGCCTTCCAAGCCAAACTCGCCCGAAGACACAGAAAAAGGAGCTTGCGGTTGGCGGCAAAGCCCTTGCTCAGGGCCCATCCTGGCACAGCGAGGCCATGCCGCCCCAATTCTTGGGCCGCCAACGCTGCCGCCTCGTCGGGGTCGGCCGCCCGTGTCGCCGCCAAGCGCGCCAAGCCTGCCGCTTCGTCCGACGACGACGGATCGCGGCGGACTTCTAGCGCTGCCGCCAGCAGTTGTCCAGCATCTTCGCCGCCGCCCAGCGGCTCCGCCGACGCCAGGCTATCCTCGGCCGCCTCACGGGCCTCTCGCCAGGCACCCACCTTGTGCAGCCACTGAATGGCTTGGCCCGCCAGCGCCGCGCCCTTCGTACGCAGGCGCCGCACGCCGGCAAGTACGGCCGGCCGGTCGCCCAAATCGGCGGCAAGCTCGACGCGAAACCGCTCAAACTCGCGATCCGCATCGGGCGCTGCCATACACGCCAGGTAGATCGCCTTTGCGGTGCGCGTTCGTCGGACAGTCTCCAACAAGATGCGGAAGTCCTCCTCAGAGCCGCCCAGCTTGGCCAACGCCAGCAGCTCCTCCGCCGCTTCCGTCGTCTTGCCCAAGCGCAGCAGCGCGAGCGCCACCCGAGCGTGGATACGGGTGCTGTCTGGATCCGAGACCGATGCACCACGGTAAAAAGCAACTGCGCGCTCGAGCTGGCCATAGTCGTCTAGCACTTCTGCGGCGCGCAGCCACATCCGCGTGTTGCGGGGGTTGACATTGGCCGCCCGCCGCAGCACTTCTGCGGCCTCTTCCGCCTCGCCCAGCGCCAGATGCGCGCGGGCCCACGCATGACGGGCATCTTCGGTCGGCGGGGCAATTTGCTGTAATTGCATGCCAATCTGGGTTGCCAATCGGTCAAATCCGGCGATGACGAGTTGCTGGGTCAGTGCGTCCAGCTTGCTTGCTTCGGGCCGGTTGCCGAACACAGCCTTGACGATGCCGCGGGCGGCGGGCTCGTCTTGCAGCTTGCGGGCACAGTCCAAACTGCGCGCAAGCGCAATGCGAAAGCCCTGAAGGTCGCTCTCGGCAAGCATGCGTGGCGCGGCGGCAATCACGGTGGCGCACAGGCCGTGGTCAACTGCCAGTTCGAAAACCGGCTTGAGTGCGCGCATCGTCCACGTGCTGCCTGGCGCAAACAAGGCGGCCATGTCGTTGGCGGCAATGCCACCCTGACCAGCAGCCAACTGCAATTGCAGTTGAACCAGAGATGTCTCCAAGTCAGCTGGTTTGCTCTGGGCTTTGCTGTCGCGCAGCGCATGGCTGGCGGCCTCACCGCCGCCGTTGGCGATCCACTCCACAACGGTGCCCAACTTGACATCCGCCGGCGGCAAGTAGATTTGGGCCCGGTCGGCCATGCGCATGGCCAGCACCGCGAAGTGCCCAGCGAGTAAATGGCCCGCCATCACGCGATCTTGGTCGTCGATGCTGCGCTTGCCACCTCCTGCCAGCCAGCGCGCCAGCCCGGCTGAGCCGAGGGCCGCCCTGAGTACGGCGCCGAGTTCGCCGTCGGACTCCAGGGGCTGCAGCGCCGCGTCCGCCGCCGCCCGGGCGGCCTCGTCAGCCGCGAGCGCCGCGTCGGTGCGGCGCAGCACGGCCTCGTGTATTGCCAAAGCCCGCAGTTGGCCCGCATCTGCGACACCGGCATTTGCCCAAGCGCGCAGCAGCGTCGCCCGCAGCTCTGACCCAGCACCACCCGCAACGCGCTCCAAAATAAACGCGCGGACCCGATCCGGTGGCGGCTCTGGGTCTTCACTCAGGTCGCCCGGGTCAGGGCCTGGCGGCCCTGCCAGCAGCATGCCCCACTGTACCAGCGCCGCCTGTGTCGCCCGACCATTGCCGGTCTTGCCCAGGTCCATCGCCCGCAGCCGGGCCGCCGAAGCTTGGCCGCGACCCTTGGTTTGGGCCGCTGTTTCCAAGGCTTGGGCAGCTACACGCTCGTACCCGTCACCCAACCCACGCCACAGTTGCCCCACCACCAAGCCGCCCAAGCTGCGGTCGCCAGACGCGTCGGTCGTGACGCGCTGGGCTAGCGCCCGTGCCTGCGGACCTTGTCCGCGCAGCCGCGCGATTTCCGCAGCAATGGCTAAGACTACCGCATCGTCAGCCTCCAGCCCGCCCAGCCACTCTTCGGCTAGCGGGACCAAGCGCACGGCAACGGCAGCGCGGGCCATGACGAGGCGCGCTTCCTGAGTCTCAAACTTGTCCTTGGCGCGCGCGCTCATTTCGGTCAGGCCAGCTCGATTGTCCTGCCGGGCCAACGCCCGGGCCAACGCGGTCCACGCGCACGGCGGCGCATCGGGCCGCTTGGTAGCCTCTGTCAGCATTTGCGTCGCGAGCGTGCGATCCGCTGCAATTTCAACGTGATTAGCGAGTTCTGCCAGCGTCGCCGCAGTCACCCCTGCGCCGAGCACCGCGTCGTACCACACCCGCTTGCCCTGACCGCCCGGCATCTTCGGTGCCAACTGAAACAGCGCGATGGCCCAGTGCGTCGTCGGCGGCCCACCCACGCGGCCCTCAGCCACCAGCAGCGCCCACCCCATATCGAGCCGGCCTGCTGCCGTCATCGCTTGAGCGAGCGCAGTCATCCATGCCAGCCGTGCCGCGTGCCCCGCGGCTGGCGCCACTTGCTGGGCAGCTGTCAGCCACGTCGGCAGCGTCGGCAAGGCGACCAGCAGTTGCCGGGCCAAGCTGCAGCTTGCGGCAGTGTGGCATCCGTCGCCCAAGGCGGGCTTAAGGGTGCGCCACGCGGCCTCAGCGTGCTTGAAGCGTCGCCAATGCACCGTCGCGACGGCAATGAGGTCGCGGCTGGTCTTGGGCAGTTGGGCAATCAGCGCTTCTTCGGCCAGGCGCGCGGCCGGCGCCCTATCCAGTTGGTATAACGCCAGGATTCGCAGGGCAGCCGGCGAATCGTCGTCGGCCTCTGCGTGAGTCACTTGGGGTGCCATCGTCAAGACTTGGGACCACTGCCCGCGCGCCGCCGCACGGCGCACTGCCGCAATTGTCACCGGACTATGGCTAGCCGTCAGACCTGGATGCAGCGCAGGCTTGACCAATGCGGCCTGACATCCAAGCGTTGCTGCCACCAGGATCGCTGTGGCAAGCGCGCGCGCGCGCGGGGCCGTACCGTGCAAAGAGGTTGTCACCATGGCAGTTGTCTCGCGCGACGCCATCGCCGCCCCTGACTAGGACGCACCAGAGCGGTGCTTGCGTGCGGCGGCCAGACGGGCAAGTTAGGTTGCCACGTCCGGCCGGTTGGCGAAACGGTAGGTCTGGCCCGAAAAACTCTGAAAAACCATCCAGTCCCGGTCCGCAGTCTGCAAGTAGTCCGGCCACAGCGGCACCTTGCCGCCGCCCTCTAGGTCGATGCAGTACTTGGGCACCGCCATGCCGCTGGTGTAACCAATCAGGGCCCGCATCAGTTCCAGCCCAGCATCGACCGATGTGCGCAGGTGCCCAGAGCCGACAATCGGGTCACAGTGAAAAAGGTAGTACGGTCGGACCCGTGCCGACAGCAGGTTGTAAAACGTCTCGCGCAGCGTCTCGGCGTCGTCGTTGATGCCCTGCAACAGCACGGTCTGACCGCCCAGCGCGATGCCGCCATCGGCCAGACGAGCAAGTGCCGCCACTGCCGTCGCTGTCAACTCACGAAAATGATTGCAGTGCACATTCACAAACACCGGAATCCGCCGCGGCCGCAGCGCGTGCACCAGCGCGGTGTCGATGCGCATCGGCAGGAAAATCGGCACCCGGGTGCCGATGCGTACGAAGCGCAGGTGGCTGATCGCCGCGAGCCGGTCGAGCAAGGTGTTCAGTCGCGCCGATGACCACAGCAGGGGATCGCCACCCGAGATCAGTACGTCACGAATGCCTTTATTTTCAGAAATATAAGCGAGTGCTTGGTCCAGGTCGTCAGAGTTCAACGACTCTTCGCCCGCCGCCACCCAGCGCGCTCGCGTGCAATAGCGGCAGTACGCCGCGCACGTGTCGGTCACCAGCAGCAGCACCCGGTCGGGGTACTTGTGCACCACGCCCGGCGCCTTGCGGTGTGGATCCTCGCCCAACGGATCGCTGCGATCCGTCGTCAGTTTCAGGCCTTCGCGGCTATCGGGCAACACTTGCCGGCGCAGCGGTGTCCCCGCTTGGCCCAGACACAGGCTGGCAAAGTAGGGCGTAATCCCCACTTCGAAACCGCCACCCGCGGCAATCCAGGCGTGTTCGCCTGGATCAAGATCGAAAATCTGCCCGAGTTGTTGACTGGTTTTGACGCGGTTGCGCAGCTGCCAGTGCCAATCGTGCCACTGCGCCGCGGGTACGTCCGCCCAAGGACCAATTGGCTCGCCCAGCGGCGGCGCGGCCCCTTCAGGATGAGCCGAAAAGGGTGCATCCGACGCAAGCGCAGCCGAATTCGGCAGCCCCGGGTCTGGGTGCGGCCAAGCCGTGGAATCCATCAACGAAGTGCCCCGTAGGAGAATTGAACTCCTGTCCCAGCCTTGAGAGGGCCGTGTCCTGACCGCTAGACTAACGGGGCGATAGGGCGCCGGGCGCCCGGGAACCGAGCGCTGTGCGACTGGGCTGGGGGACTAGGATTCGAACCTAGATAGGCAGATTCAGAGTCTGCCGTCCTGCCTTTAGACGATCCCCCAATTCTGACGTACCGACTGCAAACCGCCTTGATCCGAACCGGGTCACAACCCGGTCAACAATCAACCGACAATGCAGTGGAACTCTCCGTCGCCAACGTTCTGTTTGGGACCCTATTTGGTCCCGCAACAGCTCGGGCGCATTGCTCGCAAGGCTCTGAATCTAGCGGGCAATTTTGCTTTCGATGGGCCAAGGCGGCACACGCCCCGGCAACGACGGAGCGGCAATCTACAGGGCCGCGCCAACCTCGTCAAGGCCAAAACCGGCTGCGTCGGCGGTCTTCTGGCCGGCGTGCTCGAAGAACAGCCCTAGCGCGTCGCGGGCAAGCGCTGGAGCTTTCACCTTCCATTTCGAGCCATTGACTGCCAACGCGGCGATCGCCACGCGCGGCCGCTCTGCCGGTGCAAAGCCCACGAACCACGACACGTGCCGAAAAAGCTCGCCCTCGGATGCTGAGAGAGATCCCGTCTTGCCGCCCACGGCCATGCCTTGCAAAGCCTTGGGACGATGAGAAAATCCGTGACGTCCCGTGCCAACTTCTGTGGTCTGCACCATCATCATCCGCAGTGCCGCCGCCGTCCTTTCCGCGATCGCTTGTGGCAGCGGACTCCTCTGCGGGCTGTCCACCAGCACTTGCACGGCGGGGTCCCAAGCTGCGATTCGTTTGAGCTTGCCATCGCTTGCGACGACGGCAGCCAGCCAAGCGGCGTGAAGCGGGCTCAGCGTCGACCCGGCAAACCCCGCCGCAGCCTTAGCCCGGGCCAGCGCGTCGCCAGCATCGTCAAATCGCGATGATTCCATCGCAATGTCGCTCGGTACGCCGCAGTTAAACCCAAAGCGCTCGGCCATCGCCTTGAGTTGACCCGGCTGGAGGTCGCGCAGCGCAAAGCGGGCAAATGCGGCGTTGGACGACCGCGCCAGTGCCAGCGTCAACGTCTCGCACCGGCGATCACTTGGTTTTTGCGCGACATGCGACGCGTCCAACCCGTGAAAGCCGCCGTGAAAACACGCCTCGCTGTCGGGCGTAGCGCCCGCTTCGAGCAGTGCTGCGCTGGTCACGACTTTGATGACACTGGCGGCTGGCACCGTCGGCTTGGTCAAGCTGCCGATGTCGCCCACCCGGTCGCTGGCATCGCGCGACTCCGCCAGCGTCAGCACTTGGCCGGTGTGCGGGTCGATCATCACCACTGCGCTATAGGGCACCCCGGCCTTGGCCAGCATCGCCGTAACACTGCGCTGCAGGTCGCCATTGAGGCTGGTCGGCTGCGGCTGAGGTGAGCGCGCCACGACCAGATTGCCGGTCGGACCTGCCGTTGCGCCGCGCAGCTCTTCAGCGTGCATCGGTGCGGGCAGCGGCATGGGTGGTGCTGCGACAGGAGGCGGCACAACTGGTGCGCTGGGCGCTGACGCAGCTGAAGAGGTGGGTGACTCGACTCGCCGCCCACGCACTAACCAGAGGCCGCACGCCAACAGGCTGAGCGCAGCGATCACGGCAAGCGGCATCCACTCCGCGCGCGCCAGGGGCATGGACTTTCGGTTGTGTCTGGGCAAGGGCACGGCAGCGCCTCCTAGCGGCTGGGTCGACGACGACGGTGGCGCAAGGGCAACGCCGTCGCCAAGCGTAGACCGGGCTGGCGGTCGCGCAAGAAAGTCGTGTAGAACACCACAACCAGCCGCCTGACGCGGCCTTGTGAGCCGATTGTGAGCCAGCCCGATGACGCCAGCGCGCCGCAGCACCACCCACCAGATGGCCGCCTCGCCCGGCTCCAGGCGATGGTCGCTGAGGACCCGGACAACGAATTGGCGCTCTTTTCACTGGGGCAGGCCTTGTTCGAGGCCCACCGCTACGCAGAGGCGGGGCCGCATTTCGAGAGAGCGGCGCTGTTGCAGCCCGATCTGATGATGGCGCACCTGCGCCACGCAGCGTGTCTTGTGGCGCAGAAGTGCTACGCGCAGGCCGGCGCCCCAGCCGAAATTGCGCGGTCGCTGGCGATTGCCCAAAATCACGTAGGCCCGCGCGGCGACGCCGACGACCTGCTGGAAGAGATCGCTGACGCGCTCGACTGATCTGGCAAATTTGACGCAAGCAATGGGCGGCTAGCGCGCTGAAACGGTGCGGTAATGCTCATGGGTCTGGCCGGCGCTGGGGCGAGAGGCGGGCCGGAGCCGGCCTTTTTTGCCGACGCGTGTTGACACCCTGCGGCACATGGCCTACAAGACAGAACTGCGGGGTGGAGCAGCCCGGTAGCTCGTCGGGCTCATAACCCGAAGGTCGCAGGTTCAAATCCTGCCCCCGCGACGCAAACAAAACCCGGTACTTACACGCGTTGTAGGTGCCGGGTTTTGGCGTTTCTGGGCCAATCTTGGGCCACGGACACGGTGACACCCCGCGCCTGTCACGCTAGTCCGGAAGCAAACGCACCCTCGGCTACAGGTGACGACGACTTGCTGGTTCCGTACGAGGTACGGCCATGAGCAGCAAGCCAATCAAACACGGGAAGAAGTGGCGGGTCAGACCGCAGGATGCCAACGGCAAGCGCCAGTCGTTGGTGTTCGACCGCCACAACGACGCGGTGGCGGCATCCGCGCGCGCCGAGGTTGAGGCGGCGGACATCAAGGCCGGTCGCCGCGATGCGCCGCCGCCGCTCAAGACGTTTGACGACCTGACCACGTACTGGCTGGCCAACCGGACGATCCACAAGCGCCAGAGCAAAGACGACCTGTCGGTCATTCGGTGTCATCTGAAGCCGGCCTTTGGCGGCCGGGCGTTGACGACGATCGGCGTCGCGGAGATCGACGCCTTTCGGGCGAGCAAGATTGCGCTGAGCCCCAAGACGGTGTCGAACATCCTGACGTTGCTGGGGTCGATGCTGCGGGCTGCGCTTGAGTTGGGGTGGATCGCCCGTTTGCCGCCATTGCACAAGCCCAAGATCCGGCTACATGACACTGACTTTCACTTTCTGGGCACCAAGGAGGAGCTGCACCAGTTTCTCGCCGCCGCCCATGCCGACGGTGCCGACGCCCACGCCCTCTATGCGACAGCGGTGTTCACCGGCCTGCGCGTTGGCGAGCTGGCGGGCCTGAAGTGGGTCGACGTGGACTTTGCCCGGCGCGTGATCAACGTTCAGCGCAGCTACGACGGGCCGACCAAGTCGAACCAAGTACGGCGGGTGCCGATCGTCGACGAGCTGCTGCCGATCTTGACCGCGTGGCGGCAAGTATCAGGCGGCGAGCTGGTGTTTCCGAATCGCGATGGCAACATGCTGCGGGAGTGCGGGCGCATCTTTGCTGAACGCTTTCACCGGGTGCTCGACGCCGCCGGTTTTCAGCGGCCGAAGTCCGGGCGGGCGGTGCACGCCTTTCGCTTTCACGACTTGCGCCACACGTTTGCGAGCTGGTGGATGATCGGCGGTGGCGACATCTTCAAGTTGCAGCGGGTGCTCGGGCATCAGACGCCGGAGGTGACGCAGCGATACGCGCATCTGGCGCCTGACGCGTTTGCGGGTGATCTAGGGCTGTTTTCGGGCCTGTCTTCCCCGGCAAATGCGGCAACGGAAGTGCAAAAGCACCGCTGACGGACCCTCTGGCCCGGCTATCGGCGTTGCCCGATCGAGAGTCAACGCCACGTCAATGGTGCCCATTGGCTATCGGTACGGTCGGACGTCGTGGCCGGTCCTAGGCCGCCGACAATTACGACAAATCGTTTGCGCTATCGCCAGTTGACTGCCGGTGAGCCGACGTCTTGCCCAGCCGCTCTGTCCGCCACCCGCTGTTGTCCGGAAGCAAACCGACCACCTGCTTCAGGAGAAGGTAGGTCAAAAAAAGTGCACTTTTCCCTTGTCGGGCATTCGGAGCCCGTAGTGAGAGGTGAGCTATGGCGTTGGAAGAACAAGAGATTATCGGCTACCGGGAGGCGTCAGCCTTGCTAGGCGTGCCGAAGGGCACGGTGCATTGCTGGGTGAGCCGCCGCCTGCTGTCGCATTTGCGTTTGGGCAAGCGGCTCGTGCGGTTTCGCCGGTCTGAGTTGGTGGCTTGGCTTGCCTGCCACCAAGTGCCGGCCAAGGAGGTTGCGACCTCATGACCAGCACGCAACCAGCCAGCGTAGCGACTGCGCGGGCGACCGCGCAAGTGCGCTGGCCAAAGGCAACCGGCCCGCCCAGTGCGGCAGTGTCCGTGAGTAGCGCTGATTGGGTGGAGCCCATGTTGGGCACACCCAGACCAAACAGGCATACGCGGTCGATGACCGCAGGAGATCAAAATATGCCTAAGGATAATACTGAAGAAGTGGCCTTGCCCCCGGACAGCGGTGGCACCCAGGCCGAGGATGTGGGCAAGTCGCCCGACATCATCGACGAACTCGACCTCGACAACTTCCGCGTGGACGAGTCGATGCTCGTTGCGGCAGCGCGCGACCAAGTCTCGGTGCCGGTGGACAAGCCCAAAGGCTTTTTCTTCCGCGTTCACCCCACCGAGGCGCTGATTGTGTCGCTGCTCAAGGACCCCGATGGGCGGTTCTTGCTTGTTAGCGCGGTTGTTGCCAACGACCCGTTGATGGCAGGCTACGTCGCGCCTTACAAGCTCGTCTTGGTGATCGACCGCAGCGGCAATCTGTACCTGTGGCCACTGCGCCAAGTGCGCATGGGTGAAACCAGCTACGCGGCTTGGGAGTCCTCGGCCGCCATCGCTGAGGCCGCCAAGCGCATCTGGCTGCGCATGCAGTGGAACAAGAGCCTGAGCGCCTACGACCGCTATGATGCGCCGTTCCAGCCGCCTGAGCCGCAGTGGCCCACGCGCTCGATCGGCGACATCGTCAAGGTAGCGTTCGCGGGTCGCGTCGTCGCCTCGCTGGAACACCCGGTGGTTCAGCAGTTGCTCGGCCGCGTCTAGCCGCGCGTAGCGGTGGGCACGCCGTCGTCGGACCAATTCGGCGGCGACGGCGTGCCCGAGGGGTGCAAGATCGTGGACAAGTTCGCGGAACAATGGTGCGTGCAGGTTACCGTCACCTCATGCGAGGGGCGCGTTACGCCGCTGGGTCTGGCGGCCTTTGACCGCTGCACCGGCGAGATCGTTCATGTGTGCCTGCATGCCGCACCCGAGGTGCGCCCTGTGCCGTTTGCCGCTGACGCCATCGTGGGCACCACCGACGTGAGCGCTATGTGCGCCGTTTTCACCAAACTCAACGTGCAAATGCCTTATCGGATCATCGACCTAACGGCTGAGACGCGCAACGCTGCCAACGGTTGGTTCGCAGCAACCAACCTACACCAGCTGATGACTGGCCTCGGCGCCCAACCGGTCGACGCCGGTCAGATGGCGTACGCCGAAAGCCTTGCTCGGGCCCAGCCTGTCGCCGGGTCACCAGACGCCAAGTTCGCGCAGCAAATAGCCGGTGCCGCAGCCGTCGCGCTGCATCACCTGTGGGCTGCGGCTGTGTCCGGCCGCCACCTTGAGCATGCGCTGGCTCGCGGCCGGTACTCGCTGGCTGCCGCAGCCGTCGAGGCCCATGGCCTACCGCTCAATCCCGCCTTGGCGGCCTTGCTGTCGGCTTCGCAAGGCTCGGCTGCCACGCGGTTTGCCGCCGCTCGGGCGCAGCTGCCGTCGAGGGCGCACGGTGCACTGGCCGCAGGTCGCACTTTCGCGCCGACACTGTGTCCAACCGGTCGAAGCCATCCGCAAGTGGTCCCGTACGGCACAGTAACTGGCCGCAACGCGCCAACGCCGGACCACCTTTTCAACCGTCCCACTTGGCTGCGCGGCCTGCTACTCGCGCCCCCGAGGCGCCGCTTAGCCTTGCTGGACTGGCGCCATGAAGAACTCGGCATTGCCGCGAGCTTGGCCGGTGACGACCGCTTGTGGCGGCTCTGCGCCCAGCGCGGCGACGCCTACGGTGTGCTGGCTCGCGCCCTCGGGCTGCTCGATGGCGACACCATGGACGCCGGGACGGCGCGCCAGTGCGCCAAGCGCGCCGTACTCGTTGCGCTCAATGGCGGCGGCGCCCAGACGATTGCCAAGGCGATCGGTGGCAGTGCGGAGCTGGTGGAAACCGTGCTGAAGCGGCTGGACAACCTGCTCGCGCCCATTCGCAAGTGGCAGCGGCGGGTCCTCGACGCGGCCGCTTTGGACGGCGTTCTCACCAGCGCCTTTGGCTGGCAGATGCGGTTCCGCCAGTGCCCGCGTGGCCGGGTCCGCAGTGAGTTGAGCGCCATGAACTTCCCGATCCAAGCCAACGGCGCGGACATGATGCGGCTGGCGACGATTATCGCCGTCGAGCGTGGCGTGCATGTTTGTGCCATCGTGCACGACGCGTTTGTCGTCGAGGCAGCTGACGACAAGATCGATGATGCGGTTGTCCTGATGCACACCGCAATGGACCGGGCGTGCGCGGCGGTACTGGGTAAGCAACGAGTTTTGCCAGTGCAGACCAAGGCTTTCACGTGCGGTGTGGAGTTGCTTGACGCTGACGCTCTGACGATCTTTCAAGCAGTGTTCCCTGAGCGTGGCCTCGACAAAGGTGTTACGCCATGACGCCAAAGTTGTCACGCGGCGCGACACCAGTGCAATTGTTTAATTTG
>CANMNA010000023.1 GCA_947499075.1 Myxococcales bacterium
CTTGTGGTCAACTCGTAGAGTTGTCCATAAATCCACAGGTTACGGATACGTTGGCGCGCGCCAACACCCAAAATTGGCGCGCGCCAACACTTTTTGCTGGTAGGGTTTCGGGCAGCAAGGCCGGTATGTTTTTGGGCAGCGCCCAAGCGGCCCAGTGCAGGCTACGAAATCGGGCAAAACAGGCGTTGCCGGAGCCTCGTTGCCGGAGCCTCGTTGCCGGAGCCCTGCCCGCGTTGCGGGCTGCCCCTCTCCCAAAGCCTTGGGAGAGGGACCTGAAATTCATAGAGTTCCCCTCGCCCAATGCGTTGGGAGAGGGGACGACAGGACGCGAGCGCTCTGTCGGGGGCGAGGGCCTCTCTGGTCGCGGATAAAGGCGTAAAATCAGCCTGTCGAATCAGTGGCATGAAACTTCGTCGCGTTTTTCCAAAGCGACAGGCCACGCTGGCCGGCAACGGCCCGTAATCTTGGGGGCAAGAAAACTGCCAGCGCACTCATTTGGGTTTGCGCGCCGCGGCCGGTTGCAGGGTGACCAGCGTATGACGCATTGCGTCTTGCCGGGCCTCAGACTGGGGTGTATACGGCGCGCGCGCCGACGCGAAGTCGGCCGCGGTCCTGCCGGACCGTTGCGCACGCCCGCGGTGCCCCGATTCTGCTCAACTGGTGCCCGCCCTTTTCAAGCCCGCGCTTTTTGAGCCCTTCGAACCCCAAGCAAGGATTCGCCATGTCCGACGCCGCCACCCCCTCGCTCCGCCCCCCTCGCAATTCGGGGTCGTACCCGATGCCCAGCAGCAAGAGCAACGATCGCAGCGACCGCCGCCGACGCTTTGTCCAGTCCATCGCCGAGTCCGACCTTTTCAGCGGCGGCGTGCGCGAGCAAGCTGAATTCATTGCTGATGCTGTGCGGCGCCGCGCCGACGGCGAGTTCATTGCCCGCCACCCGGTCGAAGCGTTCGCCGGCCACCTCGCCGACTCGCTCAAGCGCGTCGCCGTCCGCCAACCGACGGAGATCTTGGTCGCATGCAGCCGACCGACCAAAGAAAAGCGCGGCTATGAGCTGCCGATGGTCGTGCTGGAGACCTGCATGGCCGATCAGCCGTTCATCGTCGACACGATCAAGCTGATCCTCAAGCGCATGGACGTCATGGTGCTCGGCACCCTGAACATGATCCTGCCCGTCGAGCGCAACAGTGCCAACGAACTGATTGACCTGACGCAAGACAACCCGCGCAGCAAGCCGGAGTCATTTTCGTGCCACCTGCTGTCAGCCAGTTCCGCGGGCCATCGCACCGCTGAGATCCGCCAGGCGGTCGTGGATGGTCTCGAGCGCGCTGGGCGCATCTCCAGCGATTTTGGGATGATGCGGCGCCTGATGCGCGATATTGTCGCGACGGTGAATTTTGCCGCCGAAGGCAGTCCAAGTCAAAGCCCAGACCTGCAAGAAGAAGTCGCATTTGGCAATTGGCTGACCGACGAGAACTTTGTGTTCATGGGCGCCTATGGCTTCGACGCGCAGGGGCGGCCGACTGGACGCCTAGGATTGGGCCGTTATGACCACGCCGACAAGGCCGGCTGCGAGACCAACGCCAGTGAGGTGTTCGCCGATGGGGCGCCTGTGGTCTCGATTCTGCAGAGCCGCAGCCACTCGCCCGTTCACCGCGACGCGCCGCTTGTTGAAGTCCGCATGTGTCTGTTCGATGGCGACGGCAAGGCCGACGGCGGCGTGGTGTTCCAAGGCTTGTTTACCTACAAGGCCGACACTGGCAAGACCAGCCAAGTGCCGTTTTTGCGCAGCAAGCTGGCGCGGATGGTCGCGGCCGAGGATCTGGTGCCGGCGTCGCACCGCATGAAGCTGTTCCTCAGCTTTTTTGACCGGCTGCCGATGGCTTTTCTGTTCACGGCGTCGGAAAGCAGCGTGTGCGCGCTGGTCAACGAGGCGATCGACGTCGACTTTGGTGGCCAGCCACGCTTTTGGTACCGGGCCGACAGCAGCGGTACGGCGGCCCAGGTGTTTGCGATCTTGCCGCAAGGGCTGTTCTCCGACCGCGTGCGCAGGCTGGTCCGCGAGCACCTCGGCCCGGCGTTTGGCGCGGCCGAGACGCTACTGAAGCAACTGCACGGCAAGACCGATGCGCTGCTGCTCGATGTGCTGGTGTTCGCGCCGACACCGTTGCGGTTGCCCGACTCCGACGCGCTGTCCGACGCGCTGGCCGCCATGGTCAGCCCGGCGCTGGAAACGATGCGCGAGGCGCTGCGCAGCGCGGGGTGCAGCGAGGCCGAGATTGACCAATTGTGCCTGCAGTTCGGCAGCGCCATTCCGGGCGACCACCTGGCCATTTCCGAGCCACGCCACTTGCGTGACGACCTGGTCGGGCTTGCCGCCGTTGCGGCGACCGGCATGACCGGCATCGCACTGCGGCAAGACGATCGCGATCGCGCGGCCGACACCATCCGCTTGCTGATCTACACGCCAATTGACATCGCGCTGACCGATATCTTGCCAATTCTGGACAATTTTGGCCTGCGCGTCCAAGGCGAGAACACCACGCCGATTACCGACGCCGAGGGTGCGACGGTTTTTTTCGAGACCTACAAGATTGCGGCGCTGGCTGGCAACGGTCCGAAATTGCTGGGTCACGCCGATGCTTTCATCGCAGTGATGCACGCGGTGATGGACGGCCGGGTCAACAGCACGTCGCTGAACCGTCTGTTGCTGGCAGCCAATCTGAACTGGCGGCAATTGCAGGTGATGCGTGCCTATTTGGGCTACGCGCGCCAGCTCGGCGTGTCGTTTGCCAGCACGTTGGTCCAGCAGGTGCTGCACAACCAGCCCGAGCTGGTGACCACGCTGATGGAGCTGTTCGACGCCCGGTTCAATCCCGAGCTTGCCGACACGCGGGTGGGCGCGCATGACGCCGCGCGCAAGGCGCTGGTGGCGCGCATCGACCAGAAGTTCCGCGACCAACTGCGGTCGGTCCAAGACGCGGTGGAAGACAAGGTCCTGCGGATGTTCCGCAATTTTGTGCACGCCACGCTGCGAACCAATTGGTACCAACGGCAGGACGCGCCGCGGGGGCTGTCGTTCAAGTTCCGCTGTGCCGATGTCGAGCTGATGCAGGAGCCGCGGCCGCTGTTTGAGATCTGGGTCTACGATCCGCGGGTCGAAGGCATCCACTTGCGCGGTGGCAAGGTGGCGCGCGGCGGCCTGCGCTGGTCGGACCGCCTGGACGACTTTCGCACCGAAGTGTTGGGCCTGATGCAGACCCAAATGGTCAAAAACACCCTGATCGTGCCGGTAGGCAGCAAGGGTGGCTTTGTGCTCAAGAAGCCGGAGCGCGACGAGCTGGCGCGGCGCAAGCAGGCCGACGAGCTGTACAAGGTGTTTATCAACGGTTTGCTGGATTTGACCGACAACCTGCTCAGCGGCAAGACGATTCCACCCGATGACGTGGTGGTGTACGACGATCCTGATCCGTACTTGGTCGTCGCCGCCGACAAGGGCACCGCGCACTTGAGCGACACCGCCAACGGCATCGCGCTGGGCCGCGGCTTCTGGCTGGGCGACGCATTCGCGTCGGGCGGCAGCAAGGGCTACGACCACAAGGCCTACGGCATCACCGCCAAGGGCGGATGGGTCTGCGTGCAGCGCCACTTCCGCGAGATGGGATTGGACACCCAGACCGAGGAGTTCACTGCCAACGGCATCGGCGACATGAGTGGCGACGTGTTCGGCAACGGCGCGCTGTTGACCCAGACCGTCAAGTACCTGGCGGTGTTCGACCACCGGCACATCTTCTTGGATCCCCATCCCGATCCGCTGGTCAGCTGGCACGAGCGCAAGCGCCTGTTTGACACCCCGCGCAGCAATTGGACGATGTACGACGCGGGCAAGATCTCGCAGGGCGGCGGCGTGTTTGGGCGCACCGCCAAGTCGATTGCCCTGTCGCCCGAAGTGCAGACGATGCTGCTGACCGACAAGACCGAGATGAGCGGCGACGAGCTGATGAACGCGATCCTGAAGATGCCGGTCGACCTGTTCTGGAACGGCGGCATCGGCACGTTTGTCAAAGCCAGCCACGAGAGCCACGCCGACGCAGGCGACAAGACCAATGACGCGATTCGGGTCGACGCCGCCGAACTGCGCTGCAGAGTCGTCGGTGAAGGCGGCAACCTGGGCTTTACCCAAGCGGCGCGCATCGAAGCGGCCTTGGCAGGCATGGCCTTGAACACCGACGCGGTCGACAATTCGGCGGGCGTGGACCTGAGCGACCACGAGGTCAACCTCAAGATCGCCTTTGCGCCGTTGCTCCAGGACGGCCGCATCGATTTCGCGACCCGTGACCCGTTGCTGTTTGAAATCGACAACCGCGTCTGCGAGCTGGTGACCTACAACAACGATCAGCAATCGCAGGGCATTAGCGTGGTCGCCGCGCGGTCGGCCCAGCGCATTCGGCAGTGGGGCGATACCATCAAGTTCTTGGTGGACGTCAGCAAAATCGACCAGCAAGTGCAGATGCTGCCGCTCAAGTCGGTGATTGCCGAGCGGCGCAAGCATGGCTTGGGTCTGACCCGGCCGGAGCTGGCGCGGATCACCGCGTTCGCCAAGATGTGGATCTACAACGAGCTGTCGGCCGACCGGACCTCGACGGGGCGCGTAGAGCGCGAGTACCTCGACTACTACTTTCCCGAGCCCGTACGCACGCGGTTTCCAGAGGCGGTGGCCGGACACATGCTCAAGCACGAGATCGTGGCCACGCTGTGGACCAACGCGATTGTCGACTTTGGCGGGGCTGCGCTCTTGCCACGGCTGGCGGTCGAGCACGGCCGCAACGTCACCGACCTGTGCCAGGCCTACACGTTCGCCTGCAACGCGCTGGGCATTCCGGCGCTGCGCAAGGCCGTGATGGCGCTGCCGTTTACCGTGCCGGCGGCCGCGCAATACGAAGCACTGGGTCTGATTGAAGACGCAGCGGCGGCCGGCACCGAGTGGCTGCTGGCCAACTTGCCGGGCGACGCGCTGGACCGTTACCTCGATCGCGGCGAAAAGCTGGCCAAGTGGAGCGACGGTGTGATCAGCCAGTTCCCCAACCTGGTGCAGCGGGGTCGCCAAGACCAGATCGCCAAGGCCAAGCTGTGGATTGGCCATGGCATGCCGGAGAAGCTGGCCCACGATGTGGCCACGGTCGCGCTGCGGCCACGGTTGTTCTCGGTGTGGCAGGTGGGCCAAGACAGCGGCCTGTCGGCGATGCACGCGGCAGCGGTGACGTTTGCAACGGCAGAAGTGACGGGGCTAGACGCCATCTTGGCCCAAGTCGCCGAAGCCAATCCGCAGACACGGTGGGATGCGGCGGCGCTGTCGAGCCTGGGCCAAGGCTTGGCCGACACGCTGGCGCGGCTGGCGATTCGGGTGGCGGGCAATCCCAAGGCGGCGTCGGGTCGCGATGCGGTGCGCAAGATCCTGGTCGACGAGCTCAAGCTGGGCAGCCTGTGGGACTTGGCCAACCAGATTGCCGCCGAGGGCGTGCAGATTCCGGCGCTGGTGGTGCTCAGCGAGCGGTTGCGCGCCCGGCTGCGGTGAGAACACCAACGAAATCGAGTCGACAATGGTGGTGCGCTAGGGAGAGACGCCTTGAGATGAGATCAAGTCGTGACGCAACCCGAGAGCGGCGAGCCGTCGCAGGCGCAACCCTGGGACCGACCCAGCCAACGTGACAGTCAACGCCATGACCTCGGGTCATGGCGATCCTGTCTCACTTAGGGCACCGGCAAAATCAAGTCGATTTTGTCGGTGGCCCATTTGCTGGCTGAGTGGGTCGCAAGCTCGCGACTTTGCAAGTCGACTCGCCGCTCCTTGCAGCACTAAAGTGATCGAGTTGTTCCTTGACCATTCCTAATTCGTGCTGGAGCCCTTAGCCCGGCTACTGCCAACCGACCTTGGCCCGCCCATAGAACGGAAACGCCTGATCATCGGCATTGGCAGTGACCGCCGTCGGTGCGTCCTGGTCAGCGTCAGGCCGCATCGTCAGCAGCGCATAGGCATCGATATGTGGCGGGTGATCTTCTTGGATCGCCGGCGCCGTAGTCGAAGCCCCCAACTTTTGGGCAATCTTGACGATCTCTTTGCGCACATCGACGCTCTGCCCCAGTTGGTCGCCCGCACTCGCCGACAGCTGGGCCCATGACCATTTGGCATCGGCATAGACCAGCGGCGCCGGCTTGTAGCTGGCGTCCATGCTGGCGCTAAAGTGCACGCATCCTTGCTCTTCATCGGTTTGGGCCTTGACGGTCACCCCTGTCCGCGTCGTGAACCGCCAGGTCGCAAGCAGCTTGGCCCCCGCCGGACGCGGCAACGGGGCGCAGACGTCCCACTGTAGCGTCTCAAACTTGTTGGCAATCATCAGCGCGTGCGCCGAAATGTAATCCAGGTTGTTGTTCAGCGCATCGAGCACGGCGCTGATCAGTGCATGCGGAAAAGTCGCAGTCGCCGGATCTTTGAAGCGCGCGGTGTCGCTCAAGTTGGTCGCCACCGCGATGCTGGCATGGAACAGCAGCGACGAGCGGTAGGGCAGCGTCAGGCTCGCGGCAATCGTGGTCTTGTCGTCGGCCTTGCGGGCGTAGCCCAGAAATGTCGGCGGGTGCATCTCGCTGCCGTAGGGCGGGTGCCCGCAGTCGAGCACCCACGCGCCGCTCATGATGGTCCGGTCGCCCTTGGCCGGATGGTAGCCCAGCGCCTTGCGGTTCATCAGCTGCATCTCGGCTTCACAGTGCAAGTAGCCCTTGCCGGCTTCGGCGGCGTCTTTGCCGTTGGCGAGGTAGCCAAACGCTTCGTCGAGCTTGACCTCGGCGTTGACGTCCAGCCCAAACGGGTGGTCGGCGAGTACGTCGTCGCCGCTGTCGTTGACACTCTCGATTTCACCGGCAAAGGCAAACTCGGGCTGGTCCAGCGTGGGCAGCTCGGCGTTGGGGCCTGGCACCACCGGCGCCCAGTGGTAGTCGACCTGAATGTTGTTCAAGCCAAACTTGAAGATCTCGCCAATGTACTGCCGGGTCGGATCCTTGGCGCAGCGGGTCTGCTGGATCTCAGTCCATCCGCTGGGCAACTTCTTGACGTTGCTGGCTTCGGCGCTCTGGCCGGTCCACTGCAGGATCGGGCGGGTCAGCGTGACGGGCGCGGCAGCAGTGTCGGTGGCAGCGGCGGTCTCGGCGGCATCGGCAGGGGCAACAGCGGCAGCAGGGGGCTTGGCGTTGCCGCAGGCGAACAGCGTCAGGGCGACGGCAGTGAGCGGGAATTGGGCGCGCATGGGGGGCTCCGCGGGCGCGTGCGTGCATGCCGGCCCAGAGGCATGGTGGGGCGGTTGGGGCGGGAGATCAAGCACAAACGCTCAGGGCCGCGGACTTGCCACCCGACAAGCACTTCCCATTTCGTTTCAAGCAGCTGAACAAAGGATGCGTGTGATCAGGACAAGTAAGGTCCCGGCCTACAGCGGCAGGTCCGCGTGCACCACCCGTCCGCGCAACACCGTCAGCCGCGCATTGCCGTGCAGAACTTTGCCCCAAAGCGGCGAGTTGCGGCTCTTGCTGCGGTTGGTGGCGGCATCGAACGTCCACGGGGCAGCGGGGTCGAGCAACGCCAACGTCGCCGGTTGCCCCAGCTGCAGAACTGGCGGCGCCAACCCCACGATCTGCCGCGGCGCGGTGACCAGACACCGCACCACCGTCGCCGCGTCAAGGTCACCCTGTTGGACCAGCCGACACAGCACCGCAAACGTGGTCTGCAGGCCAATCGCCCCCGGCAGCGCCCGATCGAACTCGACCTCTTTTTCGGCCAGGCCCCACGGCTGATGGTCGCTGCACACCGCATCGATGGTGCCGTCGCGCAGCCCCGCCAGCAGCGCCTGACGGTCGTCCTCACTGCGCAACGGTGCGACAAAGCGCAGGTTGACGTCGTAGTGGGCCAAGTCGGCGTGGGTGTACAGCAGGTGCCATGGCGTGACCGCGCACGTCACCGCAATGCCATCGCGCTTGGCCCGCGCCACATGCTCGACCGACCGCCGGGCGCTCAGCCGCGCCAGATGCAGCCGGCCTTGGGCCAGCTGGCAGACCGCAATGTCGCGCGCCACCGCGATGTGCTCGGCCGCGGCTGGAAAGCCTTTGCACCCCAAGCGTGTCGACCAATTGCCTTCGTGGACCACGCCTGAGGCTGCTAGGTCAGCGTCGATGGGTTGTGTCACCACGCCCCGGTCAAAGCTGCGCGCGTACTCCATCGCCCGCCGCAGCAGCCGCGACGAAGTGATCGGCCGGTCGGCATCGCCGAACAGCACCGCGCCCGCCTCGCTCATCTCGCCCATCGGCGCAAGCGTGGTGCCCTGCAAGCGGTGGGTCAGCGCGCCAATTGGCAGCACTTCGCAAATGCCCTGCTCGCGCGACCGCCGCACGATGAGTTCGGTCACTGCGTGGTCGTCGTTGCTCGGACTGGTATCGGGCGAGACCGCGACCGCGACATAGCCAGCCGCCGCGGCACAGCGCGCCAAGGACGCCAAGTCTTCGTCTTGCTCTTGCCCCGGCTCGCGGGCGCTGGCATTGCAGTCGACCAAGCCCGGGGTGAGCCAGCAACCGGTGGCCTCAAGGACGGTTTCGTCGCCCGCGGACAGGCGGTCGCCGATCTCATCCCACGCGCCCGCACGAACGCGCACGTCGCACGTGCGCTCAGGTTGGCCCGACCATCCGCGCAAGCTGGCGCCGCGGATGAGGAAATTGCCGGCATCGTGCGCGCTCAAGGTTTCTCCTCTAGACCGCGGGTGACTGCCACCGCATACAGCACCGCCATCCGCACCGCCACCCCATTTTCAACTTGCTGCAAGATGACCGACTGCGCACCGTCGGCCACTTCCGGCGCGATTTCGACCCCGCGGTTCATCGGCCCCGGATGCATGACCAGCGCGCCCGGCTTGGCGAGCTTGAGCCGCTGCTGGTCCAGCCCAAAAAAGCGATGGTACTCATGGGCATGCGGAATCAGGTCGTTGCCCTGCCGCTCGCGCTGAATCCGCAGCATCATCACCACATCGGCGCCTTCGATCGCTGGCTCAACGCGGGTATGGGCTGTGCACATCAGCTCTTCGATGCCTGGCGGAATCATCGTCGCCGGTCCCGCCACATGCACATCGGCGCCCAGCTTGTGCAAGCCGTGCAAGTTCGAACGCGCGACGCGACTGTGGGCCAAGTCTCCGATAATCGCCACTTTCTTGCCCTGCAACGTCCCCAGCTTCTCGCGCATCGTAAAGATATCCAGTAGCCCCTGGGTCGGATGCTCGTGCGCTCCGTCGCCGGCATTGACGATGCCACATCCGATGCGCTCGGCCAAAAAGTGCGGGGCCCCCGACGAGCTGTGGCGGATCACCACGATGTCTGGCGCCATCGCCTCCAGGTTGCGCGCGGTATCGAGCAGCGTCTCGCCTTTGGACAAGGACGATGTGGAAGCCGCAAAGCCCATGACATCCGCTGACAGGCGCTTGGCTGCCAGCTCGAAGCTCATCTTGGTCCGCGTGCTGTTCTCAACGAAAAAGGTCAGGACCGTAACGCCGCGCAGCGTCGGCAGCTTCTTGATCCGGCGCTGGTTGACCGCCTTCATCTGGCCGGCCAAATCCAGCAGCGCAGTAATCTGTTGGGCGTCTAGCGTCTCCAGACCCAACAAGTGGCGCAGTTGCAACGTCGGGGGTTGGTTCATTGCGGACAGCCTCTAGGCATTGGGAACTTGCAGCACGGCGCGCAACTGCCCTTTGTCGTCGCACATCACTTCGAGCGTGTGGCCGGCGGGCACGTCGACGCGCAGCCCCACCACATCAGCCTGGATCGGCAATTCGCGCCCACCGCGGTCAATCAGCGCGGCGAGCAGCACCGCCCGTGGCCGCCCGAAGTCAACCAGCGCGTTGAGTGCGGCGCGCACCGTCCGGCCGGTAAACAGCACATCATCGACCAGCAGCAGCCGCTGCCCAGTCAGGTCCGCCGGCAAGTCGGTGTGGCCACCAGTCATGCGCGGGCCCTTGAGCCAGGTGTCGTCGCGGTAAAACGTGATGTCCAGGGCGCCCACCGTCGGCTTTTTGCCCAGCGACAGCGACAAAATCCGCGCCAGCTCTTCGGCCACCACCACGCCGCCTTCGCGGATACCCACCAGCAGCGGCAGGTCGTCTGGATCGCACGCCCATGGCTGCGCCAGCACTTCCTCCGCCAAGTGGCAGAGCACTTGCTCCAAGTGGGCGCGGTCCAAAAGCACCGAAGGTTCGCTCATTTGCTTGGATCCCAAATGTCGCAAGTGCCACCCGGCAAGTCCTCGTGGACGAACTCGAACATGCGCCCAACGTCGGGTCGCATCCAATCGGCCAACTGGCCGACCCAGCCTTCTGTGTCGGTGACCGAATTGGGTCGGTCATGGTAGGCCCACCAGCGGGTGCCGCCTTTGCCCTTGACCGTGTCGAGCGGGACCAGCCCAAAAAAGCGGCCGTCCTTGCTGTTGTCGCGGTTGTCGCCCATGACCAGCAGGTGGCCGGGCGGCACCACGAAGTCCGGAAAATCGCGGTTCTCGGGCGGGCTGTAGCGCATGGCGTGGGGGCCATAGCGCAGACTATTCCACTCTGGCGAGGGCCAGTCGGCGCTGTTGTCGGCATCGATAAAACCGGGTGCGATCGAGACGTGGTGCTGCGTCACGTACAGCTTGCCGCCCAAGCACTCCTTGGCGATCCGGCACTTGCGGGCGTCACCGTAACTGGATTGGCCGCAGTCGCCAGCTTCTTCCAAAATCTTGCGCTTGACCGGCTTGCCGTCGATGTGCACGACATTGCCGGCCAGCCGCACTTTCTGACCGGCAACGGCTACCACCCGCTTGATCAGGTCCTTGCCCGATGAGTCGGCATCGTCGTCGTAGGGATACTCGAACACCACAATCTCGCCAGGCGCCGGGTCGCGCAGCGCCAGGAACTTGATGCGCGTAAACGGAATCTTCAGACCATACAGGAACTTGTTGACGAACAAGTGGTCGTGAATCTGCAGCGTCGGAATCATCGAGCCCGTCGGAATCTTAAACGCCTCGAACACAAACGCCCGGATCGCCAGCGTGAGCAGCAGCGCGACCGCGATCGCTTCGATGAACTCGCGCGTGGGCGACTTGCGGTGCTGCCCCAGGTGCAGCATCAGCGCTTCATCGAAAATCGCCACTGCGCGGTCCAGCGCTTGCACGGCGACCAGTTGGCCATCGCCCGTCGCCGCGTGGCGCGCCGCGCGCATCGCCGCCAGCTGATCTTGCAAAATGTGGGCCACGTCTGCCGCCAAGCCCTTGCCGTGCTTGCGCAAAAGCTTGGTGCCCGTCGTTTCCAGATACTCGGCACGTTCGCGCAGCTCGCGCAGGGCACGCCGCAGGGCTTTGGGATCGGTCGGCAGCGCAGACGCCGCAGTGCCGGGTTCAGGCGGCGGTACAGGAGCAGGATGAGGAGGATTCACAAGGACTTCCGTGGCCAGAGCCGGCGCGCTGGCCACGCGCGGATGCGGCGGCTGCGGCGCGGTAGCCTACAACCGCGCGACAGTGTTTTTCAATCCCGACCCAGCGAAGTGTCCGGGGCTTAGGAACTGTCCAAGTATGGCTTGGACAGTTCGTGCTTGCTTGGTGGGTCGCAAGCTCGCGGCTTCACAGCCGACTCGCCGCTCCTTGCAGCACCAAAGTGATCGAGTTGTTCCTTGACCGTTCCTTACTTGTCGGCGCGCACCATGATGTCGTCGATGAAGATGCCCTTGCCGCTGTTGCTGAAGCAGTCCTTCGAATCAAAGCTGAAGCCCAGCGTGACCGTCTTGCCATTGTAGGGCGTCATGTCAATCGCCACTTCACCCCACTTGCCGGTAATATTCGTCTTGGCAATGTCCATCGGTGTCGCGACCACGGTGGTGGCCGTGTCCTGAATCGTGAGCGTGAGCGCGTCGTAGACTGTGCCGCCCTCGCCGTCGAAGTAGGCCTTGAACTTGAGCCACGTCTTGGCGCCGACAGTTGGCGACGCCTTGACCACGAAGGCGCCGGTCTTGGCAGTGCCACCGACCTTGGTCGTGCCGGCCGGGCAGACAAAGTTGTACAGGGTGCCAGACAACGTGCTCAGGTTGAGCGAACACGCCGCACTGTAGGCCATGTCGCCGGCGTTGGCGTCAATCGCCCAGCCCACGGCGTTGAAGTTGGAGATCGTAAACGCGGCCGGGTTCGAGCACGTCACGGATTCGACATACGACGGCAATGGCGCGGTGTCCAAGGTCAAGTCGTCGACAAACCAGCCCTTGCCGCTGTTGCTCCCGGCGTCAATCGAATCGAACCGGAAACGCAGCACGACCTTCTTGCCCTTCAGCGCACTGAGGTCGACCGACGCCCAGCGCCAGTTGTTCTGAGCCACAGCGCTCGAGGTTTGCTGGACAGTAATCGGCAAGGTCACAAATGCATCGCCCGATGCTTCGACAAAGCGACGGTCGTAGAAGCCAGTCTCACTCTGCACCCACTCTTTGAACATCAGCGTGACCGGGCCGGTGCCCGCGTTGGTCAAGTCGATGACTGGGGCAAACGCCGAGCCTTGGGCCAGGCCCGAGAAGTCGAGACCGTTGTTCATATTCAGCGACATCTTGTTGGGCGCCGTGACCGCCGCGGCCGCGATGTCAGCCGTGGCGTCGATGGCCCAACCCGTCTTGTTGGCGTTGGCCGGGGTGAACTGCCAGCCGTTGTTGTTGTTGTTAAACGTCTCGCTGGCCCACGTCGTTGGGGTCAGCGCGATGATCGGTCCACCGTAAACGTTGGCTTCGTCGATGAACCACCCGGCGCCACCGTTGACCGCCGAGTCGCCGGTGGCGATCCGAAATCGCACCTGGAACTTCTTGCCAATCAACGCGTTGACGTTGAACGCCTCGAGCACCCACGTCTTCTGTACGGCCTTGCTTAGCTTGTAGCCCAGCGTGACGTTTTGGAAGCCGTCGGTGCTGAATTCGACGAAAAGCTGGTCAAAGCCGCCGCTTTCTACGTCGCTCCACGAGTAGAACAAGTAGGTCATTTGCGTGCCGGTAAACTTAGTGGCATCAATGAAGTACTTGCCCAAGCCGCTGATGTTGAGCGTTCCGCCGTCAAAGTTGGTGCCGTTGTTGACGTTGAGCGATGCACCGCCGGTCAGCTGGCCCGGCAAGCCGTTGGCATCGGTGGCGAACTTGACGTTGTTGGCGCCAGCGCCGGCTGCGACCCACAGCGGGTCGCCGAAGTTGATGGCCCAGATGCTGGGGATGCCAAACGACGGGCAGACCAAGGCATCGGCCGTCAATAGGTGCAAGCATGCCGCGGTGACCTTGTCACAGCTGTCCAATGTGCATGGGTTGCTGTCGTCGCAGTTGATCTGGGGGCCGGCAGCGCAGGCGCTGTTGGCGCACTTGTCGGGCGTGGAGCACTTGTTGCCGTCGTCGCACACCGCGGTGTTGGCCGCGGCGGCGCACTTCTTGGCGACCGCGTCGCAGCTGTCGTTGGTGCAGACATTGGCGTCGTCGCAGGGGTGGGGCACGGTGAGCGAGCACTTGCCGTTGCCACAAGTGTCCTTGTCGGTGCAGAAATTGCCGTCGTCGCAGCCGACGGTGTTGTTGGCGTTGATGCAGCCGGTGGTCGTGGCGCACGAGTCGTCGGTGCAGGGGTTGCTGTCGTCGCAGATCACCTTGTTGGGGCCCACACACAGTTTGGCGCCGTTGCAGGTATCGCCCAGCGTGCACTTGTCGCCGTCGTCGCAGGGCAGCTTGTTGTCGGCGTACGAGCAGATGTTGTTGGCGCAAGAGTCGGTGGTGCAGGTGTTGGCATCGTCACAATTCTTGCCGATGCCGGTGCACTTGCCGCCGCCGTCGCAATTGTCGCCGGTGGTGCATCCGCTGCCGTCGTCGCAGGCGCCGCCCGCGGCCGTTGGCTTGTAGACACACCCCAGCTTGGGGTCGCAAGCGTCAGTCGTGCAGGCGTTCTTGTCGTCGCAGGCCGCGGCCGCCTTGCCGGCGCACTTGCCGCCAGCACAGATGTCGCCGGTGGTGCATACATTGTTGTCGTTGCAAGTCAGAGTGTTGTTGGCGACGAGGCAGCCCTTGGCCTTGTCGCAGCTGTCGTTGGTGCAGACCAGGCCATCGTCGCAGACCTTGGCCTTGCCGACACACGAGCCGGCTTTGCAGATGTCGGTGTCGGTGCACTGATCTTTGTCGTCGCAATTGGCGGCGTTGTTGGTCTGAACGCATCCCAAGCCCTTGTCACAGGAACCGTCGGTGCAGGGGTTGGCGTCGTCGCACTTGTCCAGGGTGAGACCCGAGGTGCACAGCTTGTCCTTGCACACGTCGCCCAGCGTGCACTTGTCGCCGTCCTCGCACTTGGCCGTGTTGGCGACGTTGTTCACGCCCTTGGCTGGGTCGCACTTGTCGTCGGTACACGGGTTGCCGTCGTCAAGTGGGATCTTCTGACCTGCGCATACGCCGGCCTTGCACTCGTCGTTTTGGGTGCAGACGGTGTCGTCATCGCACACGGTGGCGTCGGCATAGTTGACCGTCTGGCACTTGCCGGTGTTGTCGTCGCAGGAGTCCAGGGTGCAGATCTTGCCGTCGTCGCACTTGACCGGCGCACCGACGCACATGCCGCTCTGGCAGCTGTCGGCGCTGGTGCATGCCGATCCGTCATCGCACTTGTTGGCGTTGTCGACGCTTTTGCACAGCCCGCTGACAGAGTCGCAGGCGTCGGTGGTGCAGTCGTTTTTGTCGTCGCACGCAATCGGCACGCCGCCGCCGCACTTGCTGTCTTTGCAGACATCTTTTTGGGTGCACGGGTTGCCGTCGTCGCAGGGCGCGGCATTGGGCGTCGAGCTGCAGACGTTTTCAGCGCACCCTTCGTCCGTGCACGGGTTGTTGTCGTCGGCGCAGATCTTGCCAATGCCTTTGCATACACCGAGTTTACACACGTCGCCGCTGGTGCAGCTGTTGTCGTCGTCACAGGTGTCGGTGACATCTTTGCTGTTCAGGCAACCCGCGACCTTGTCGCAACTGTCCTTGGTGCAGGCATTCTTGTCGTTGCAGTCCAAGGCTTTGCCGGTGCATTTGCCAGCCGAGCACGACTCGTTGACGGTGCAGGTATCGCCGTCGTCACAGGTCGACGCATCGGCGGCCGGCGTGTGGCCACACCCTGTCTTGGTGTCGCAGGCATCGACGGTGCAGGCGTTCTTGTCATCGCAGTCGGTTGGCGTACCGGCATTGCAGATGCCGACGGCGCACAAGTCGCCACTGGTGCAGGCTGAGCCGTCTTGGCAAGCCGCGGTGTTGTTCTTGTGGATGCAGCCCTTGGTGCCTTTTTCAGCGTCGGTCACATCGCAGTTGTCGTCCGTGCAAGGGTTGCCGTCGTCACATTTGTCGACCTCGCCGGGGGCACACTTGCCGTCTTTGCACACGTCGGCCAGCGTACACACGTTGTTGTCGGAGCACTGGATCGCATTGTTGGCGTTGACACAGCCCTTGGCCGGGTCACAGGTGTCGTCGGTGCAGGCGTTGTTGTCGTCACAGTCCTTGTTGATGCCGCCGCACTTGCCGACCGCACACTTGTCATCGGCGGTGCAGGCGTTGGTGTCGTCGCAGGTCGCACCGTCATCGGCGGACTTGGTGCCACACTGGCCGGTTGCGGCATCACAAGTGGCGACGGTGCACGGCTCGGTGGCGGCCGGACAGTCTTTGGCTTCTTTGCACCCCGTGGCGACTTCTGCAGTGGCCGCGTCCGTCCCGCCGTCTGCGCTGTCGTCGGGGACCACCGCGTCGGTGCCGGTGGCCGTATCGATCGGACTTGTATCATCGGTGCCGGCTGCGGTGTCGACGGCGTCGCTGCCACTGCCTGCACCATCAGCGTCCACGGCTGCAGCATCGGCGCCTGTCGTATCCGTCGTCGCCGCCGTGTCGCTGCCGGTGACCGCGGTGTCCACGCCAGCCACGCCGTCGCCGGTACCGACACCCGCGCCACCGCCGTTGCCTTCGCCGCCGCTGGTACAACCCAAGCCGATCGCGGCAAAAACCACCAGAATCTGGCGAGCGATTGCGGCCGCCGACAGTGAACCAGCCCGATTAGACGGAAGAAAAGCGCTCATGGGGACTCTCCAGCGCGGCAGTGGCGCATGTGGGCACGGCGAAAACGACCTGATCGCGGCTCGCCGGGACCAAATGCGACAAACTTGTGCAATTCAAATGGGTTGACGACAACCACGCCCCGACAGGGACCCCGTACTTTACAGGCTCCAGCGCTTCCGTCAAGCGATAACGCGGTGCGTTATCGGCGGCCTTGGGCGACTGAGGGTTGAGCCGCCAGGTTTGAGCGGTCCCAAAGGCGGTGTTGCGTTCAGCATTCAGGGTTGCCGACGCCCCCACACGCTGCTACGCTTCGCCATCGCGCGAGCCGCCAGACCGTACAAGACGCTGCGGTGCGGCGTTTGCGCACGCTGAGCGCTTGGCGCCAGATGGAGCTTGCCGTGGCCCACACTGTCCGCATCTCTGTGCTCGGCATGGACTTGCGCCTGCAAACGGACGACGACGAGGCGTTTGTGCAGCGTGTCGCAGCGGCGGTCAACGACCGCGCAAGCCGCATGAAGCAAAAGGGCGCACCGCAGCAACAATTGGCGGTATTTGCTGCACTGCAACTGGCCGAAGAGTTGATGCGCGAGCGCGACGCCGCCGTCGCCTTGCGGGCGCATCTGGCGCAGGAGTTGCGCGGCTTGGCCGCTGAGGTGCGCAGAGCCACGGCCGTGAGCGGCGCGGAGGATGCATGAGCAGCAATGCCATCCCATCGTGGCCGGCGCTGGCTCCGGCGGGCCCGCCGCCGATCCCGCCCAGTGGTCGTGAGGGCTTGCCTTCTGACAAACCCGCGTGGCGTGCGGCGGCGCAGGAGGTCTTGCGGTGCCGCAGCGCTCAGGCGCGCACGCAACACCGCCAGGCATTAGAGCATCATGTGCTGCTGCTGGCCCAGCAGAGAGGCGCTAGGCTTGTCGCCATTTTCACGCCATTGGGCGCAGAGGCTGAGTCGCGCGATATGGCCAACGCGCTACTCGCGCACGGATTTTCGCTAGCTTTTCCGCGGTTACTGCCCGACGGCAGCGCCATGCAGATGGTCCCGTGCGCGGGCCCCGCTGCGCTGCGGCCACGGCCGCGGACTCGGCTGTTGGAGCCCGAGGGCCCGGCGTGCGCCGCGACAGATCTGGACATGATCGTGGTCCCGACACTGGCGATTTCGCCCGAGTTGGTGCGTTTGGGTCACGGTGGCGGCCACTACGAGCGGTACTTGCCGACGCTGCGCGCTGACTGCACGACCATCGCCGCAGTGGCTACGGGGTGCGTGTGGCAGTGGGGTCCGCAAGAGCCTCAAGATTGCCGGATGCAGCTGGCGTGCACCGAGCGCGGGCTGTTCGGCGCTCAAACCTGACTCTGGGTGGTGCGATGCGCCTGTTGATCCGCTCTGCCCTGCCGTCCTTGCTGGCCGCCGTTGCGACAAGCTGTGCCGGCGCGACGGCTCCGACACCCTCAGTAGCGAGCGGCGATGCCGCTGGCGCAGGCGCGGGCCAAGCCGAAGTGCAAGCGGGACCTGATGCTGCGATCACCGCCAAGGACGCTGGCGGCGACGCACAGACAGACGCCGCAAAAACGGACGCGACCAAGACGGACACCGCCAAGACCGATGCGGCCAAGGCAGACACCGGCAAAGGTGATGCAGTCGCCGATAACGGCATCACGCCCGCCAAAGTCGTGTGCGGCGACAAATTCTGCGCCGAAGGCGAAGAAGACTGCGCCATCTGTGAGTACGACTGTGGCCCATGCGCCGCCGTCTGCGGCGACAGCCAGTGCGGCACCGGCGAGAACTGCACCAGCTGCGCCAAAGACTGCGGCGGGTGCCCCGGCGTGTGCGGCAGCGGCTACTGCGACCCGATTGAGGACTGCAAGAGCTGCCCCGGCGACTGTGGGACCTGCGCTCCCGGATGCGGCAACGGCGCCTGCGACAAGGCGACCGAGACCTGCGACGACTGCCCGCTCGATTGCGGCAAGTGCAGCAACGAACCGTGCGACCCCTACACGTCCAAGGGTTGCAAAGAAGTCGAGCAGTGTTTTCCCTACAGCGGCGGCGACTTGGTGTGTCTGGGTGCCGGCAAGTACACGCTGGGCCAAAAATGTTACCCGCTGGTCGATTGCGTCAAGGGCTTGATTTGCATCAACTCGACGTGCACGCCGATTTGCGATGCCACCGGCAAGCAACCGGCTTATGGCTGCAGCGGCGGCAAGAAGTGCGTAGCGATTGGCCAATCGGGCAAGGACAGCGCTGGGGTCGGAGCTTGCCTGTAGGCAGGCTGCTTAGAGCACCAACAAAATCGAGTCGATTTTGTTGCTGACTCGTTTGCTTGCTTCGTGGGTTGCCAAGCTCGCGAAAGCGTTCGACTCGCGGCAACAGTGCCGAACCTACTGCCTCGTTACACGGATTTCGACAAGTTGACTGTCTCCGTTGCACGGACCTCTCCGGCGGGCGGGCGCGGAGGCCCCCTCTACCCGGGCCACGGCAACCGGTCAAAACCGGTGTAACGGCGTACTACTGCCGATCGACTTAATTTCGCCGGGGCACTTAGGCACGGTCAAGGAACAACTCGATCACTTTAGTGCTGCAAGGAGCGGCGAGTCGGCTGTCAAGCCGAGAGCTTGCGACCCACCTAGCAAGCTGGAACTGTCCAAGTTATTCTTGGACAGTTCCTGACTCCAAAACCGGGCCCGCACGCCCCAGCCACTGGCGACGCACCTCCAGTTGACAGTACTCTTCGGCGATGGCAATGGATTCACCCAAGGTTGGGACCCGACGGACTCCCGCACAGCTGCGTCGGCGGCGGGCCACGACGGCCCATGCGCCAAGCAGGGTCGGGCCCAGCGCCAGCCATCCGCCTGTGGCGGCGCTGCTGCGACCACTGCAACCGGACGCACTGTTCGCAGAGGCTGCGTTGCCCGTTTGACCCGGCGTTGCTGCCGTGTCCGAGCCGATGCCACCCGCGGTTGTGTCCACCGATGCGGCGTCCGGTGCCACCGCGTCTGGGCCAGCACCGGTGCTATCAGCAGCGGCTTGCGGGTCAGGCTTGCCACCGCAGGTGCCGCTGCCACACGGTTGGTCGGCCGGGCACTCCTGCAGGGTCGGCCCAGCGCCGCACTGGTCGTAGATTTCCAAAATCTCTGCACTGGAGCAGACCTGCTGGACCGGCTGGGTCGCGCCGCTGTGAACACATTTTCCGTCGCCACAGCTGTCGACCGTGCAGTCCAGCCCGTCGTCGCAGTCCTTGGTAGCACCGGACAGGCACAGGCCAAGCCCGCAGTAGTCGCCTTCGGTGCAGGTGTCGCCGTCATCGCAGCCGCCCGACAGGGGCTCGTTGCTGCACGCGCCGGCCAAGCACCCGTCCACCGTGCAAGCGTTGTCGTCGTCGCAGTTCTTGGCCTTGCCGCTGCAGGCGCCGGCCGCGCACTGGTCGCCGCTGGTGCAGCTGTTGCTGTCGTCGCAGGGGCCACTGATCTGAGCGTGGCTGCAGGTGCCGCCGCCGCAAGCGTCTTGGGTGCACGGGTTGCTGTCGTCGCAACCCTGGGCTTTGTGCTGGCATCCTTGGCTGGTGCACGTGTCGGCGGTGCACGCGTCGCCGTCGTCGCAAGTACCGGCGAGCGGCGGGTTCTTGCAGGCGCCCTTGTCGCAGACATCCTGGGTACAGGCGACGCCGTCGCCGCAGTCTTTGCCTTTGCCGGGCTGGCATCCGCCGCCTTGGCAGGCGTCGCCCACCGTGCAAGGAACCTTGTCGTCGCAGACCTTGCTGTTGGGCGCGAACACGCACTTGCCGCTGGCGCAGCTGTCGGTGGTGCACAGCTTGCCGTCGTCGCAGGGCTTCTCGCCACCGGCCGCGCAATTGCCGTTTTGGCATGCGTCGTTGAGCGAGCAGGCGTCTCCGTCGTCGCAAGGGCTGTTGACGGGAACATGGGCGCAATTGCCATTGGCACAGCTGTCTTTGGTGCAGACTTGGCCGTCGTCGCAGCTCTTGGTGGCGCAAGGGTCAGCCACGCCGATCAGCTTTTCGTAGGACGCGACCAACGAATTGTACGGCGACACGAACACGATGCCGACGCCCGCGACGGATTGCTCAATGTCAAAGTGCAGGTGCACCGATGTAGGCGTGCCGCCAAACGCATTGGATACGACGCCCAACTTCTGGCCCTTGCTGACCTTTTGGCCGGTCTTGACGGACAGCGTCGCCGGATCCATGTGCAGATACCGGTACGTCGTGCCGCTAGCACCCTTGAGGTACACCGAATACGTGCCGATGCTGGTAATCGTGCCGTCTTCGGTCGCTGCAGTCGGGTGCTTCTTGTTTTCACAGGTTGCCGCACGAATGTCCTGACCCTGATGGCCTTTGCCCGAGGGACACAGCGGCATCTTCCATGTCCGCGTCTCACAGTAGTTGTCGTACCACGGATAGCTGTAGTTCTTGACGTCGCATTGGCTGCCCTTGGGTCCTTGCGAGCCACCGACGCCCCACACCTGCGAGTTGGGATAAGACGGCGCGTCCATGATCGGATAGCGCATGTTGGGGGCATAGACCTTGGTGGTCTTCAGGCCGGTGCCGGAGCCGGGCACGAGCACGCCGGCTGGGGCGTAGGTGAAGGGCGCGGCATGGGCCAAGGCGGCGCTGAACGTGGCTGCGGTCAGGCCAAGGCCAATGAGCCCAACGAGCCGCACGCGAAGTGGGCGGTTCATGGCCGCACCTCTGCCGCGACGGCCAACCGCCGCAACGATGCGGTCACCCGCAGCACAAAGGCATCGTCGGCGCACCGCACGTCGCCCATGGGGTCAGCACACTCCACGGCCACCGAATAGGCGGCACCAAAGGCCAAGAAGGTCGCGTGGACGATGGCTTCGTTGCGAAAAACCAACGGTGCGTGCCAGGTGGGCGGCGTCCAGTTCTCAGGCACCATCTCCGGGTCCACCAGCGCCGTGCGGTCGCCTTGCACCACGATGGTCAAGCCGTCGGCGGTTGCCGAAAGCGCGTACCAGTCGCGTTCGGCCGTCGCGATGCCGGGTTGCAGCCAGAGCGCGTCGTCGGGCAGCAGCACCGGCAGATCGGCGCGGCGCAAGGTCCGCAGGCTCGAGTTCGGCAGCGGCGACGCTAGCGGCGGGTGGGCGGCGGCAGCGACCGCGTCGATCGCTTTGCGCACGCGCGGCAGCGCCACGGCAGCGGCAGGCATCGCGGCCAGTGGATGGGTCAAGGCGGCAGTCCGTTGGGAAGCGGGCGCTTGTGCGCCGCCTGCCGGATGTGGGCTTGCGCACGCCGCCCAGACCAGCGCCGCCAAGCCAACGGGGGTCCGAAGCGCCCACCAGCGACAATTGGCCAATCTGAACATGGTCGGCGACCTCGGCCGCGCGGGCGGCAATTGCGGCATAGTCGCACTTGCCGGCCGGCTTGGACAAGTCAGGTCTTGGTGCCGCGGTGGGCCGACACCTGTCCGACGTGGCAGGGCGATCTTGTCCGGCGGACAGTAAGGAACGGTCAAGGAACCACTCGATCACTTTGGTGCTGCAAGGAGCGGCGAGTCGGCTGTGAAGCCGAGAGCTTGCGACCCACCAAGCAAGCACGAACTGTCCAAGCCATACTTGGACAGTTCCTAACTCGCTGGGCAATAATTTGATCTTGCTAGCTTTCACTCTTGGCACGCAACTTGAAGTGTCCCAGCGTCGTCTGCCGCGACCGCTGTGGTCCAGGCAGACGCCCACCGCGCAGCCGACGCTGCGCATCGCTGCGAGGTACGCCATGTATGCCGAGAATCAAAGCTTTGTCCCGGATCGCCCGTTCGTGCGGTCCGCTACTGCAGTGACGCAGCCCACGCGTGCCCCAAGCCGGTGGCGATGCTGCCGCCCGCTGCAAGTCCATCGCCGCGGCAGTTTGCCAGCGCGGCTCATGCCCGGGCGATGGCGTGGGCTTGCCTGGGTCTGCAGCTTTCGTTGGGGAGATTGCTCGCATGCTGCCGGGTGACGCGGCGGCGGTGTGTGGCGAGGCGTTGCTTGTGGCCACGGCGGCGTCGACCACCGTTGCTGCGCTGGCCTTGTCGCGTTGGGCGGGGCCCTGGTGCTGACCGCGATGACGGCGTGGACGATCGCGGCGTCTCACGCCGAAGGGTCGCTAGCGGCTCAGGTGGGCCTGGCAGGCTCGTTCTGGTGCGTCGCAGTTCTCACTGTACTGCTCGGAATTCAACGCAGTCTGCGCACTGAGGGCAAGCGCCCAGCCGTCGATTGGCGCTTGGGAGATTTCTGTGGGGAATTTGGGAAGGGCCGAGTAGATGGCATGGAGGTGACCCGGCTCGACGGGTCGCAGGGCCCCGTCCTGCTCTTCGTCCAGATGAGTCCACAAGTGACGGCTGAAATCGCAGCGCGCACCCGGGCCATCGTCGACAGCGTCCACCTGCCGGCCGCTGCGCCCACTTTGCAAAGCGCCGCACGCTGAGCTGCGCAACAGAACGCGGGTTCAACCGGCCGCTTGCACTCAAGTGGGCCTGCCGACCCCGCTCTTTTGCGGGTCCAGATGCAGGGACTTGGCCGCCGAGGCGTTTGCGGATTAGACTGACCGGTGTGGTGGCGTCGCCGCCGCTCGTACGTCTTTTAGCGAGGTCGCCATGCCGCCCCCAGCCGCCTCAGATCCAGCCGCCGAATCCACGCGCGGCCCAGGCACGACACCCGCTGCCCGCGCGCCCGCACCTGACGCCGCGGCGGCCTCGCCGGATACGGCGACTGCGCCCCAGCCGCTGACCCAGGGCGCCGCGCTCGCGTCGATCACGACCAAAGACCAGACGTTGGGCGATATCGCCTCGCCCTTGGCAACCAAACTGGCAGCCGCCGGCAAGACTTCGGTAGATTTCGAGTCTCAGTTTGCCGATGTGGGCGTGCTGCGCCATGAAGCGATCGTGGCCTTTCTCGATGGCGGTGCGGCCCGGTCGGCAACCCAGACGGTGGCGTCGCCCGATCCGATCGCGGTGCAGAAGTTTGCCGACGTGGACAGCGAGCAGCACTTGAGCGATCCAGGCCTGGTCGACAAGTTCTACCTCAACCTGGTCACCGAGATGAAGAAGCCGTCGTTCAACGACCGCACCCGCAGCTACTCGGCCCTCAAAGCGGCCGCACCGCCCGCCGAATTCGCCTTCAAAGGCAATCAGATCACGCCAGACCGGATTACGCCGTACAGCTCGCGCAACCAGTCGGTCGATCGGCTGTACGACATCAACACAGTCACCGCCGAGATTGACGCCGCGATCGAGCATCCGCTGCTGGCGGCGCGGGCGCGTCCCGACACGATCGCGACCAAGAAGGCCGACGTTGCCACGCGCAAGAAAGCTTACCGGCATCTGATCGCCGCCCGCGATCCCAAAACGACCATCGACCTGACCCAGCCGATCTCGCCGTATGGCACTTGGTACAAGCCGGGCGAAATTACCGTGCCGGCCGGCTCCAACGAAACCCAGTACGCCCGCATGATGCAATTGGGTGCGCTGCAGCCTGAGTGGTATCCCAACGGCACCGTCGTGCTCAACATCGAGCGCACGCTGACCGCAGGGGCCCGCGACATCCGCAAACCGACTGCGTTTGACGGTCTGATGAGCGTGCTGTGGGTGTCGCGCAACATTGGCGAGAACGACTACGGCGTGACCGGCGGCGGCATCGGAGAATTCCTCGAGAAAGGCGTGCTTTTTAGCGAAGTCGTGACTGCGCAGGCGATTATCCCCAATGACGACTTCTTGGCCGACATCCAACGTGTGGTGTCCCAAGCCAAAGCCGCGGCACCTGGCAGCACTGCGACTGAAGAGGTTGCGCGCGGCAACGGCGCGGCGACCTCGATTCTGAACACGTCACCCGAAGTCGGCGGCATGTACAACAACATTTTGAGCACGACGGCCGGTGAGAAGCAGAATCCCAGTGCCGCGCCGGCAGCGCCCGGTGCCGTTCAGCCGACTTCGGCGTCGACGCCAGCGACGCCTGCTGGTGCTTTGGCGCCGGCTGGCTCCGCGCGCGGTGGCACTGAGCGGTCGAGCCACGCTGCTGGTCCGCCGCCACCCGCGTGGCAATCGCAAGTCGTGGCGACGATGCCATCTGAGAACGTGCGGCGCGACGATCCGGGCCATACCTACCACATTTTGGCCGATGGTCGGGCGGTGGCGACGTCGCAGCCGGTACTGTTGGTGCCCGAAGTCGCTCAACAGCTGGCGCGGCAAGTACCGGCGCGGCCGGCGCCGGGGACCGTCGGGGCGTCCAATCAGAACGTGACGCAACAAGCAGGTGCAACGGCCGCAGGTGGCGCTGGCTCGTTCAACATGAATGCGGTGACGCCGGCGACCCATCAGGTCGAAGGCATGGGTCCGGCTGGCGCGCAGCCAATGAATGCCGACCGCTCGACGGCGCTGACCACCAACGCCGCCAATCCGGTGTTTGAGCGCGAAGCCCTGGACTTTGAGCGCAGCTTGGGCAGCAAAGCAGCCATCGACGGGGTTCCGCACGCGGCGACCATGGTCAGCAAGGTCAAGCAGTACATGGATGCGCGGGTTGCGCTCACCGCCGGCGGCGACACCACGTTGGCCAAGGCAGAACTCGAGAAATTGATTATTATGTGCGGCACGGCCAAGACCAAGACTTTTGTCGCGGGTGCGGTGGGCGCCGACATCGAACCGCTCAACAAGGTGATCGCGGGTGCCACCGAGACGGTGGCCAACTTGGCGACCTTTGACGGCGCGCGGCAACTGGCAGCTCAGGCGGCCGGCGCGGCAAATCTCCGAGAAATGATGACGTTTGTCTACAATTTTGGCTCGGCGATTCTCAACGGCGACCACATCAAGGCCGCAGGTGTCGATGAGGGTGTCAAAGCCAAGATGGACCAGTTCGCGGTGGCCGGTGGCCTCGATCCGGTCGTGATGGGTCGGCTGGCCAAGGCCTCGATGTGGGCGACCTCGCCGACCGCGCCAGTGGTCCGCGGTGGGCCAACCACACCGGCCGCGGCACTCGATGCGACGGACGCGATGAACAACCAGTTGGGCACCCGCGGCGAGCGCCAAAAAATCACCAATGGGCCGGCAGGCACCGATCTGTCGACGCGCACGGCGGCAGGTCTGGATCAGGCTGTACAGCCCAGCCCGCGCGAAGCCAGCACGATGGGCATCGACCCGGCGGACAACACGGCGCTGGTCACGTGGTCGGAAGGCACGCGCAAGTGGTGCATGAACGAACTGGACCCGTGGGTTCAGGCGATGCGGCAGATGAGCTTGCCGTTGGCGGCTGGCCCCTCGGGCACCACCAATATGCTGATGAACACCAACGAAGTGCTGCAGGCGACCGGCGGCGAAGGGGCGCGGCTAGCTTGCCTCGGCTATTTGCTGCCGATCCACGCCCACACTGCAGTCGAAGTGCTCACGGCGGCGGCGACCCACGGCGTGGGCTTTACAGCCGGGCCAAACATGTACACCGACATCAAGCCCTACTCAGCCGAAGATCTGCGGCTGTCGTGCGGGCTTACGCCGCCGGGAGTCGACGGCAAGAAGCGCTTTCCGCACGAAAAGGCACCCGAGCCGGCAGCGGCCGCGGTTGCGCAAGCAGGCGCGTAGCCGGTGGCGCAAGAACCGAATTTCTGCCTCGACGGTGGATGGCTGGTTTCGTCCAAGCAGCCGTTGCCGGACTGGCCGTTTGCCTACAAGTGGACCCGGCAAATCCAAGGCGTCGGCTGCAACAACCTGCGCTGCACGGCGTGTGGTTCGACGGTGTTGTGGCGTCTCGACATCGAACACCCCAAGCAACCTGCGGCCGAGGTATACCAGCGCTGGCAAGCCGGCACGGGCGAAGACCCGCACGCCAACACTTGGGCGCGGACCTATGCCTGTCGCTGCCACATCGAGTCGCAGCAAGGCAGCAACCCGGCGCCGGTAACCGATGAGAATTGGGGCACCACTACGCCGTGGCAGTGCGCCGGGCATCCGCCGCTGCTGACGCCCGCGACGGTGCTGGGCATGACCATGGGGCTGGACAACTGGGACGAGGCGGTCGAGCACTTGGCGCACTTGCGCAAGTCGCTGCCCAAGAACCAGAACGAGACGATCGCTTTGCCGCTGGGCACCGTGATGGCGGCGCTGCGCGGTGCGGATCGCGAGGAATTTGGCCAAGCGCTGCTGCGCGCGGTGCGGCACTCGGACTTGGTCGTGCGCTGTGAGGCGGTCAAGGCGTTTACGCTGCTGGATGTGTGGCCACAGTGGCCGCGGGCGCTGGCCAAGCTAGTGATTGCCGAGCCGCGGTGGACCCTGGGTCAAGTCAACCCAGAATGGCCAACGGAGTCGCTGGACTGGTGGGCAGCGCGGGCGATTACGGCAATCGCGCCGCCGACTTCGCCGGAGCGCGCCGACATCGATCGCGCGGTGACGGTGCTGCGGCGGGTGGTGCTGGCACCGGGCGGCGGTCAGTTTTTGACTCAGGCGCTGTGCGACCTCGATCCCCAGTGGTCGGCCGAGCATGTGGTCGAGATGCTGCCGTTTGATGCCCAGGCGGGCAATTCGGTGCTGTACGCGCTCGCTGGCCAGCCCAAGTTGCGCGATGAGGCGGCACAGCGGCTGCAAGCCGCGACCGTTCATTAGCCCAAGGTTGCGATGGCGCTGCAAGTCAATTTTGCCCGCTGGGATCTGGAGTTGCACAGCGCAAGCGAGCTGCGCGCGGCGTTGCGCACGACGTTGGGCGATGCCGAGTACTGCGGTGGTCCGTATGCGCTGGTCGGCCGCGATGTCGATGTGCCGGCGTGGGGATGGCTGGGCGAAGCGTGCTTGTTGCGCAGCGATTGGCTGCCGGCGGTGGCAGCGGCGGTGCTGGACGTGGCCCAAACGGCGACGCCGATGGAACGCAAGGCACTGGTGGACTTGCTGGCCAACGAACCGGCGACGGTGCGGTTGCTGCATTGGACGGCAGGGCTGGCCACGCAGTGCGGCGATTGGACGGGGACGCGCGCGGGTACGGGCTGGGGTGGGTCCAACACCGCGCCGCAGTTGGCCCATGTGCTGGCCAACCACGAGCGCTACGCGGCGGCGTGGACGGCGCCCCACCACGAGCTGGTGCTGAGCGAGGGTGCCCGGCCCAAGCTGCTGCCGCTCGGCAACGTGGCCGAATTGCGGGCGGCGCTACAACACACTGCGGCCAAAGGTGTGGGACCGTCGAACACGCTGGGCGATGCGGCTTGGGACTGGCTGGCCTACGAGGTCGCGTTTGTGCCGTGGGTCGCCGCCGCATTGCCCGATACGCTGCAGTGGGCGCTGCACGACGACCCGGGGTTGGCCTATGCCGCTTTGGACTACTTGCTGCTCGGTCAGGACAGCGGACGCTGGCTGGATTTGGCCATGGAATTGCGACGCAAGCCGCGGCCGTGGGCCGCCGAGCAGGTGCGCAAGAAGCCCAAAGGGTGGCACCGCCCGCTGCGCGGCAGTGGCGATCCGAGCCTGAAAACCTTGGGCGACGCGGCAATTCGGCTGGGGACGATCGCCCAGCGCCAAGCCGGTCACCCGGTGCTCGACCTGCCGCTGCCGTAGCGGCAGGCCGCCGATTGCGCTAAGGTCGCGGCCTGCCTTCTGGAGGACGCCATGGCCACTGAGATCGTTACGCCCGAGCCTTTGCCGGCCCTTGGGCCCCGCCAGCGCACCCGCGCGCTTTTGCTGCTGCGCATGTTGTTTGAGCGCTGGGCGCCGCCGGTCCTGCCGAGCCATGACGACATCGAAGCGCGGCGGTTGGCCACGACGCGGGCGCTGCTCGATGCGACCGAGCCCGATGACGCTACGGTGCCGGCGGCGCGCGCGGCGCTGGAGGCGGCTCAGGCGCAGCCGGGGGATCCAGAGGATCGCGTTGATATGGCGGCCGATCTGCTCGAGCTTTCGCCTCCGGCGCGGCTGGCTTTTGGCCTGTGTGCGTGCATCGCGCTCGATCCGCGCACGGGGCAAGTCGCCCGCGCGATTGCGGCACGGCTGGGCTATGCCGATGGTGCCGATCCGGCACTGCTGGACGCGGCTTTGGAGCCCGCAGGCATGGGTCCGGCGTGGACCCGGGCGCTGTTGCACGATGGCGGTCAGCTGCGGCGCATGGGTGTGCTGCGGATGGTCGAGGGCAAGGCGGTGCTGGGCCACGCCGTCATCGCGTTTTTGCAGGGCGCGCTGCCGATACACAGCCCGCTTGCGCCGTTTGCCATCGCCGACACGGTGCCTGAGCTGCTGATGCCGGCGCTGGCCAAGGCGCGCGCCGGGTGGATCGCGGTGTTGCGGCGCGCGCTGCAGGCCGATCGGCCGATTCTGGTCTCGGGCATGGCAGGCTTCGCCGGCGGCTCGCTGCTGCAAGCTGCGGTCGTGGACGACGGCTTGACGGTGCGCTGCATCGACATCACCGCCATTTTCGACATGGAGCGCGGCCTGCCGACGCCGCTGCTCGGTGAGCTGCACGCCGAAGTGCGGCTGAGTCCGGCGGCGTGGGCGCTGCACGGCGCCGAACAGCTCGAAAAGCTGGTCCGCGAGCACCCGGCGGCGGTGCGGCGGCTGGTCGCGGCCCTGGTCGCGATGCAGCGGCCGATTGTGCTGCTGCACGCGGGTCCGCTGTCGCCCGATGTTGGCGCGCGGCTGGCCCAGGAAGCGGGGCTGCCCAACTTTGAGCTGCCACCGCTGGCGGTCGCCGATCGGCGTGAGCTGTTGCTGGCGGCGCTGCAGGCCAGCGGCGTCACCGGTGATGCCGCAGAGATGCTGGCCAAGTCGGCGCAGCACGCCAGCCTCGAAGTCGAGTCGCTGCTGGCGGCGGTAGCGTTTGCCCAGCAAAAAGCGCTGATGCGGGCGGCCAAAGCGGCGGCGCTGGGCAAGGATCTGGTGGCGGTAACGCCCACGACCACTGAGATGCGCTCGGCGTGCAGTGCGACGATGACCAGCAGGCTGCGCCAGTATGGCTCGCGGGTTGAAGTCGCGGCCGACTGGGAAGACTTGGTCATGGCCCAAGAGCCGCTGGCCCAAGTCAAGGAATTGGCGAGGTTTGCCCGCGTCCGCGAACGCCTGTTCGATACCTATGGCTTTGGCGACAAGCAGAGCTACGGCCGCGCCCTGTCGGCGATGTTCTCAGGGCCATCGGGCACTGGCAAGACGATGGTGGCGGGGCTGATTGCCAAGGACCTGGGTGTTGAACTGTACCGCGTGGACTTGTCGCGGGTGGTCAGCAAGTACATTGGCGAGACCGAAGAGCGCTTGGGCGCGCTGTTTACTGAAGCGAGCCTGGTCGGCGCGGCGCTGCTGTTCGACGAAGCCGATTCGCTCTTTGGCCAGCGCACTGAAATCAAGTCGAGCAATGACCGCTACGCCAACTTGGAGGTCAACTACTTGCTGCAGCGGCTGGAAGACTTTGACGGTGTGGTGATCCTGACCACCAACTTTGCGGCGACGATTGACAGCGCGTTCCTGCGGCGAATTCGGTTTCGCGTGCAGTTTCCGATGCCAACGCCCAAGGACCGCGCCAAGCTGTGGGAGATCATGCTGCCCAGCCGCCTGCCCCAGGACGACGAGGGTCTGGACTTTGACTGGATGGGCGAGTCGTTTGACTTGACCGGTGGGCACATCCGCAACGCGGTGCTGCGCGCCGGTATGTTTGCGGCAGATACTGACAAGCCATTGTCGATGCGGATGTTTTACGATGCGGCGGCCGCCGAGTACCGCGAATTGGGCAAGCTGGCGCCGGCGTATCCGTTTGATGATGACTAGCGGTGGTCGCTTGCCGCGGCCCAGCTACGGCGCAATGCCTTGCGACTGCACCGCGACGACCCCATAATTGCCGGCCGCAAACGCTTTTTTCGCCGCGGTGTCACCCTTGAGGTAGGCATCGCACGCCGCCAGCGAAAAATCGACGATGCTCTTGTGCGCGACATCAAGGGCGGGTGATCGATCCTTGCAGTATTGGGCAAAGGACGGCCCAGCCGAGATCGGCAGCAGGCACAGATCGCTGTACGTAAAGTGGTTTCCGCCCTGCATCGACACCAGCGCCTTGGGTCCACCCCAAGCCGCGTACGCCGGCAGCGCTTGCACCTTGTACTCACACAACGTATCGGCGGTCGACGCTTGAAAAATCGCCGGCACCTTGAGGTCCGCCATCTTGGGCAGCACAAACCCAAAGGTCTCCAGCTGACCACAGTGGGCCAGCGGCACGATCAGCTTGACGCGCTTGTCGCCCAGCACCCACGGCAGCGGCCCCGCCAGCTTGAGCGCCTGACACGTCTCGGTGTGCGCCGTGGGCAGGCTGCAATCGGGCACGTACTTGGCGGGCACATCGACCGGCACACCGGCCACCGCCAGCGTGGTGTAGCCACCAAAGCTATGACCAGTAACGGCAATCTTGTCGGCGTCGATAAGTTCCTTCAGCCACGCCGGATCCAGGGCGGTCGGTTGAAGCACCCGGTCGATGCTGGCGGTGATGTCCAGTGGCCGAAAAATCGAGATGGCCATCAGCAGCTTGGCGTCGTAATCCAAAAACGTGTTGCCGACGTGGTCGGGCGCGACCACGACGTACCCGTGGCGCGCGAGCTCCTCAGTCAAGAACACGCTTTGCTGGCGAATGCCCTGGTTGCCATGGCTAAAGGCCACCAATGGAAAGGGACCTTTGGCGGCCGGCGCTTTCTCGATGGCCCCCAATGGTGAGGTCAACATGCCCAAGTAGACGTACGTGTCGCCTTTGGTCCCGGCAGCGATCGGATACCAGACCGTTGTCGGCAAAATGCGACCGTTGGCGCCTTTGACTTCGATTTCGAGGACACCCACGCCAAAAGGCGCTGCAGGTGTCGCAGCGTCGGCGGCGGCATCGCCATTGGGGGCGGCGTCGGCGGCAGCGTCTGGTGCACCAGCCGTTTGGGCTGTCGTGTCAGCGGCAACGTCCGCCACTGCATCGGCGGCACTTGCAGCCGGCTTGGATTCGGCGCTGCATGCGGCGATCAACAGCAAACCGATCAAATACTTGGACATGGATGGCTCGGCAGCCGAGGTCGCTCAGCGCGCCGGTACGATAGGCGCAGCGCCGCACGGGTTCAAGCCGCCTGCACGATGCGCCCCGCGCCCTCGCCCGGATAGACACGGCGATTGGCACCCGGCACTGCAAAGCCGTTGAGCAACATCCGACGTTTCCGAGTCGACCTGTTGGGCGCGCTGCCATGGATCACAAACGGCCCAAACAGCACCACGCTACCCGCCTGACCCAGCGCCGGCACCATCTGATCGGCATCGAGATACTGCCCTGGCACCTGACCTTGGGCATCGATGCCAAGATGACCGTGGACCTGCGAGCCGCGCACGAACTGCAGCGGGCCATTTTCTGGGGTGTTGTCGTCCAAAAACGTGGCAATTTCGACGAAGCTGCCGCGCCCGTTGACGTCGGTCCACAGGTCGGTGCCGAAGCGGCGATGGACACTGTCCTGGTGCCACCCAAACGCGACCCCATCGCCCGGCAGCTTGAAGTGGACCTGGTTGATGATCTGCTGCAGCTGGCGACTGGCCAAAATCTGAGCCGCCCAGTGGGTCAGCTGCGGATCGGCGCCGAAATCGAGCAACTCGGGCACCGCCGCGCCCGCCCACACCACCCGGTCGATGCGGACCTGACCGGCGCGCAGCCCAACTTCGACGTCGCCCAGCACAAATTGGCTGCCACGGTGCATGGTCGCGCCGCGCGCGCCGTTGGCATGCAGCTCCTCGGCCATCACTTCGAGGCGCTCGCAGGCGGCTTCCAGCGGACGCAGCTGCTGGGCGGCAAACACCTCGGGCAGCACCACAAAGCCATCGGTGTCCATCCGCTGCAGTTCTTCCGGCGTCAAATCGCGCACAGTCATTGTCGTTTTCTGCCCGATAGCAACGGGCCCCAGCTACACCGTAGGTTGCCGTTGCCCCTGCCGCAAGTTTTTGGGCGTTGGCTGGCACGGCTGTCACTGCGCTTTGCGCTTGACTGGGGTCAATTTGACACCTTGCGCCATTCGTCCACGATGCACCACGGCCACGCGCGTTGGCCGCGGATCGCTATGCGCAACGTTGTCTACGTCGCCCCCTTTCCCATGGATGCCACGCTGCGATTCGCGCGCGGTCTAGCGGGGCTGCAAGACGTCAAGCTGCTGGGCGTGATGCAGCACGCGCCACCGCCCGACAGTAACCCGTTCGAAGACGTGGCAGTGGTCGACAACGCGCTGGAGGCCAACCAAATTACCAAGGCGTGCGAGCTGTTGCGCCGCCACCACGGTCCTTTGCATCGATTGACGGGGATTTTAGAGCCACTGCAGGTGCCGCTGGCCGAGGCCCGCACCGCGCTGCGGATCGAGGGGCCGGACCCGGGTACGGCCCTCAAATTTCGCGATAAAGCGCTGATGAAAGAGCATTTTCGCGCAGGTGGCCTGCCCTGTGCCCGCCACCGCCTGTGTACGCGCGCCGAGCACGGCATGGAGTTTGCGCGCGAAGTCGGGCTGCCGATCGTGCTCAAGCCACCAGCAGGTGCGGGATGCCGCAGTACCTGGCGGATCGACGACTTGCAGACACTGTCCGAAGCGATGCGCGACATTGGGCCGACGCCGCACAACCCAGTGCTGGCCGAAGAGTTCCTGCGCGGACAGGAAGGGTCGCTGGAGATGGTGGTCATCGGCGGCAAGGTGGTCGCGCGGTCGCTGTCGCGCTATATCCCCAGCCCGTTGGAAGTGCTGCGCAATCCCTGGATGCAGTGGGTGTGCTGGCTGCCGCGCGACGTCGAGCGCGCCGAGTTCCGCAAGATTTTGGCGCTGGGCCCCCGAGTGGTCGATGTGCTGGGGCTGCGCGATGGCATCGCGCATCTCGAGTGGTTCCGGCGTGAAGATGGCAGCCTGGCGGTGGGCGAAGTGGCGGCGCGGCCCCCGGGCGGGCAATTGTCGCTGAT
>CANMNA010000024.1 GCA_947499075.1 Myxococcales bacterium
CTCAACGAAGGCTTTGCAGCCAAGGATGGCGACTGCAAGTTCTTGGAAAAGTGCCCGACACTTGGCCAATGCTACTGTGGCGACAAGTGCCCGGCGACGAAGTCACCCAAGTGCGACCCAAGCTTGTGCACCGGCAACCCCGCGCCCAAGTGTTCCTGTGGCGAGGCATGTGGCGCAGACAAGAAGAAGTGCCCCGCCTACATCTGCGACCCCATCGACGAGAAAAACTGTCAGGAGCTCGACGACTGCGTGTTCGTCAATACGGCACCGCCCGCGTGGTGCGGGTGCCAGAAGATGCCAGACCACGCGCCGGACTGCTGGTGCGGGGCCAAGAATTGCACGGAGCCGCATCCAGAGTGCGCGGCCTCCAAATGCGCTGGCAAGCCAGGGGACAAGTGCATCTACGTCAAGGGCGACTCTTACAGCGGATGCTACTGCGACACCTGCGGCCTGTTCGGTGACAAGGCCAAGTGCTTCTTCATCATTTGCCCGCTTTGACCCAGATGTCGTGGCAAGCCGTGCTCAGCGTGGCCGCGGGCAGCGCGCTGGGAGGCGTGGTGCGCTATGCGGTCGGCGTGTGGCTGCGCGGCGTGGCCCCAAGCGGCATTGCGGTGCCCACACTGCTGGTCAACTTGGTCGGCAGCTTGCTGTTTGGATGGCTGCTGGCCCGACAGGCGTCGTATCCGCTGCCAGATGCCCTGTACCTCGGCCTGACCACCGGCGTGCTCGGTGGCTTTACCACCTATTCTACGTTCAACACGGAGCTACTCCAGCACGCGCTGAACCACGACTGGGCCAAGCTGGCGCTGTACGCAGCCACAACGCTGGGCGCGTGTCTGCTGGGCGGCGCGGGCGGATGGATAGTGGGGCGCGCGTAGGCTACGGGCCAGCGACAGAACAACTCGATCGATCTGTGGACAAGCGGAGCGGTGAGTCGGCTTGCAAAGCCGCGAACTTGCGACCCGCCAAGCCAACGCCAACTGTGCAAGCCAATCTTGCACAGTTCCTACGGCGCAGCCGGCTCGCCCGCATCTTGAGGCGCCAGAAACAGCGGCACCGTCACCGAACCGTTGAGGTTTTTCTGGACCGGGAACCGCGCGTTGTCGATCGCCGCGCGGATGCACGTCAGGTACTTGGGGTCGGTGAACTGCGTTTCCTTGAGGAACATCTCGCCAGTCGCCGCTTGCCCGGCCTCGGCGGGACGCACCTTGAACGTCATCAGCATGCGACCGCGGGCCTGTGGTGCCCGTTGCCGCAGTTCGACGTAACAGTCCTTTACCGCCGGCCACATCGCCTTGATCGCCGCCTCGGCATCGGCCTCCTGCACGTCGCCTTCCAGCTCCATTTGGCCGTGAGGCTGCGTTGGCCCAGCCACCGGACCCGTCGGCGCTTGCACGCCTTTGAGCGCCGGCAAGCTGCCGGGAAGCGCCAAGTTCTCGGCATCGGGAGCGTTGGCCCCACGAATCGCCTCTTCGCGCTTCACCACTGGCGCTTTGGAGGTGCCAGCCCCAGCCGGATCCTCGCCGTCCTTGGCTGTGCCCTCGCTAGTGCCATCGGGCTTGACCGGCGCCGACACCAGATTGCTCATCAAATACAGGACAGTGGCGATCGCCAACACGCCCAACAGCGCAAAGCCTACCTTGCGGTTCATGCAACCCCCACCGCGCCTGACACTGGGGCCAGCGCAGCCAGTCTCGAATCGATTACACGTGCTTGTCGAGCAACGCTTGTATTTGCTGCTTGGGCCGAGCGCCGAGCACTTGCTCGACAACCTGGCCGCCCTTGAACACCATCAGCGTCGGGATCGACGAGATGCCGTAATTGCCCGCGATCGCCTGGTTGGCGTCGACGTCGACCTTGCCAATCTTGACGCGCCCGACATAGTCGTCTGCGAGTTGATCGACGATCGGGCCGACCATGCGGCACGGCCCGCACCACACTGCCCAGAAGTCGACGAGCACCGGCTTGTCGCTCTGCAGCACTTCTGCATTGAAATTGCTGTCAGTAAAAATCTTGACGTTCGCGCCGGCCATGCCGATCTCCTTGGTGCGTAAGCTGGCAACCCGCCAGCGGGGCGCATAGTGTACGACGCCGAGGCCGACGCGCAACCCTTGCACCGACGGTTCAACCCAGTTGCGCGATAGGTATTTCCACGCCACCCGCGTTCGTCGCCCGTGGTGCAGCCGGAATACAGAACCGACCGCCGGCCTCAATGCGATCCTGTAACGCGATCATCGCGGCAACATCGGTGCTTTCCACCCAAAACGAGGCGTCGGGCCGAGGCAAAACGATCGTCGGGTCGCCCATCGAGGCCCGCAGCGCTTCCTCGGTCACCGCAAAGCCATAGGTCAGCGTCTCGTGGTCCGAATGGGCCGGCGTGTAGGCCGTCTCGAGCAGCAGCGGTCCAAATTTCACATGAATATACAGCGCCTTGGACTGCCACTGGGTCGCACCCCAAAACTGCTCCACCCCAAAGCACTTCAGCGCCAGCCCCTTGGTCAGCGCCCCCAGGCCCGCCAGATCGAGGTCATCGAGCAGTTGGAGCCGCCGAAACACCGGGGCCAACGACGACAAATTGTGGCCAAACCACACCCCGCGCTGCGGCATCGGAATCGCGACGTACATCGAGACCGGGACCAGCCCGGTATATGTGTCGGGAATCGCAAACAATTGCTTGACCTTGGGCCACACACGCGCCGCCGGACGCGCAAGCCCGTAAATCGCACCCGGTAGCTCCGAGCAGTCGTAAAAGACCCACTTGGGCATCGGCATGCCTTCGGGACCAAAGGTCAGGCCGTCGAGCTTGTGCAAAAGGTCGAGAAACTGAGCGGATTGCATGCGCAGCGGATCGATGACGTGCTCGGCCGCGACCGGCAGCCCAAAAGGCGCCAAGTTCAAGTGGCGCAAGTTGGCCGGGGTCGCCACCAGATACGGCACCAGTTCGTCCAGTAATTGCGCGCCTTTGATGGCAAATGACAGGGGCATCGGGCAACCTTGGGCAAAAGACTAGGCGATCGCGCGGGGCACGACCAAGTGCTCGCGAAACAGCGGCACGCGAACATGGCTGCCATGCGCGACCGGATGACCGACGACGACGACGCGGTGACCCGCCTCGATCTCGTGCTGCAGCGCCACCAGTGCTTCATGGTCATCGACGTCGAGCAGCGCATTGGGCGGCGGCGCGTCGGGATGGACCCGCGGCGACGACAGTACGCTCGACAAGTTAACGGCCCGCGGGTGCAGGCGAAACGTCAGCGTGTGCGCGATGGTATGCGCCGGCGTGAGCGCGGTCATCAGCTCAAGTGGCCCCAAATCAGCGTAGGTCGTCAGCTTGGGCGACCGCCACTGGGCATTGCCCTGCAACTCGCGAATCGGAAACACTTGCAGGCCGAGAAAGACCGTGAATTCCAAGAGGCCATGCGGGGCAATGCCCGGCGAGATCTGGTTCATCGACTCCAGGGTGTACAGCAGCCACGTCCCCGGCACACCGCCGCCCGAATCAAAGCCAGAGAGCACCGGAATCGCAATGAATTGCGACATCGGCACCAGCCCCGCGTAGTCGGCCGGCACCTTGAGCGCCTCGCGCGCCCACGGCTCGAGGCGCTCGGCGCGCATCGCTAGCCCAAAGACCGCGCCCGGCATAACCGCACAGTCATAAAAAACCCACGACGGCATATCCATACCAAACGGGCCAAAAGTCAGCGCGTCGACAAAGGCGAGCATCCGCAAAAATTCTCCGTTTTTGCGCTGCTGGGGGTGAAACACGTTGGCAGGCGGAATCGCGATCCCTGCCGGCGCGTGGTTCAGCATCGCCGCAATGCCATGGTGGGCAATCAGAAACGGCTCGCAGTGGCTCAGAATTGGAAGATAGTGCTGCAGCATCGAACCTCGCGGCAGTGGTGTGTAGCAAGGCGGGCGGCCTTGCGCAACGGGCCGCAGCCGGACCAAGATCAGGGCATGGTTGCGCCCCTCGAAGAACCGCTGTCCGCTGCTGCCAAGAAAACCACGCTGGCGGCGCTGATCATGCTGGCGATGTTTGTGATTTCTGGTTCAGTCGCCCTGTATACCGGCTACCTGCTGTGGCGCGGCGAGGCGCCCGAGCCGGTGATGCGGGCGTTGCCGGGGGATTGCGACGCTGTCCTCTACGTGGATCCCAAGAACCTGAAGGAGTTGCTGGTGCGCGCGCGCGCCATCGTGCCGGAAATGGATGCCCGCACTGCGCTTTTGGGACTGGACGGCGCGCTGGGCTGGCACGCTGGTCTGGCTGCCTACCGTGGCGATGCCTATGGTGTGTGCCGACGTGGGCCAGTGTGGTACGCAGCGCTGGGCGCCCAGGCCATGCCCAACCTGGAGGCAGAAGTAACAGCGTGGGTCGATGTGCTAGCCGCTCACACTTTCGCCTGGAGAGACTTCGGTGGCCGCAAGGTGGCAGCTTCGCCCGGTGGTCTGATGCCCGATCGCACGGCTGCAGCGGTGCGTTCGGACCCGCAGCTCGCTCAGGCGGTGTGGTTGCGCTCGGCAGGCTTGCCGGCTGGGGCAACCGCGGATCAGGATGCCGGCCGCCTGCTCGATCAGCTGCAGGGCCAGCGCGAAGACCAATCGTTGCAGGCAGATAAGCTTTTTCGCGATAGTCTGGAGCGCACCGGCGGCGGTCAAGCCCACGTGTTTGTCCGCGGCGATGCCCTGCGGCAATGGGTCAGTCGCCACGGCGCGGCTGTTCCCCTCGCATTACAACCAGCGCTCGACGCCGTGCAATGGTCTGCTACGGCATTTCGGCTGGACGGCAACGAACTGCGTGTCCATGACCACGTTTTTGGTGGCCAGCGCTTGGCCTCGTGGCTCAAGCAGCACCTAGATGTCGCTGAATCTATTGACTTCACTTCGTTTGCCGTCTCTTTGCCGGCGCATGTCGCTTGGGGTGTCGTGCGGGCACCGGTTGGGGGGCTTGCGACCGTTGCTGTGCTCGATCCGGCGGTCGCAGAATTGGTAGGTGCGCTGCCCTGCGAGGCCCCAACGACACGCCGCCTGTGGACAGAGTGGCTGACGGGTCAGTTCGCTTGGGCGCAGGAATCGCGTGACCAACCGCGCTGTTTTGTTGGTCAGTTGCAGCCGGCACACAGCCAGGAAATGGCGTTGCCAGCGACGCTGCCGCCGCCACAGGATGGCACCGTGATGCGCAAGCTTGCCCACGGCTACCTGATCATCGGTCGCCCTGCGGCACTGGCCTTGTGCGAACAAGCCCTTACGTCGCCAGGAGCGAAGCGGTCGCTGTCCAAGGACCAGCAGCGCTTGGCAGAGCAGACACAGGGTTGGTCCAACAGCGGTATCACCAGCGGCCAAACGCAGTTCGAGTGGACATGGCTGGATAGCGGGCTCGTGGTCGAACAGACTTACCGGCTATACGACTAGAATTCCTCTGAAGTCGCCCCAAGCCACTGATCGAGCGCTTCAATGTCGGCGTCGTCGATTTTCTGATCCGGCTTGAGGTCGTAGAGCTCATTCCATCCGGTGTCCGAAAAAAAGTACTCGTTGCCATTCTTGCTGGTAATGCGCATGCCGCGGCCATAGCGCAGCGCGAGCTCGACCAAGTCGGCGCCATCGACTGTTCCGGACAAGTTGAAGTCACCAGGCGTGCCGGTCGCAAACAGGCGGACCAGGTTGCGCTGCACGTCCATGCGCACGCGCACCGGGCGGGCGGCGATGGGCACGTCGATGATTGTCGTGGCGTCACCTTTGGGATCGATGGTGATCATCACCACTTCGGACTTGCCGTCGAATCCGTCGAAGGTCAGCGGCAGGTTGAACTTGAAGGCCTTGGGCTGAAGCTGATGAATCCTCAGGCGAAACGTAAGCTTGCCATCCGCCTCGACGATGCGCGCGGCCGCTTCCAGCTTGATCGGCCCCTTCTTGTTGAACCACTGATCCCAGAAGTAGCTCAGATCCTTGCCGCTGACTTTTTCGGCAACTTTCTGTAAATCCTCAATCGTCGCGAAATCGCGGTTGTACTCGGTGGCATACTGCTTGAGTACCGCGTGGACAACGTCGCCGCCGATCTCGGTGCGCAACATGTCGAACACCGCCGCGCCCTTGTGGTACACGATCTGGACATAGGCAGGTGTGCCATAGATGCCCTGCGCCCCCAGCGGCATGTCCTGGCTCGGCGCCACCTGATAGAGGTAGCTCAAATTGTCGCGCAAGAACTGGCTGCGTGAACTGAACAGCTTCTCAGTGTAGACGCAACTGCTAAATTCTGCAAGAGATTCAGACAGTGACACATCACCACCGCTCCACGGCTCGACCAAGTTGCCCCACCACTGGTGGCCAATTTCGTGGGCGACTAATTCGACCGTCGAAGACCAGTAACCCTGCGAATTCTCATCGGCACCAAACACGTCGCGGTACATGAAGATGCCCGACAGCGGCGCGTAGCCACCGCCGAAGTTGTTCTCCAACTGAATGACGTTGAGGCCCGCCCATGGAAACGCCACAAACTTGTTGCTGAAATCCTGCACGACATCGGTGACCAGCTTGGCCGTCGCCTTCGCCGTCGTCGCGTACTTACCGGTGGTGAATACCGACAGCGGCAATTTTCCCAGCAGCAGGCCCTTGGTCTCGACGTAATCGGCGATGGCAAACCCGGCATTGTCGGTGCGCTCGACCTGAGTGAAGTGCCAGACTTTGCGGCCGTTTGCCAGCACTTCGCTGCCCTTGGCCGTGCCCGGCGCAACCGCCATCTTCTTGGCGTCGGTCACCACATGCAGGTCGCTCTTGAACGGCCCGTGCTTGGCGCTAGGCATGTAGTAGTAGCGCACAAAGGTCACCCACTGGTAGTTGGCGCCCAGCCCGCATCCACTGAGACCAATGCCTTCAGGTTGACAATTGAGCTTGGCCAAACCCACAAAGTGCAGCTTGATCTCTTGCGTCGGGGCCAGCACCTCCGCCAAGTTCACCGTGATCGCGGTATAGCCCTGCAGCGCGGTGGTGGATGACTTGACTGCAGCGCCATTGGCCAGCGTCAGTTTGACCTGCTGCAGCTCGCTGGTCAGCAGCGCAATCGTCTCGGTGGGTTGATTGGCCCGCACCGTGACCACTACGTCGGTCGCCAGCTCGGCGGCCTTGGCGTTGAGATCAACTGTGATGTCTTGGTGAACAATCTCCCAATTCGGCTTGCCAAGCGCGGCAAAATTGGCAGCAGACCAAGGCAGCGTCGCCGGGTTGAGCCCAGGGTGCGTGTGACGCCCGCTTTGGTGGGCCGCTTCGGCGTGCTGGGCAGCGAGTTTGCGCCCCCAAGCACTATCCGGATCGACCGCAGCAGGCGGCAGCGTCGCAAAGGGCTGACGCAACGGAGCGGCAGCGGCTGTCGCGGCGATCAGAATGGGGACCGCGGTCAGGACCAGCTTGTTCATTTGCCACCACCAGCTGTGTCAGGAGCGGTCACTTCGGCGGTCATCCATTGCGGGGTGAGCAGCTCGCCTTTGCCGTTGCGTGCCATTTGCGTCAACGGGTCAAAGGCAATCACCGACTTGCCCGGTGCCAGCACCGCGAACTCGAGCTTGAGCCACAGCGCGCGGCCGACTTCGGCGCCCTCTGGATACATGTACGGGTGCGACAGCGTGCGAAAACGCGCGGTACCGGTCAGCAGCTGCCCCGGCTTGGGCTCCTTGAGCACAGCGCGGTACTGAAAGCCCGTGGACGCGGAATCCTCGGTCAGCGGCAGCGCCTCGTTGCCCGTCAACTGCAGCAAGGTCGGATCGTAGCGCAGGTGCCCGGCCAAACCGAGCAAGTCGGTGAAGCCGCCGACCCATACGTTGACCAGCAGCCGCTCACTGGCGACCTGCCATTCGCCGGAGATCTCGACATAAGGTGATTTGGTATGGCTGGCACCGACCACCGTTGGGACGGCAGCACTCGCTGCAGCATCGGCAGCCGCGGCGTCGGCACTCGCGGCCGTGGTTGCGGCATCGGCGCTGGGCGCTGGACCGACGATGACCTCGTCGCTGCATCCTGAGAGCAACGCAACGCCCACGGAGCTGCCTGCCAGGATAATTGCCCAAACAACAGGCAACTGACTGAAACAAATGCTGCGCACGGCAAGCTCCCCGCCCCAAGGTGGCGTTGGCGCACGGCAGTGTAGCGACACTGCCCGTCTGCGACAACGAAAAACTCGTCAACCTGCGTGTGCTGAATCGGGTGGTGCCACGAAGTTGTGAAGCTTTGTGCATCTCCTTGCCAATGTCTGATTGCCGGTGAACCCGGACCGGACCTGTGGCAACCTAATAGGTGGAGCAGGAGCAGGCGATGGATAGCCGCGCTCTCACAGGCGGGACACGATGTGGCTCTCAGTGGTGCAAGGTGGTGGAGACACAGGCGGCGGCGAGCGATCGGCGCCGGTGGATCGCGGCGAAGCAGATGCCGCAGACTTGGCCCTTGTGGTGTCTTACCAGCGCGGCAACGGCAACGCGCTGTCCGAAATCTACCGGCGCCATGGGAAACGCGTGGAGTCTGTGGCCCGCAACCTGCTGGGGCCATCGAGCGAAGTCGAGGACGTCGTCCAAGACGTCTTCATCGAGCTACAGCGGGCCCTCTTCAAGTTTAGGGGCGACGCGCGCTTTACCACTTGGCTGCATCGCATCGCCGTCAACGTGTCACTGCAGTACCTGCGGCGCGGTCGGCGCAAGGGTTGGCTGCGCTGGTTGGGTCTCGAAGATGCGACCAACGCGCCGGCGGCGATGCACCACAACGAGGGCAGGCTAGAGGCCAGGGACATTTGCCGACAACTCTATGATATTTTAGGGACACTCCCGGAAAAAAAATACGCGGTATTTGCGCTGTACGAGCTCGAAGGGCTCACGCTCGAAGAGATCTCGGCCACGTTGGGCATTGGAATCAACACCGTGAAGTCACGGCTGTTTCATGCCCGCAAAGAAGTTTTTGACTTGGCCCGCGCCCGCGGTGCCCTGCCTACCCATGCCCTACAGGTTGTCAAATGAATACGCCCACCGACACGACGACAGCGCGGCCGCTGGATTGCCCGACTTCGGATCAATGGCTGCACCTGCTCAGCGATCGCGAATCTGGCGACGTGCTGGCCAGGCGGCCTGAGTTACACAACCATCTAGACGATTGTGCAGCGTGCGCGTCTGCAGTCAGTGAAGTGAGGCGATTTAAGACCTTGCTGCTGCGAGCGAAGGCGCCGGTACTGTCGTTGGAGCAGCGCCAGAGCCTGGACGAGCGGATTCAGCTGCAGTCTGGCCTCTGGACCAGGCCGGCGCGGTTTACGCCGTGGCTGATCTGGGGTGCCGGTGCGCTGGCTGCGGCGGCGCTGGCGTTCTTGGTCGCCCGACCGTTTGGGGATCGTCACCCAGAGGCTGCGGTGGCCGACGTTGGCAAGGGTGCGCGAGGGCCATCTGCTGAGAATGCCCATGTGGGCGTGGTGGTCAGCGCGATGGAGGGCGACATCGAAGTTGCCGGTCGCGACGGTCACTGGCGGCGTTTGGCGCCGGGTATGGCCGTTCACGGTGGTGTCCGGTTGCGGGCCGTTGTCGGCGGCAAAGTGCTCGTGCCGGGCCGGTTTGAAGTCGTGCTGCAGGCCAACAGCGAAGTGGAGGCGCTTGCGCTCAATGGCAGCACGGCCTACTTTCGAGTCCGCAAGGGCGAAGTCGCGTGTCAGGTCGATAAACTCAAGCGCGGCGAGCGGTTTGCAGTCATGTTTGGCGCGTTTCGCGCTTCGGTCGTTGGCACGCAGTTTGCGGTCCAACAAGATGGTGCAGGAGCTGGCGGTAGGGTCGTCGTCAGTGAAGGCGCGGTCCGCGTCGACTCGGCCGATGAACCGGCTGCGCCGATGGCGGAGACGACGACAGTCGTGCGCGCCGGCAACCGCTGGCAGCACAAGGGCGGCGTGATGTCGCTGGAGCCTGTGCCTGCTCCGGTTGTGGCAGAGCCTGCAGCAGCCTTGCCACTGGTTCAGGTGGCAGAGCCGGCGGCGGCACCGGTGGTTGAGCCGATGCCAGCCGCGGCAGCTTCAGCGTCCGTTGTCGAGGGCACGGCCAAGGCCGCTACGCCGCATCACACCGGCAAGTTGCCCGTCGGGGCGCGCCAAATCGTGATCGAAGTGCCGCACCAAACCATGCCGCGGCCGACTGAAGTGCCGGCAGGCCCAGACTCGGGTGCGCGCCAGAAGTAGCGACCTCTCCTGGCTACTCTTCTGTACCGCCGGTCGGCACGTCTGCTGGCTTGACTGCCTGCTCCCACCCCAAGAATTTGGGCACATACGGGTGGTCCGCCAAATACTGCTCCTTGGTGATGTAGCCTTCCTTGAGCATTTTCTCGACCACGGCGGGCACCCGCGCTGCCAGCGCATTGGGCTTGCCGCCCGGTCGCTCCCAATACTTGCGCAAAAAGATCGACCATCCGTGCTTGGGAAATGGCTTGATGACGGCGAGAAACGCCGACTCAGTTGGGCCCAAGGCGCGAGCATCCTTGCCAAAATAAGCCTGAGCAGCGCGCTCGATGCCATAGACCTTCGTCTCTTTGCCGTCGCCGCCGAACTCGATCATGTTGGTGTACAACTCGAGAATTCGGTCCTTGGCCTTCTTGTTGGGCGGCTCTTTGGCTTCGGCCGGCGGCAAGAATTGCGAGAGGTTGCGCTCGATGTGCCACACGATCAGCAACTCTTCGAACTTGCGTGACAGCGTCTTGTCACGGGTCAGGTAGATGTTCTTGACCAGCTGCTGGGTGATCGACGAGCCACCGTAGACGAACCGACCGTGATCCAGATCGAGCTTGACCGCGCGCAGCACCAGTCCAGGCGCGATGCCGCGGTGCTTGTAGAAGTTGCCGTCTTCGGTAGCGACCATCGCCCACCAGGTCCACTTGGGAATTTCAGCAAATGGCACCCAGAAGCCAGACTTGGGCCCGACCGGCACGTCCTCGAGCTTGGTGCCATTTTCATTGACGGGCCATGAGAATTCGCCCGCAAGCTCCGCCAGATCGATGTTGGCGAACTTGGCGACTTGGCAATTTGCGTCGTCCAAACTCAGGTCGAGCTTGCTGCCGTACGGATCGCTGAGCGGCACTTTGAGGTCCATGCTCCACGCGACTTCGCCGCTGGCTTCGATGGCGCCGATGGTGCCGAGCATGCCGGGCGGGATAGCGGCAGCCACTTTGCCACAGTCCTGTTTGGGCATTTCTGAGAGCACGCGGACAATGGGTTTTCCTGCAATGTCTGTTGCTTCTAGGACCAAGTGCAGGTGGGCTTCTCCGATCACCAAGTCCGGGAACTCCAGCTTGAGCGACCCGTCGATGCCGCTAATTGTCGCAGCCAGCTTGCCGCTGGCAGTAGCGACGTCGATGGCCTTGGGAGCCAGCCGCCACCAGTCGAAGCCGACCTTCTTGATTGCGAAATCGCCATTTGCCGTAAGCATTTGGCTGCCGACAGCGCCGGGCCTCAGCTCAAGATTGGCGATCACATCGGAGTCGGGAGCGACAGTCACGGCCGACGACACGATGCGCAGCGCTTGGGCAAAGTGCCCGCCCTTGAGTGCAATCTTGGCCCGGTCGAGCTTGGGACCCGGCCCAGTCAGCACATCGACTTGCAGGTCGCCCCACACCCGCTCGTCGTCAAACGGTCGCGCAGAGAGGAGCAAGCCGCGGGTGCCATCGCCTTGCACGGGCGTTGCCGACAGCGTCATGTCCTGAATACCGCCAAAGGGCTTCGCCGCACCGTCTTTGACCAACCCCATCCGACCGGCCTTGAGCTCAAACTTGAGGTGCGGCGCCTTGGCCATCTTGCCGATGACTTTTTCGATGAGCGCACTGGACCCCATGAGCTTGGCGTGCAGCTCTCGCAGCGGCGCGATTTGCTTGGTGGTCCAAGCTTTGCGCGCCGGCGCCACCACTTTGCGGCCATCGGCATCGAGCTCGCCTGCGCCGGCTTTGCCCGATCCCGGCTTGGCTGCAGCCTTGGGATCTCCTGGCTTGGCTCCCGGTGGTAGCTTGCCCGCCGCCCGCAGCTTCTCGTCGACTTTTTTGGCGACCAGATCGGCCTTTTGGTCGGGCCGGAGCTCGGCGTCGCCCAACTGCTCCTCCGCTTCCTCCTCGATCTCGCGCTTGAGCTTGGCCAATTCCGCGGCGCTGACCGCCTTCCACAGCTGGGCACCGCCGGGAAAGTGCTGCAGCGCCTCGGCGCGCCACGGCAAGTCGACCGACGGATGGTCGATCGTCAGCAGGGTCAGCGCTTCTAGCGCGTGCTCACCTGGGATGCGGTCGGTGTGCAACTCAACGGCATCGACGGTGACAACGGCGGCGTTGCCAGGCACCGTGACCTTGAGGCCCTCGAGCTTGGCGACCACTGGAATCTCACCACCTTCTACACCATCGAGGCCCAGACTGAGACGCTCGGCAGTGCCATTCCAAAGTTTGGCCGGGCCGACAGGCGCTGGCGACGGCGCTGGCTTGGCCGGCTCCTTGGCGTCTTTGTCCTTCTTGGGAGCTGCCTTGCCATTGTCTTTGGGGTCCTTAGTTGGCTCGGCCTTGTCGTCGTCGCTGCTGCCAAACTGGTCTGGCAGGGCAAATGCAATCTGTTCGGCCTGCGCGCCCAGACGCGAGGTCAGCGGCCGAATGTGCTTGACGGCCACGACCACCTGCTCGCCGTTGCGCAGCACCAGGTCTTCGAGCGAACCGCCGGCCGTGGCATCAAAGCGGATACCGGCCACCGAGACAGAGTCGATGCCCAAAGGCAACGGTGCCGAAGGCGGCATCTTGAGGCGGAATTCGGGCTGAAACTTGGCGGCAAGCCGCGGCGGGCCATCGGGCTGGGTCTCCAAACTCGCCTGCAACTTGGACGCAACCGTGCCGTCGACGGTGGCGGTCAAGTCGCCGATACCGTGACTGAGGTCGACATGCAGCGCAATGTCGTGGGCCCGCAGCCCTTGTGGCAGGTACTGGCCGCCTTTGCCCGTCGCGCGCACCGTAACGGACCCTTGCTCGACAAACAACGCCGTGGAACCCTTGGGTTGTTTGTCCTCGACGTCATCGATCTTGTCGCGCTTGGGGAACTGTTTGCGGGCCGCCTTGTACAGGTCGAGCATCTCTTTGGGCTTGCCATCTTGGAGCAGCAAATCTGCTTGAAAGACATGAATATCTGTACGTTGTGGCCGCCTGCGGCCAGTCAGCGCCTTCCAGGGCGACAATTCGGCGGTGGCCTCCTGCACTGCGATCACGGTGCTGCCGTCAGCCCGCTTGAAGGACAGGCCGGCAAGACGGACGGTGCCAAAGGGCGAGACTGAGACCGACTCGAGGCCAAGCGTCATGGCGGCGTCCTTGGCGATTGCTTCAAGCTTGCTGCGGATCAGACTGCCCCCGACCAAAGCGCCGAGGCCAATGCTGCCAAAAACCAGCGCGCAGAGGCCGCCGAACACCCACAGCGCGGTGCGCTTCTTCGACTTCGATGGCCGGCGGTCGTTGTTTGGATTCGGGTTGGGCACGGTTGAACCTCGCTGCAGCACTTCAAAACAGGGCGGGCACGCACCGACTGGCGCTCGCCTGCGCGAGCGTACACGCGATTGGGGCAAAGTCAGGCTTTTTGCCCGAAATAGCCAGGATCGCTACGCTCCGGTCCGGCGCGACGCAGGTCACTGGGGCCAGAAAGCAGGGCCATCGCAAGAACCTCAAGTCCTGACTTGGCCTCACCCCGCCGCCGTGGTGACCCGCCGCGGCGTCCCTCTCTCGAATAGGAGAGTGACCTGATATTATACACTTGTGCTGTTTCCGGTCGATTGCCCAACCACAGCGACGGGGCGCTACAAATTTTGGGACGCCCGCGCTTTTTCGACAAATGCTACAATTGCCGAATTTTCCCTCTCTCACTCGGGAGAGGGACGCTCGCCGGCGCAGCCAAGCGAGCGGGGTGAGGCCGGATAACTGCTTTATAATCAGTGGCTTGCCGTTATTGCGACCGCCCTGGGCCAGAGTGGCCGCGCTTTGACCTTTTGCACTGTCAGCCATAAACTACAAGAGGGACCTGTGGTCCGCTGCCTGTGATCCGCTGCCTATCCGCCCTTCCGACCCTCAAGTCCCGGAGAATCCCAAATGAAGTTTACCCCCTTGCTCGGCGCCAGCATTGTCGTTGCGTTGGCTGCGTTTGCCCCAGCTTGCCAGTCTTTGATCGACAACGCCGAGAACAAGCTCGACGGCGTGGCCGCGCCGCTCAAAGAGCCTGAACTGCCCAACACTTCCAAGATGCTGACGTGCTGCGCCAACCTGTCCGGCCGCAACGAGACTTCGGGCTTGGTCAAGGATGTCTGCCCGCCGATGTCACCCAAAGTCACGCTTGTGCTGGATCAGTACATCGCGGCCAAGAAATTCATAAATGATAACAAGACATCTACTGCTGAGATCAAGACCAAAGCCCTCGCAGACTTGAAGAGCGAGAGCCAGGGAACGCTTGAGCCCGCCGCGCGCTGCTTGCTCACCGAGACGATCGGCAAACTTGGTAAGCTGCTGATTCCCAAAGATTGTGAGGCGGACTCGACGGTGGGTGCCCTCCCCCCGGGCAAGCAATGCTCCGACGTCAAGAGTGCGATCACGGAGGCCAAGTAGTCGTGTTTGCTCCGGCCGTCCATCGAGACCCGGGCCACCGTGGTACCGACACAGGAGGCACCGATGGCTGAAGTTAAGCCAGTGCTAGTTGAAGTCGTCGGTGTGCACCCGGTGTACGCGCGGCTGCTGATGGTTGAAATCTCGCTCGATCCAGTGCCGTCCAAGCGCTGGATCGAGATGTTCAACGAGTTCGACGGTGCTAGCCTGCAGCGCGACCACTTTGCGCCGGTGGCCAAAGGCGATGCGATCCTGGTGACGCCGCCAGACGGCGAGATGGAGACCTACGTGCAAGCGGTGGAACGGCGCATCCGCCATGTCAACAAGCGCATCGTCGACGAAGTCGCCAGCACTACCCCGCCAGGCCAACGGGCCGCGCGCGTGTCGCAGGCGATTGCCCAGGAGGCGTTCTCGGCAGACATCCGCGACCGCATCATGGCCGCGCGCAAAGCGGCGGCCAACATGTCCGGCGTGTTCCAGTCCTCGTCGTAGGAACCGATGGATGTCACCACGCTCGACCGCGCGCCAACCAAAGACACCGCGATGGACATGACGCCGCTGGTGCTGCGACCGATCGGGCCGGTGCCAAAGCCGATTGCGCCGGCGAAGTCCTCAGACGACAAGCGCTTGAGCCACGACCTGCCCGTTCGCGCACAGCCCTCGCTGACATTCTTCGTTGAGCTACCCAGCGATGAACTGGCCCAAATCAGCAGCCCGGAGACTGTCACGACGTTGGCACGACGCCAAGCCGCGGTCTCGATGGCCCTGCTCGATCTGGATGGTCGCCGTGCCGAGGTGATTCGCCAGTTTGAACTTGCGGGCATCGCCGTCACGGCGTGGATGCTGCTGCCACTGAGCGATGGCTACTGGCTGACCGCCGACAACGCGCACCTGGCGTTGGCCCAGTGGCAACGTGTGGCGCAGTGGGCCGACCGTGAAGGCCTGCGCTTGGCGACAGTGGGGCTAGACATCGAGCCACCCCATGACGACACGGTCGCGCTGGTACAGCGTCCGGTCCGCACCGCGGCACGCTTGCTGCTGCGGCGGCGGACGCAGCTGCACATGCACCAGGCGGGCCGGCACTTCGACGCTTTGGTGGCGGCCATTCGGCATACAGGCCGCCGGGTCGAGGCCTATCACTTGCCGTTTGCGCTCGATGACCGGGCATCTGGGTCGACATTGCTGGGTCAGATCCTGGGTACGCCACGGTTTGGCACGGATCGCGACGTGGTCATGCTGTACGCCAGCGCTGTGCCCAAGCCGTTCGGTCATGGGTTAGTCGCGGCGTACGGCCCGCAGGCTCAGGCAATTGCAGTAGGTATCACCGGCGGCGGAGTGCGCTCGCTGCAGCCGGCGTTTGCTGCGCGCGAGTTGGCCGCGCCCCAACTGGTGACCGAGTTGCGCACCGCGGCCAGGCACTGCAACGATCTCTACGTGTTTTCACTGGAGGGCTGCGTGGCCAAAAACATGGTGGCGATGGTATGTCAGGCTGACCTGTCGCCCTTGCCAGCCGACCCTAGCGCCGCGGCGCTGGCGACCAAGATTGCGCGTCGGGTGCTGCAGTTGGCATTGCGGGCAGCGACACTGGCCGAAGGCAGCGATTCGAGCACCGACAAAATCTAGTCGATAGTGTTTGCGGCTCGGTTGCCGTCTTAGGAACTGTCCAAGTATGGCTTGGACAGTTCGTGCTTGCTTGGTGGGTCGCAAGCTCGCGGCTTGACAGCCGACTCGCCGCTCCTTGCAGCACCAAAGTGATCGAGTTGTTCCTTGACCGTTCCTTAGTAGGGTGTAGTCGATTGTGTCAACTGAAAACCGCAGCGTTAATGACGGCTTGGGACGCCGTCGCAATGAATTGCGCGGCTACAGGTGGCGGTGCCCGCCTGCGCGGGCGCCAAGCCTGGTGTCGACGTAGGCCGACACCGTTAGGGCCCCGACCACAATAACTCGACAGATTGCGTCGGGGCCGGAGCGGCGAGTCGGCTGTCAAGCCGAGAGCTTGCGACCCACCCAGCCAGCAAATGGGCCGTCGACAAAATCGATTAGATTTTGTCGGTGCCCTTGCCTGCAGCCGCAGAATTTATTCTGACGGTGAAAATGTGAAGGTCTTCGGTCTTCGCGAGCCCCGCGCAGGCCGCCTTTTCGAATACACCCTGTTAGCTAGCTGGCGGTGTAGCCTTGGACTCGATCGGCAAACCGGCGCGGCGCCAACCGTCGATTCCTTGCGGCATCAACCACACGTTGCTGTAGCCCAATTGGACCGCCACCCGGGCGGCCTTGTGGCAAGCCAGTCAGTGTTCATTGGCGCAGTAGAAGACCAACATCGCGGCCTTGTCGTTGGGCAGCTTGTCGGCGGTGACTTCTTGCGGCCGCAGCATGACGGCGCCAGGCACGTGGCCCAAGTCGTAGGTTTCCTGTCGGTTGTTGTCGATGACGAAAACTTGCTGGGCTGCCTGCAGCTTGCTCCACAGGGCTTTGGGCTCAATCGTCTTGAATTCGCCTGAGGTTTCGTCGCCATGTGGCGATCCTGTCCCCGCTGCTGCGCCGCATCCCAGCGCCAGTACCGCAACCGCTGTGGCCATGTGCATCATCGACCGCATCGTGCCTCGCCCGCAGGCAACGGCCCGCGTCTGCGCTTGTACCGGGTTTTGCCGTGCCGCGCCACTGTAGGCTTGCCACCGCCGTCGCACCGTGACTACCGTACCGCAGTGGCCCGTGCCGCCGAGTCAGCCCATGCACAGCGATCCCAAGACCCTAGATCCCGGCCTAGTCATCGATCTGACTGATCGCATGACCTACAGCGGCTACCTGCAGCTGGACGTGCTGCTGGCGGCGCAGAATCCGCTGTCGGATCCGCCCCACCATGACGAGATGCTGTTTGTCATCCAGCACCAAACCACCGAGCTGTGGATGAAGCTCGTGCTGCACGAGTTGCGGGCGGCGCTGCAACTGATTGCGCAGGACCAGCTTGCGCCGTGTTTCAAGATTTTGGCGCGCATCAAGCACATCCAGGCCCAGCTGGTGGCGCAGTGGGCCGTCCTCGCTACGTTGACGCCCACAGAGTACCTGCAGTTTCGCCATGTGCTGGGCCCAGCTTCGGGGTTTCAGTCGGTGCAGTACCGCATGATTGAGTTCTTGCTCGGCAACAAGGATGGGCGCATGACGGCGGTGCACGGCCACCGGCCTGACCACTTGGCGCTGCTGCAGGCGGCGCTGGCGACACCGAGCATTTACGACGAGTTCTTGGCTTATCTGGCCCGCCACGGCTTCGCAGTGCCGCAAGAAGTGCTGGCGCGGCCAGTGGCGACGCCGCACACGGCCCACGCGGGCGTGGTGGACGTGTTCCGCACCATCTACGAGGACCCAGATAAGTACTGGGAAGCCTACGAGATGTGCGAAAAGCTCGTCGACATCGACGAGCAATTCTCGCTATGGCGATTTCGCCACATGAAGGTGGTGCAGCGCGTGATTGGCCTCAAGCGCGGTACCGGCGGCACCAGCGGCGTCGGCTACCTCAAGCACGCGGTCGAGCTGTGTTTTTTTCCAGAGCTGTGGGAAGTGCGGACCCACCTCGAGCCCAAGCTGCCCGTGGTGTAGCTCAGCTCAATTGACGGTGACGTTCTTGCCCGACGTCTGAAATTTCGCGATTTTCAGCACCGGCTTGAGGTCAAAACAAGTCTTGGTCGCGACCAGCATCTGGTCCAGCGGCGCGTCGATCCAGACTTTGTGCTGCAGCGCCTTGCCGACATGAAAAGACTTGAACGGGTGGGTGATCTTGATCCCAGTCTTGGGCAGCTTGGCGAGGCCCAGCTCGCAGGTCTTGCCGCCTGCGGTCACGGTGCTCGACTTGACCGTGTCGAACACCAGCCGAATCTGGGTAATCTTGCCATCGGGCAACTGTACGTCGCCCAGCACCACCGCCGCGATTTCACTTTGAGCCGCGGCCAAATCGATGGCCTTGTTGACGGTGAATTGGTGCCAGCTGTCATCGAGATCGATGCTCGCATCGTTGGCGGCGCGGGCGTCGGCAGAACCGGGCTCGACGTGCACGTCAATCCGCGCCACCTGCACCACCACCGAGGTGACGTTGGCGGGCGGTGCGTCCATCAACGCCAGCGTCAGCGTCGAATTTTCTAGTTCGGTGTTACATCCCAGCGCAAGTGCCACGGCAATTACTATCCAAGTACGCATCTCTGTATCCTTTTTTGCTCAAATGCCGCGCAGCCATCCGCCGTCGATGGCGATAGCTTGGCCGGTCACGTAGCTGGCGCGGTCCGAGGCCAAAAACACGGCCATGGCTGCAAACTCCTCCGGCTCTCCCATGCGACCGGCCGGCACTTGGCTGGCGATCTGCGCGTCGGTGACGCCAAGCTCAACCATGCGCTCGGTGCGCGTGTACCCCGGCAGCAAAGCGTTGACGGTGATGCCATCGGCAGCCACCTCAGGCGCCAGGCTCTTGACCAGACCCAGCAGGCCAGCGCGCAGCCCGTTGGAGACCGTCAGACCAGGCATGGGCTCCTTGGCAGCCACCGACGTCACCAGCAGAATTCGCCCAAAATGGCTGGCCTTCATGGTAGGCAGCGCGGCGCCGATGGCATCGGTGGTCGAGAGCCAGAGATTCTGAAAACCGGCCTGCCACCCTGCGGCATCGACTGCCGCAAACGCGGCCTTCGGCGGCCCGCCACTGTTGCACACCAGCACGTCGAGGCCGCCCATGCGGGCTATCGCCTCTTGCGTACAGCGCAGCGCCTCGCCCGGACGCGTCAGGTCGGCCACAGCAAAACTGGCGCCCATTGCTTGGGCAGCTGCACCGATGCGCTGCGCGTCGCGCGACACAATGCACACGCGAGCACCTTCAGCGACCAGCTCGCGCGCCACGGCAAGGCCGAGCCCGCGTGAGGCTCCGAAAACCAGCGCACGCCGATCGCGCAGTCCCAATTGCATGGCAGGCCCGCCCTACTTGATAACCGCGGCGCCGCCCGGGTAGCCATAGGACACATAGTCGGCCCATCCGTACACGATCAGGCCGACTTTTTGGTCAGCCTTGAGCGTGTGGACATTGGCCGCGACCGCCAAACGCGCGACCGTCCAGCCCGAGGCGAAGGTCGACCACTGGGCCACCGGCACGGTGACGCCATCGATCTGGACCTTGGTGCCCGTTGGCGCAATCACATTGACGAAGTTTTCCTTGTACTTGATCGGTACCAGAAACACGTACTCAGCCAGATACTGGTCCTTGGCGACACCGTTGATCATGGCCGGGTCGCCAATGCCCGCGTCTTTGGTCGGCTCTGGAATGTTGGGACAATCTGCGTTTTTGTTGCACGAAATCGGCGTTTGCTGCTGGGCCCAGAAGTAGGTGCACACTTTTTGGCCCAAGTAAGAACCCTCACAGGTGTCATTGTTGGGATCGGGTGCGTTGGCAGAGGCCATGAACTGAGCGACCTGTACAGGCTTGGTCGCCGTAATCACAAAGTCTTGATCGGACTCGATCTCAAACCATTGACCAGCGCCAAGTTTGGGAATCGGCGTCTGGGCAGGCACCGTAGTGACCACCGTGTCAGCTTCGGCGGCCAGAATGCGCCAGGCGTCTTTCTCCTTGTTGCGCTTTTTCAGCTTGGTCGCGTGGTAAATCATGCCCCACGACGTCACTGGAAACAGTTGCTCTTCCAAATGGTCGGCACAGCAGGTCTTGGGGCAATCGGCATTGGTCGTGCACGCCCAACCCTGATTTTGGCACTTGCCGGCTACACACTTGTCGCTGGTCGGCGAGTTGCTGGCCTCCGAACCGGCAAAGACCGCAACCGCCTGATCAGCATGAATAAACGTCCCGGTCAGGTCGGCACCGATGGCGTTGGTCTCCACATTGAGCACTTGCCCCTGCTCCAGCTTGAATTCGGCTTTGGTCCCGGGCTTCATCGCTGGAATCGAAGGTCCTGGCAGCGTGGTCGCGGACGAAGTCACCGTCACTTTGGTCTTGCCCGCCTTGACGGCAACCACCGTAAAGTAACCCTTGAGCAAGTCGTGCGACTGCTCGCGGGTCATCACCCAATAGTCGGTGCCCACCGCGTTGGACGGCAGCAGCAGCGAGGCGTCATTGGAAAACACCTCGTAGTTTTGCAGCGGGTTGAATTGGTAGGCGACGATCGGCTGGTCGCTCTTGATCCGGTACACGTTCTTGTTGATGTTGGTGTTGTCCTGATTCAGGGCCGGCACTTTCCACAGGGCATCAGGCAAATCCAAAATCTTCAAGCCCTTGGCCTGCACAGTGTACTGCTGCTTCTGACCGGTACCGGCTTCGACCGTGACCAGCGCAGGCTTGTCCTTGGTGTTGGAGACAATCACCGAAAACTGCGAGTTCTGGGCGTCGTAGTAGCCGCCCGACCCGTTGGGCACTTTGGCGTTGTCCAGATCGACTGCCCAGTAATCGCATCCGACGTTGGTGTTGTACTTCTTGTCGGCGTCGCACGGGTTGACACACAGGCCGCCCTGACAAGTGAGCCCAGAGCCGGCGCAATTCTGATCGACGTCATAGCCGGCACCGTCGTCGGTGCAAATCATCGAGGTGTCGCCCTGGCAGGTGCGGTCGCCCGGCACGCACGACTGGCAGTAAGGCTTGAGATCTTTGCCTTTGCTGCACTTTTCGCCGGCCCCGCACGACTTGAGCACGTCGGCAGACGTGCCATCGTCGGCGCATTTCAGGACCGCCAAGCTCGCTTGCTGGCCAGGCGCGATCGGGGCGCAAAACGTCTTGCCGGGCTCGCACAGGCCGCACGCGCCTTCAATGCAGAGCGGCGTCTCTTCGGGGCACTTGAGCAGATCGATGGCATCGCCGGTGCCCGCGCAGGTGGCCAAGAAATTGCCGTCACACCAGCTCTTGCCCGGGTCACACTGCACCCCTTCACATTTGAAATTATTACAGACCTTGCCGTCACCACAGTTGAAGTCGGTCAGGCACTCGACACATTGCTTGATGCCAATGGCGCAGAACTCGGTGCCGGGCAAGTTCTTGCAGGCACCGGTGTTGGTGCAAATGGGGCCGATGTAGGCGTCCGCAGGGCCAGCATCGACGCCAGCGTCTTGGTCGGTCGCACCGCAGTCGGATGGATCTTCACAGTCCTGATCGGTGGCGCCACTGGCATCGGGATCGGTGGTGGATGCGCCATCGCCGGCATCTTCGACACTGCCAGTGGCAGTCTCCTTTTTGCCGGTGCTGACATCAGGTTTTGGCAGTGGGTTGCTGGAACCAAGATCGGCAATCGTGTTGGTACCGGGATTGGTTCCAGTCTGAGAGCAGGCTGGACTCAGGCCGAGTGCGGCGGCGACCGCGAGCACAAGCAACTTGGCCACGGCATGGTCGGTCGCGTCGCCACCGTCTGCGCCTTTGAGAAACAATTTCGCACCCATACACACCTCGTCTGCCTGATTAGCCGCCGGCGCACACCCGCCGCTCGCCGATCGCAGCTCGCGGACAATCGCACAGAATAGCGAATCCGGCCAACTGACTCAACGCCAATTCGCAGTGCCGCATGGGGTGGCGCTGCCCCGCCGGCAGCCGCTACCCCACGGCATCTTCGGCGGGCAAGGGCCGCAATTCGCTGCGCTTGTGGCTGTGGCGCAGGCGCTCAAAACAATCTGGGTCGCTGGGATAGCCGGCAAAGTCGCGGGCAGCTTGGTCCAGGCCCGCAAAACTGTCGGGCACTGTTGCCGCGGGCAAAGCCTGCACCGCCTCGGATACCGCGTGCGTCAGGGGCGGCAGCGCCGGTAACCCGAATTGGCGACGCAGTCCAGCCAGGGCCCGGCGCGCGACATCGAGCTTGCCGGCGATGCTATGCCCAGCGATGTGCGGTGTCGCGAGATCGCAGGCCGCGACCACTGCATGGTCGGGCCGCGGCTCGGCGCAAAACGTGTCCAGCGCCAAGCCTGCCAGTCGCCCGGTCCGGCGCATGTCAGCCACGGCCACCTCGTGGACGATGCCGCCGCGGGCGGCGTTGAGCAGGACGGGTCGACGACCGAGACAAAGTGCTTGCAACCGCTGATCATCGAGCAAATTGACCGTGGCATCGGGCCCTCGCTGCGTCAGGGGCACGTGTACGGTGAGCACATCGACGCCGAATGCCAGCGCGTCATCGAGGGTACACCCGGCAAAAGTCGGCTCGCGAAGCTGGCGCGGCGGATCGCAGAGCAGCACCGTACAGCCGAGCTCTTCTAGTCGCGCCGCAACGAGTTTGCCGACAGCGCCCACGCCGACCACCAGCGCGCGCGGCGCGTGATCTGGCGTGCGCGGCATCAGTCGGGTACAGGCCCACTGGACCCAATCGGCGACGGCGCGGGCATTGCCGCCCAGCCCGGTGTGCACAGGCAGGCCGAGGTCCTTGAGCAACGGCTCGTCGAGGTGGTCCGTTCCAGAGGACAGCGTCGCCACCGCCCGCACACTGGGCAGCAACGCCAATTGATCTGCACCCAGCAGGGTCATCGAGCGCACCAACACGGCATCCGCATGCAGCAGGGCCTCGGGTGCAGCCTGCTCCAATGCACGCGGCGGATACGGCAGCGTGGCAAACCCATCGAGCCACGGCAGCGGAAAAGCCGCGGCGCGGCCATCGAGGACAGCTGTGTCAACCAGCAAGCGTGGCGGGACGGCGGTCACGGCAGCTGCGTTTGCGCCAGATGGAGCAAGAACTGCCACTCGCCCGACGAGACCGGCGCCACCGACAGCCGATTCTCCTTGATCATCCGAATGTCGCGCAGGGGCCCACCAGCCGCCACATCGGCCTTGATCGTAGCCAAGGTGACGGGAACCGCCAGAGTCTGCACGGGCGCCACATCGACGGCCGACCAACGCTGGTCCTCAGTGGTCGGGTCGGGGTAATGCGCGCGCACAACCTTGGCGATGCCAACTGCGGCCTTGTGCTGATTGCTGTGGTAAACCAGCACCAGATCACCGACCGCCATGGCGCGCATGTGGTTGCGCGCTGCGTAGTTGCGCACGCCGTCCCAGCATGCCACGCCTTTGGTTTGCAAGTCCTGCCAACTGAACACATCTGGCTCCGTCTTCATCAACCAATAGGCCATGGGTTATCCTCCGCGGCCATGGTGTGCAAGGTCGATGCGCCCAGTCAAGCAGTTGCTCAATCTGGCGCGCCTGTGGTACGCCGCAGTCAGTGCAGGCGCGGCCTGCGCGCGTGGTGGGGGTAGGTGTGCGTCGCCAATCCGATCGACCTTGGCTACCGAGATTGCTCAGCTTACGAGTCGTGTGTGCTGCGATCGTAATGGGATGTGGGCTAGCTGCCCAGCCAGCTTGTGCCTTGCCGCTGGTCGGCGACCTGTACATGGGGGCGGGCACACGGTCCGTGGGTGGTCTACCTGGCGCAAGCGATGCCAACGACTTCAAGATGGCACCACTGCTCGAAGTCGGCGTCGACAACATCAGGGTGCTGGACAAGTGGGGCGCGGGCCTGAAGGCCTACTTCCTCAAGGGCGGCCACTTGTCGGCTGAGGTGCGCTACCAACTGTTCGCACTGCCCGGCTTGCGCTTGCTCGCTGGCGTCGATGTCGGCCTTTTGGGCAAGTCGAGCGCGCTGGACGGCAGCTTTGGCGCCTTTGTCGCTGGCCGCCTGACGCTTACTTTTCCCTACCTGGGCCTGCAGTTGGGCGTGTACCGTACGCCCGGTGAAGCGGGTGGCTTTGCGCCCGCCGGCATGCTGACAGGTGGTGTGAGCTTTTAGCAGGTTGCCGTGATTCCGATTATTCAACCGGTATTTGGTCCCGACGAGCTGGCTGCGGTGGCCGACGTGCTGCGTTCGGGCTGGGTGGTGCAGGGCCCGCGGGTGCTGGCCTTTGAGCACGCGATTGCACAAGAGACGGGCGCGGCACACGCGGTGGTGGTGTCGTCGGCGACGGCCGGGCTGCACTTGGCGCTGCATGTGGCGGGCATCGGCCCGGGCGACGATGTCGTGGTGCCCTCTCTGTCCTTTATCGCCACGACCAATGCGGTGTGGATGGCGGGCGCCAACCCTGTGTTTGCCGATGTCGCGCCGGACATGCCCAACGTGTCGGTGCAGACGCTTCAGCAGGCATGGACACCGCAAACCCGGGCGGTGATTGCCGTTCACCAATTGGGCGTGCCTTTTGATCGCGCAGGCATTGCCGCGCTGTGTGCCGCGCGCGGAGCAGTCTTGATCGAGGATGCGGCGTGCGCGATGGGCAGCCGGTACCGGGGCGAAGCCATTGCCCACAGTGCGGCGCTTGCGGTGTTTTCGTTTCATCCGCGCAAAGTTGTCACAACGGGCGAGGGCGGCGCCGTGGTGACCAACCGGCCGGACTGGGCCGACCGCCTGCAGCGCCTGCGCCAGCACGGCATGACGCTGGCAGCCGATCGCCGCCACGGTACGTCGGCCGTCGAGGCCTACGCGGAGCCGGGGTGGAACTACCGCATGACCGATCTCCAAGCGGCCATCGGCGTGGTCCAGATGGGGCGCCTGGCCGCGATCGTGGCGCGGCGCCGGCAAGTCGCGGCTCGCTACGACGAGTTGCTGGCCGACTGCTGGGACGTGGCTCCCCTGCAGCCTCACCGAGATGACACCTGGAATGCGCAGACGTATTGCCTGTGTGTGGCGCCGGACACCCGTGCCGCCGGCATGCGCCGCGATGCGGTGCTTGGGCTGCTGCAGGCCCGCGCCATCGGTGCGCGCCGGGGAATTTTGGCGGCGCACCTCGAACCGGCGTGGCGCGATCACCCGCGTGGGCCGCTGCCGTGCTCGGAAGCCTGGGCGGGCCAAAGCTTGGCGCTGCCAGTCCACGAGCACTTGAGCGACGAAGAACAGCGCTACATCGTTGCGACTTTGCGTGAGGGCTTGGCCACCGTGTAGCGCCAAGCCTGGGCTCAGTGTCGCTCCTGAACTTGCGAGAGTTTGCTCAAACCGCGATCCCCCACTTTGAGCGCATCTCTGCGTCACTGCGTCGCTTCTCTGGCTGCGGCGTACCTGAGTACGCCTCGCTCTTTCAGCTCCTTGTTCCTTGATCTGCATCTCAAATCGGGGGCCGCGGGCGATTTCTGTGGGGAATTTAGGTCAATAGCCTCTGGCGCAAGCCAACCTGTTGCCACACAATCGGCGCATGGTCGGCACCGGGACAACTTTGGCGAATCATCTTGTGGCGGCAAGTCTGGTGCTGTGGCCATTGTTGGTGGGTTCAGTTGCGGCGGCAGCTGAGCACCCCAAAGTCGCGAGCCGACTGCGCCAACTGGTTGTCGAGGCGACCGCGGTGCAGCCAGACCAGTTGCCACGGATCGCGGCGGCGTATGGGGCCAAGGCGCAAGCGCCAGGCCGATTGCTCGTGGAGTATCGCTGGCAGAAACCGGCACCGACCCGCGCCGCGCTGGTGGCGACGCTGGCCGACGTCGGCGGAACGCTTGCCGCATTTGGGGCGGACCGCGCCGATATTTGGGTGCCACCGCGTGCCGTCGCGCTGCTGGCCGAAGGCGTTGATGCCACCTGGTTGACGCTGCCGGTCGCGCCGGCGCTGCAGGCTGGCGTTGTCTCTGAAGGTGTCGACGCGATCGGGGCCCGGCCCTTTCATTGTCAAGGTTTCAGTGGCAAGGGCGTGCAAGTCGCAGTCGTGGACACCGGGTTTGACTTGTGGGCCGAAGCGCAACAGCAGCAAGAACTGCCGAGCAACACCACGCAGCCACCCAAAGTCGGCACCAGTCACGGCACGGCGTGCGCAGAAGTGATCCACGATGTCGCGCCCGAAGCGACCCTGATTCCTGTGTCGGTGGGCAGTGTCGCCAGTTTGCAGGCGTGGGCGGCGCAGACGTTGCAAGGTAGCGACATCGGCGTGATCGCCCATGCGATGGGCTGGTTTGGCGAGTCGTTTGGCGACGGCAAGGGTGTGTTATGCAAGCTGATCAGCGAGCTGCATGGCGCTGGCAAAGTCTGGGTCAACGCCGCGGGGAATATGGCAGATGGCTTGCTCTGGCTCGACGCCTGGCGGGACGACAACGGTGACGGATGGTTAGAGTTCGCCGATGGCTTGGATCGCAACACCTTCGACGTGCCGGCGGTCGGCTTGGTCACGGTGGTGTTGGACTGGAACAGCTACCCGGCCACCACCATCGATCTGGACCTGCATCTGTGCAAGGTGCTCAACGGCCAATGCCAGCTCGTCGCGTCGTCGACCAACTTACAAACCGGAAGCCAACCGCCGGTGGAGACGGTGAGCACAGTTTTCGCGACGCCGGGGACGTACGCCGCCCGTGTGCAGCGCAAAGCCAAAGGCCCGCAAGTCCAAGTGCGCCTTCAGCTGGCATCCGGTGCCGGCCAGCTCGCCCAGTACCACAGCAGCATGACGTTGGTGGATCCGGCGACCTGTGTCGATGCCGTGGCAGTGGCTGCGTCGCCGTGGCAGTTCTACGCCATTGGCTTGGCGGATAGCGAAGGATCTCAGGGGCCGACCTTCGATGGCCGGGCCAAGCCGGATTTGGCCGCACCCAGTGCGGTACAGACTTATGCAGCCAACCCTTTTGGCGGGTCGAGTGCAGCAAGTGCGCACGTCGCCGGCGCGCTGGCAGTTTGGATCCAGCACACCGGCCAAGCGCCGTCGGCAGCGATGGCGTCGCTGCTCAAGTGGACGGTGCCGCGGCCCGGTTCACCCCAGCCAGACTTGCTGGCTGGCCGCGGGCGCTTGGCCTTGCCGACCCAGCAGGCCGGCGCGGCCTGTATTCCGGGCCAAATCGTGGCGTGCCAAGTGCCCTGCGGCGCCAGCAGCACCACGCTGTGCACCGACAACTGTAAGCCGGGCACGTGTGCGGTGCCCGCTGAGGTCTGCGATGGCGTCGATCAAAACTGCAACGGCAAGACCGACGAAGGCTTTGCGTGCAGCACTGGCATGACAGCGAGCTGCCTGACGACCTGCGGTACTGGCGGTGTCCGGACCTGCCAAAAAACTTGCGCGTGGACGACGTGTAGCCCACCGCCAGAGCTGTGCAACGGCGTGGACGACGACTGCGATGGCACACCAGACAACGGTTTTGGCTGCGCCGTGGGTTTGAGCCAAGCGTGCAGCCGAGACGGGGCGACCGGAACCATGACCTGTGACAACACCTGCGGCTGGGGTGTTTGCCTACCTGCTGAGCGTTGCAACGGCAAAGACGACGACGGCAACGGCACCATCGACGACGGGCTGACCTGCCCACCGCCAAAGGATGGCGGCTGCGGCGCCCGCAACCAGACCCTGGCCTCGGGCCTGCCGTGGCTGATGCTGGCCTGCTGCGGGCTTGTCCTCGCTCGGCGAAGGCGGCGGCCGTCGAGTCGGCAAACATTTTGGAAGATCTGCGATTTGCGGTCTTGCGCAAAGAAGTGTAGGCTAGTCAGCGATACATGAGGCCAAGCTCGCAACTGGCGCGGATCTTGTTTGATTTGCTGCCCATCGCGTTGTCGACTGTGCCTTTGGGGAGGCTTCCATGTCCAATCGACGTCTTTTTTCGCGCCTTGTTGGCGCGCACTCTGTCAGCTTGGCGCTGGTCGCGGTCGCACTGACCGCGGCTTGCGACAGCAAGACTGAGCCCGCCGCCGACACTGCGACGGCTTCTGCAGACACCGCCATCGCTGCTGATGGCACTACTGCGGCCGACACGCCTGCCACCGCAGACGGCACTGCCGAGACCGCAGTCGCCGATACCGTTGCAGACACCGCCACGCCAGACGTTGTGACAGCCGGAACCGATGCGGTGGCCGATGTCGCCCCAGACACGGCGGCACCTGATGCAGTGGCCGAAGTTGCCACGCCGCCAGCGGTCCTGCCTGGCCCGAGTCGCGGGTCATCGATCGCCGTATCGCCCGACGACAGCATTGTCGTGGCGTGCAACCGCGACTCCGGCAGCGTCAGCGTGTTCAAGGCGACCTACGTCGCCGGCGCGCCAACCGTGCTGGCCAAGACCTACGACGTCGCAGTCGGCAACGAGCCGTGGCAAGTCGCCATCGCGCCCGACAATGACACAGCGTGGGTCGTGCTCCGCAAGGACCAAAAGATCGTCAAGATCTCGGGGCTCAAGGCCGTGCCAACGGTCACCGCCACTGTCGCGGTCGGCTCGGAGCCCACCGGCTTGGCGCTGACGCCTACCGGCAAGTATCTGGCCGTCGCCAACTGGGTCGACGGGACCGTCTCGATGATTGACACCGCCGCCGCCAAAGTGTTCATCACCGTCGACTTGAACGCGGCCTTGGTCGCCAGCAAGGTCTTGGGTGACGTGCCAGCCCGCCCGGGCTTGGCCCACCCGCGCAGCATCGCGATCACCAACAACGGCGACAGCAACGACCTGGACGAGTCGATGATCGTCACCGAGTACTTCAGCCAGCGCGCCGCCGAGGAGGCCGCCGATGGCAGCAACTCCGACGTGGCCCGCAAAGGCTTGGTCTACAAGGTCAGCGGCAAAGACATGTCGGTCAGCGTCATCGATATCCCCGCGCTGCCGGACATGGGCTTCAAAGACCACAACGGCAACGCCGCCGGCTGCTATCCCAACCAACTGCAAGCCGTGACCATCGCCGGCGACTGGGCCTACGTCTCCAGCATCTGCGCATCGCCCAAAGGTCCGATCGGGCCGTTCACGGGTCCCGCCAGCGCGGTATGCGCTACCGATGCCGATTGCCCCGGCAAGGTCGCCGGCTCGTGCGTCAACCTGAAGTGCACCACCAACTGCGCCGCGGACACCGACTGCGGCGCCAACGGCGGCAAGTGCACCACCAACAAGTGCGAGGCCAATGCCGCGAGCGTCAAGACCGCGATCGGCAACGTGCTGACGGTCATCGATCTCAAGAAGAACGTCACGGCCACGTCGCTCAACCTCAACGCCAATTTCCGCGACGCGTTTGACGCCAAGAAACTCGATGACAACAACACCCGGCGCTACCCGCTGGTCATGACCGACATCGCGTTTGTGCCGGGCACGGGCATCGGCTACGTCAGCGCCAATGGCTCAGACGCCGTATTCCGCTTCAAGTTCAATATTGACGGTACCTTGGCCGAAGTCAGCTCGGGCGTGCAACCCTTTATCGACTTAGCCAACCCCAACTACGACGCCAAAGTCGGCGGCCGCGGCCCGACCGGCTTGGCCATCCCCCACGTCAACAGCAAGGTGGCGTTCGTCAACAACGACATCACCCGCAACGTGACCGTCGCCGATTTCGCCACCCAGGAAATCGCCGGTGGGCCGGCTACGCCCAGCGTCGCCAAGACGGCTGATTTGCCCGCCGCAGGCTCCGACGCTGCCAAAGTGGTGCTCGGCAAGCGCTTCTTCAACACCGGCCTGGGCCGCTGGTCGCTCAAGGGCCAATCGTGGAACGCCTGCCAGACCTGCCACGTCGACGGTTTGAGCGACAACATCACCTGGTACTTCGCCCGCGGCCCGCGCCAGTCGACCAGCCTCGACGGCTCATTCGACAGCAAAGACCCCAAAAACCAGCGCATCTTCAACTGGACCGCGGTCTTTGACGAAATTGCGGACTTCGAGGGCAACACCCGCGGCGTGTCCGGCGGCGTCGGCGCCATCGTCAGCAAGAACACTCCGCCGATTGGCGTGGCAGACCGCATCGACCTCGCGGCAGTTGGCCACGCTGGCCTGAACGGCTCGGCCAACGCTGCCGCCGATCCCAAGTCAGGGGTCATCACGCCGCCCAGCGTCTTGGAGGACTGGGCAGAGATTGCCAAGTACATCCAAGGCCTGCGCTCGCCGCGTGGCGTCAGCGGTCTGGACAAGGCCAAAGTCGACGAAGGCAAGGCCATCTACCTCGACGCCAACTGCGCCGGGTGCCACGGCGGCTCGAAGTGGACCATCTCCAAGGTTTTCTACGACGCGTCGATCGACACCAACAAGAAACTGCTGGCCAAAGCGTGGACGCCGCCGCAGTACTTCCCCGCCTCGCTGTTGCCGGCCGCGACTGCGACCAACCGGTTTATGCGCTTTGGCGGCGCCAACCCAGCGGCTTTTGACCAGATTCAGTGCATCCTGCGGCCCGTCGGCACGTTCAAGGTCGCTGAGAAAGACGTCGGCATCTCCGAGCTGCGGGTCGACATGAAGACGCCGGGTCAGGGCGCCGAGGCCGACGGCAATGGTTACAACCCGCCGAGCTTGCTGGGCTTGGTCACGGGCGCGCCGTACTTCCATGCCGGCAATGCGCGCACGCTTGAGGCGGTGCTGTCGGCGACCTTTGAGAAGCACCACACCGCGCTTGCGGCCAACTTCTTGCAAGAGCAAGATCCGGCCAAGAAGCAGGCAATTGTCAGCAAGCTGGTGCACTACCTGTTGTCGATCGATGAAGACACGGCGCCGGTTGCAGCGCCTGCGACCGCCGGTGGCACCGGTGGCGATTTTTGTACCGCGCCGTAGATGTGAGCTGGTGACGGTGTCACGGACTGGGCGGCTCGCTGCAGCGCTGGCCACCGTTGCCATCGCGTGCGGCGGCTCACCACCACCTGCTGCCCCCGCCAGCGATTCCGCGGCCTCGGCCGATGCAGCAGGTTGTCCAGCTGGTGCCGCCGGATGCTGTTCGGCCAACCAAGCGTGGGATGCGGCGGCCGCCCAATGCGTCGCCTTGGGCCCGGCGGCCTGCGCCGGTGACACCACCTGCTAGCCCGACTGGTGTTGGGACGGCCGCGACAGCGCTGGCCAAGCTTGCGCCATCGCCAGCACCGGATGCGTCGCCGCAGGTAGGCTGTGCACAACCACTGAGCGCAACGCAGGCCTTGGGTGCCCAGCAGGCAGCTGGCGACCGGCAGGCGCAACCGCGTGTGTGGCCACCGATTCCGCGCAACCGGCAACGTCTCTGGCCGAATTGGCAGACGCAACAAAATTGGCGCCCATCGGACCGGCAACGCTGCCGACGTGGTGTGGCAAGTGGGCAGGTCCCTCGGGCACCGACTGCACAGCGACGCCAGAGCTGTGCACGTTGACCCCAGGCCCGTGTGCCAAGCTCGCAGCACCCTGCCCTGCTGGCTATTTTCACTTGCCGGCAACACCCGACACCTGCACAGCTGCTGGGGTCGCGTGGCAATGCCCACCGGGCACTGTGACAACCGGTCAAGGCGACCCCGACCTGCCCGACTGCGCCGCCGATCCGGCCGACTGTGGCGCGGGTGCCTACGCTGCCCAAGATGTGGGGCCGACCGGCGCTGGCTTGCCAGACCGCGTGTGTGTCGATGCGGCGGCCCCGGTCGGTGGCGATGGCAGCTTGGCCAAGCCCCTGCAGTCGCCGGCAGCCGCGGTGGCTTTGGCCGACCAGCAGACCCAGGTTGCGGTTGTCGCCGTCGCCGCCGGCAGCTGTGTCGGCACCCTGCGGTTCAAACGCAGCCTGAGCGTGCGCGGCCGCTGCGCCGACAAGGTGCGGTTGTCCAGCCCCTCGGGCGGCGTCACCGTCGCCGTCGCTGGCGGCAGCGGCGTGACCGTAGCGGTCGCAGGCCTCGGCTTTCGAGGCCCGGGGGCCGCACTGCAGGTGGCTGAAGGCGCCAGACTCATCGCCAGCCGCATCGTGGTCAGCAAGGTCGAACAGACAGCCGTCGCGGCCTACGATGCCGGCACCCAGCTCAGCTTGAGCGACGTGTACATTGTCGATACCCAATTGGAACCCAGCGACCCCCAAGGCGCCGTCTCGGTGTGGGCCGCCGATGGCGCGCGCATCATTGCCCTGCGCACCCGCGTCTCGCGCGGCCGGTTCGCGGGCCTGTATGCCACCGAGACCAGCGAAATCGCGGCGCGCGAGCTCATCGTCGATGGCACCCAGATGGCGGTCAGCATCAAGAGCGGCATGGGCCTGTACGCCAATGACGGCAGCACCATCCGCATCGTGCAAGGCCGCATCGACAAGGTGCGGGCCAGCGGCGTGAGTTCAACCGGCGGAACCGTGCGCATGGCCGGCGTACGGTTTGACGGCAGCTTGGGCCAGCCGCCGATTGAGCTCCTGTCCGGTGCCGTCAATGTCGTCGATGGCGGCGACGTCACGCCCCAAATTCCCCACAGAAATCTCCCGCGGGCCTCGATTTGAGATGCAGATCAAGGAACAAGGAGCTGAAAGAGCGAGGCGTACTCTGGTACGCCGCAGCGAGAGAAGCGACGCAGTGACGCAGAGATGCGCTCAAAGCGGGGGA
>CANMNA010000025.1 GCA_947499075.1 Myxococcales bacterium
GGTGGCAGCCAACGCCGGGTTTCGGGTCCGCATCATCGAAGGGACCAAGGGCGGCACGGCCAGGGTCGATGATCGCGTCAGCGACTTGCGGCGAGAGCTCGAGGCGCTGCACCACGACTACAACACTTTTTCGTTGGTCAGCGATCACAACCTGCGCATCAACCTCGGTCAGCGCAGCGCGATCAAGCTGCCAGACGGCAGCGACATGGCGATCACGCTGTTAGAACTCGTGGCCGGGCCGCCGATGCGGGTGCGGCATCAACTGGAGTTGCCCAAGTCGCGCACGGTGCGGGCTGTCGCGCCGGGTGGACGGACGCTGGACGTTCGGCCGTGGGCGGATAAGCTGGTGATCATCTGCACCAGCGTTGAAAAGTAGCGACAATTAGCCGGGTTTGCCTGACTCTCGTCGACTGTGGTAGCTTGAGGGCGTGGGGCTACAGGGCAGCAATTTGCCGATGGCGTGGCCGGTCAGTGGCCAAGTTCCGGCGCGTGACGGGACTCATTTTGGGCACAAGGCATTGGACAGGACGAGCGTGATGCTAGGCGGTCAGCAGCGCAGCACATCGAAGTCGGCGCAGCGGCTTGTCCTTGCGGTCTTGCTGGCGTTGGTGGCGCTAGCTGCACCGTTGGCATTTGCCGACGATGCGCCCCCTCCTCCTCCCCCGCCTGCTGCCGAGCCGGCGGCGTCTGCCAATCCGTTGGCGACCGCCGCGGACTTGCTGAGCGATCAGGCCAAGACTGCCTACAAAGAGAAAAAGTACGCCGAAGCCTTCGGGCTGTTTGAGAAAGCGTATGCCGTCGAAGCGCGGCCAGCGTTTATCTTCAACATGGCGAAATGCAAAGAAAAGCTCGCGGAGTATGCTGAAGCGGTCAACCTGCTGGAGCGGTACCTGCAGGCCTACCGCACCGCCAATGGAGGGCTCGAGCCGGGCGACGCTGCCGATGTCAACAGTCAAATCCGTGACTTGAAGCGGCGGGCGTTTGAGGCCCAGCCTGAAGTGAGCATTCAGTCGTCGCCGCCGGGTGCCCAAGTCATCGAGGCCGGGGTGACGCTGGGCTCGACGCCGCTGCAGACGCACATGCAGCCCGGCCGCCACAAGATCGTGCTCAAGCTCGACAAGCACAGCGATCTCGATGCCGAGATCGAAGTGCCGGTGTCGGGCAAAGTGGCGGTGGTGCTGTCGCTCAAGTCTTCGGTGCGGCGCGGCGCGCTGGCGTTTGGATGCAACGTGCGCGGCGCGCAGATCGTGGTCGATGGCAAAGTCGTCGCTGTGACCCCGTTTACCGGTCAAATCGAGGTCGATCCTGGGCAACACCAGGTGACGCTGACCAAAGCCAACTACCTGACCCGCGACCTGCAGGTTCAAGTATCTGAGAATACCCTGGTGACTGTTCGGCTCCTGTTGAAAAACACGGCGAGCGGCACGACTTGGCGCTCCTACCTGGGCTACCCGATCGGCATCTTGGGCATCGCAAGCGCCGTAGTCGGTGGCGTCGCGGCCTATGCAGCCAACCAAGAATACCGGGGCACGCCCTGGTTCAACCAATTGGTGGACTACCAGAACTGGGGCTATCGCGCTGGCGGCGGCGCGCTGGGCGTCGGCGTCGCCTTGCTGGTCTGGGACGGTTTGCGCGACAACATCCTGGCTGAGGACGTGCTCGCAGGCGGAATCGCTGATGAAGGCAACGCCGTGACCCCGCTGGGCGCGCCGAAGGTGGGGCCATGAGCGAACTTGGAAGGCTAGCGCAGTCTCGCAGCGTAGCCGCGTGCCTGTGGTGCGCTGTTTGCGCACTACTGACGACCTGTGCAACCGGTTTGGAGCCGCCTGCACTGACCGCCATGGCTGTCTTGCCCAACGCCGGCAAGTTCGTATTTGGCAGCGGCGAGCTCGGCTGTCGAGTGCCACAAACGCCAGATGCTTGTCAAAAAGATACGCTTTTTGATCCGCAAGAGCCCAGCGCCGTGGTTGCAGTCAAGCCGTTCGCGATCGACGTCCACGAAGTCACCAACGAGCAGTACCGGTTCTGTGTCGCGATGGACAAGTGCTCGTTGCCAGCTGGTGACAACGGGCCAGCTGGCATTGCCGACTACTACACCAACTCGAAGTACGACAAGTTCCCAGTCGTCATGGTGCGTTGGACCCAGGCTGTCCAATACTGCGAATTTGCAAGCAAGCGCTTGCCCACCGAGTTCGAGTGGGAGTACGTCGCCGGCGGCCCGGCCCAAACCTTGACCGAAAAGCGCATCTATCCGTGGGCCGTGCCTGGCTTTCAGCCGCCCCTGAAGAAGTGCGACAAAGACGCCAACATCGCCCGCTGCAACAGCGGCAACCTGAAAACCCGGCCGGTCAAGGGCAGCCTCGACGACATCGTCGATGTAGGCGGCACCAAAGTGTATGACTTGGGCGGCAATGTATCTGAGTTTACGTCGAGCGACTTCGTGGACAAGGTGACCTGCGACGCTACGCAGCCTTACGAGTGTGAGGCTTGTGGCAAGTGCCTGCTGAACAAATCGAAAACGGAGTGCGAGAACGACTGCAAGCCGTGCAAGTGCGGCAACGACAGCACCGAGTCCAAGAAACCAAACTGCTATGCGCCGTGCGAGAACCCGATCTGCCCCAAGCGGCTGACCACGGCAGTGCCGTTGGATGGCAGCTATACATCCAAGAACTTTCAGCAGAAGCGCATCGTGCGCGGCGGCAGCTACTTCAACCACAATGGCGCCGACAGCGTGATGGACTGCGATGGCCGCTCAGACACGCGCAAGCAGACCACATCGCCGATCGGTGACCCGCAGTATCACTACGGTTTTCGCTGCGCCAAGAGCCTGTAGGCGCAACGACCGCACCGCCTACTGCAGGTCCGGATCGTCGAGCTTGTCGTCCTTCTTCTTGTCCTCTTTCTTCTTATCTTCTGGCTTCTTGTCTTCGACCTTGACCGGATCCGGCTTGGCCTCGACCTTGACCGGATCGGCCTTGGCCGGCGTCGCCTCAGTCTTGGTGCCAGGCTTGACTTCTGCCTTGCCACCCAAGGGCTTGAGCCCGGGCTTGCCACTGTCACCTGCATGGGGCACGTGGACAGCCGGCAGCGGCTTGAGCTCGACCGACAGCGCTTGGGCGGTTGCGAAGCTGACCTTGATCTGGTGTGGCTCAAAACCATCGCGCAACAGCTGCCAGACTTCGTCCGGCGTGCCCTTCTCGTGATCGAGCGTGGCGTTCGTCGTGCCGATAAGTGTCTGGTCACGCAAGATTTTCGCACCCGGCGGATTGGAATTGACCGTAATCCGCACGACCTTGTCGTCTGGCAGCGCGGCCACCGGTACCGGCACTTCGCGATCGACGAATTCGCGCTGGACCACGACTTCGGGCGGTCGCGTCACCACCCATAGGCCAGCTGCGGCCGCCACCAGCGCAATCGCGCCACCCAGCACCAGCGGCAACTTGGACGCCGGCGGCGGCATCGCCAGATCCGGCGCGGCGATCGCGCTGGCTTTGGCCACTTCTCCCGGCACCCGCATCGTCCGCGCCGTCGGCAACGAATCGGTGGTCTGCGAAGCGATGCGCACGCCCAGACTCTCGGCTTCCTGCAGCGTGCCCACGCGCTGATCAAAGGCCGTCGGCAGCGACTCAGCCAGATCCATGCAGCGCTTGGCCAAATCCGTGGCGTTTTGCACCCGGGTCTCTGGCCCCTTTTCCAGCAGCTGCAGCACCAACTCTTCGACTTCGGCCGGGATCACTTGCTTGTCGGTGGCACTGCTCGGCGGCAGCGGGGCTTCGTTGACGTGGGCCAGCAGCAGCGTCAGCGCTTGGTCGCCAGCAAACGGCGCCTGACCCGTGATCATCTCGTACAGAATCACGCCCAGCGTATACAAGTCCGACCGCGCGTCGACCGGCTGTGCGCTGCACTGTTCGGGGCTCATGTAGCGTGGCGTGCCGAAAATCGAGCCTGCCTGGGTCAGTGTGCCGCCTTCGGTCTTGTGGTCGCGCAGTTTGGCCACGCCAAAGTCGAGCACTTTGACATAGTCGGCGTTGGCGTTGACGGTGACCAAGAAGATGTTCTCTGGCTTGAGATCGCGGTGCACGACCTCTTTGCCGTGCGCTTCGGCCAGCGACTGAGCGACCTGGCCCATAATCCGCATCGCCCGCCGGATCGGCAGCGGCCGCTCCAGCCGCAGCAGGTCGTAGAGCGTAGTGCCTTCCAGCAGCTCCATCGCGATGTAGGGATCGCCTTCTGGTGTCTGACCATAGTCGAAAATCTGAATCGTATTGGGGTGACGCAGCCGCGAGACCGCCAATGCTTCCAGTGTGAACCGGCGCAGCACCGTGTCGTTGGACTTGAGGTCGCCCAGCAGCACCTTGATGGCGACATCGCGGTCCATGCCCTCTTGCCGGGCGCGGTACACCGAGCCCATGCCGCCCGAGCCGATTTTCTTGAGGACCAAAAACCGGCCGCCGATGGTCTTGCCAATCAGCGGATCGGGCTTGGCTTCCTTCTTGGCGTCGCCGCGCTCTAGGTGCGCGCGGATTTTTTCGTCCAGCGCTTCGCGGGTGTCGACTCCTTCGCGCCGGGTGATGGCGTCGCCGCTGATGTCGTCCATGGTGACATCACCGGCAGATGCAGGCGCGGCACCCACGCCGTCAAACTCTGGCGCGGTCAGGTTGGGCAAGGTCCGGTCGTCGCTGCCGCCGTGCACGATCGAGACCACGCGGTGCCCGGCCCGCTTGCTGGCAACGGCAGCGTCGATGCCGGCTGGCAATGCCACGGTCACGTCGCCGATGATGTTGCGGTCGTCCTGGTCGAGCGCATCTATTGCCGGCTCTGCCGCGACCTCGCCTGTTTGCGGCGGCGTGAGCATGGTCGGCATCGCCGACAGCGTCGGCTCGACCGCAGGCTGGATGTCTTTGGGTGGGGTCATGCCTGCCTCGGCGCTTGCCGCAAGTCTTGCACGATCAGACGTATAGCACAGTGAACCGTTTCGCGCTCCGGGCTGGCATCGATGCGTTGCAGTCGGCCGAGCTGCGCCGGTGGCTGGCAGTGCAAGGCCGTGTAGCGCGCGCGCACTCGGGTCAACATCGCGCCAGTCTCAAATCGTTCTAGCGGTTTGCCGCGTGCGGCGATGCGCTCAAGCGCGACTTCTACGGGCACATCGAGCCACAGGGTCAGGTCGGCCTGCAGCGCCCGTTGGTTGATCGCCAAAATCCACGCTGGATCCAAGCCGTCGCCGGCAAGGGCATCGTCGCTCGCCTGAAACGCCAGCGAGCTGCCCAAGTGGCGATCACAGACCACCCATGCTCCGCGCTGCAGCGCTGGCAGCACCACCCGCTGGCCGTGATCGACGCGGTCGGCGGCAAACAGCAGCGCGACCGCCGCCGCATCGACCGCTGTTTTGCTGCCGCCGACTTCACCGCGCAAGATCTGGCGGATGAGCTGGCCACCTTCCAGATTGCTTGGTTGGGCACTGCGCACCACCTGTAGGCCTTCGCTGCGCAAAAAGTCGGCCAGCATGTCGCCTTGGGTCGACGTCCCCGCTCCGTCAGTCCCTTCGAGCACCACTAGGCAACCGCGCTGTGCCATTTACTCACCCTCGCACGGCAGCTCGACCTGGACCATGCCCTGCGGACACGTCACCGCAAACACCTCGGCGGCCACCGGCTGATCGATCTGCACGTCGCGCATTTCCAGGGTCATGTCGGCATTTTGCGCCATCGTTTTGATGCGCAAGAGCTTGGGCGAACCACCCGGGGTCACCTCGCCTTCGTACTGCAAAGACGCCTGGCGCGCGCCCTTGAGCCACCACACCGCGCCGACCAGCGCAAGAGTCTTGGGCGCCACAAAAACATGCTGCTGCCATCCGGATGGATCGCCCAGTTCAAGTCGGTACAGCTTGCGCTCGCTGTCCCACGCCAAGCGCTGCTGATCAGGCGGTACTTCTTGCAACGGCACGTCGCCCAACAGTGCGCGCACCAAACCGTTGGCCGACAGCGGCAAGGGCAGCAGGCGCGCCAGATTGCGCGGGCAAGCTTGCCCCACCAGACACTGGCTACCGCCGCGCTCAAACGTGGTGAAGCGCTGGCCATCGGTCGACAGCAACGCGACCAGGTCCAGCGTCGGCGTCAGCGCCTGGATTTGCAGCGACTGGGGCGTAGAGGCGATGACCAAGACCGTGACACTCTTGCGGTCGCCCGCCACGTAGGCGTCCAGCCGGGCCGTGCCCTGCAGCGTTTTGACCTTGGGCGGGTGCAGCAGGGCGCGCAGATCGGCCACGGTGCGCGGACCGTCGTCGGGCAGCGTCACTTGCGCTGCCGAACAGGCGCAAAGTACGGCGAGAAGCCACAGGCGCTTCATGGCGTGACCTCGACAAAGCGGCGATGGAGCGCCGCCAACACACGACCGGTGTGCTCTGGGGCAACCAGGGCCGACAGCGTCAGCCCGTGGGCCACGACCGCCATCGGGGCAGCCTCGGTGGCTTCGCTGACCAGCGCCACAAATTGGCCCAACAGCCCCGGCTCGCGACCGACCGCCGGGCCGACAATGCTGACCAGCGTGCCGCGCAGTACCGTCAATTCGGCGTGGCCCAGCAGCTGCACCGCCTGCGCGATCGCGCGGTCAAACGCCGGATCGACGGCGTCCGCGACGTCACGCGCCAGCACGACCAGCCGTGTCTGCGCCTGCATCGAGGCGACTTCGGTCAAGTTGGCAGCGGTCCACAGGCTGCCCAGCTGCTGATCGAGGGCGGCCTGGGCAGTGTACTGCAGCGCAACCGCATGCGGCCGACTCGCCACGCCGACGATCCACGGCCGGTCGCGCGGTGTGTCCAGCCGCACCACCGTCTCGCCACTGCCTTGACCGGTCTTGCGGGCGTACAGCGCGATGCCGTGCATGCGCGCCAGCGCCACCGCGTCGGCAGCCAGCACCTTGGCGCCCGCGCGCGCCATCGCCAGCGTCTCGTCGTGCGTCACCGAGTCCAGGCGTGTCGCGTTGGGTACTTGCCGCGGATCGGCTGAGTAGATGCCGTCGATGTCGCTGTAGATCTCGCAGTCGGCGCCGAGCGCGGCAGCTAAGGCCACTGCGGTCGTGTCTGAGCCGCCGCGGCCCAGCGTGGTGATCTCGCGGCGCCAGCTGGTGCCTTGAAAACCGGCGACGATCACCACTTCGCCCTGATCCAGCGCGTCTTGCACCCGAAATGGCCGCACTTCGACGATGCGCGCGTTGCCCGCGTTGTCGGTGGTCAAGATGCCGCACTGGCTGCCGGTCAGGCTGGTCGCTTTCAGACCGTGGCCGCGTACTGCCATAGCGACCAAAGCCATGCTGATGCGCTCGCCCGCCGACAGCAGCATGTCGAGCTCGCGGCGATCCGGCTCATCGGTCACTTCGTGCGCCAGCTGCAACAGCTGATCGGTGGTCTTGCCCATCGCCGACACCACCGCCACGACCTGACTGCCACTGCGGTGTGTCTCGGCAATTCGCTTGGCAACAAGCTGAATCTTCGCAACATCGGCCACAGACGAGCCGCCGTACTTCTGCACGATGACGCGCGGTACAACGGGCAGTTGCGGCAGATCGGGAATTGTTGCCAAGCGGGGACCCTACAGTGCGTCTTTGGGTTCGACGGCGTCCATCCCAACTGGAATCTGTTGCACATCAGACTGGTGCGTCATCTCCCAGCGCAACTGCCGGTAGCGCCACTCTTGCGCGATCATCTGCTGGTGGGCCACCGGGTCTGTCGGCCGACTCCAGACTGCCAAGATGATGACGCGGGCCCGATCGGCGCCGCGGGTGTACTCGACCGCGCGGACGTCGTACTCGTGGATCTGGACTTGGGCCTGAGCCATGCGCTTTTGTCGAATAAACGCTGCCCGCAACGGGTCGGGCACATAGGCCGCCGCCTTCTCGACGTGACCCCAGCGCATCGCGCGCGTGTAATCTTCGACCGCTTCCTTGAGCTCTTTGGCCGGGTTGGCTGTCCAACTGCAGGCCGTGAGCACGCCCGCAGCCAGCAGCAGCACGCTCAGCCCGTGGCTCCAGCTTCGCCGGGTCATTGGGCCGCCAATTTGGCTTGCAACTGACCGCTGTCGTCGAGCTTGCGCAACTCGGCATAGCCGCCGATGAACTCTTCGCCGATAAAAATCATCGGCACGGTGTAATAGTTGAGTTTGGCTTTCAGTTCGGCCATCTTGTCGGCGTCGCGATCGAGGAAGACCTCGGTGTAGGCGATGCCGCGGTTGCCGAGCAAGCGCTTGGCGGCCATGCAGTAGGCGCACCACTCGGTGCGGTAGACAGTGACGAGCGCGGCCATGCCCACGGTGCTCCCGCCGACGTTCCGGCTGGCAGAGGATAGCCCGACTGTGCCGATCGCGCCACCGACCACCGAGTTGCAAGCACAACGACCGCCGAGGGCACTGGCCCTCGACGTCGGTCGGGTGCGGATTGGGCTTGCGGCGACCGATGCCCGCGGCGAAGTGGCGCAGCCGCACAGTGTGCTGGTCCGGCGCGGGACCAAGCCCGACGTCGCGGCCATCGTTCGGCTCTGCCAGCAATTGGAGATTGGCGTGGTGGTGGTCGGTCTGCCGCCGCAGCAAGGGGGCGTTGACGCCGGCAGCCACGGGCTGTGCACACGCTTCGCTCACGCCCTTGCCAGCGCCGTCGCGGTGCCAGTGGGCCTGATTGACGAAGCGGACACGACGGCCCAAGCCAGCGACGAGCTGCGGCTTTTGGGGTTGCGGGCGGCTCGGCGGCGCCGCGACATCGACAAGCACGCGGCCAAGGTGATGCTCGACCGCTTTCTGGCCGGCGAGCCGGTGCAGTGGCTTGATGATCAACCGCTGCGGTAGCCGGATGCGCACCAAGGCGCTATGCTGGCCTCGGTTTGCGAGGGGCTCTCCATGGCGCTGACGGCAGCACAACTAGCGGATCGCAAGCGCAAGATGCAGAGCATCTTGGCCAAGGGCGATGGCGATCAGGTTCAGGCCGTGCAAGGCGCGCTGCCGACCTACAGCGTTGGCCGCAAGGTCATGTCGCCCCAAGCGATTCGCCCCAAGACCGATCAGCCCGGCCAGCGTCTGCAGAAGTGGGTGCAGGCGGCGCTGATGGCGACGTTGGGCGTGCGCTTGCCGCTCAACGGTGTCATCGATGCGCAAACCCGCGCGGCGCTCCTGCAATTTCAGCGCATGGCGGGCATCCCCGTGTCCGGAGCCGTCGATGCCCGCACGCTGCGCGAGCTTGAATTCGCGGTCGGCCTGCCCGCGCCGCGCCAAGAGCCGACCGCGCCGCCGCCCGATGGCTTGCTGCAGCGCGTCGCCAAGGCGACCGACCAGCCTAAGACGACCGACAAGCAAGAGCACCAGGCAGGCGATGCCCCGCGGCACACCTTCGAGGGTGCCGCCAACCCGCAGTATGGCGAAGCCGATGCGCACCAACTGCGGCAAGGCCAGCCGCGCGCCGAGGCCAAGGTCGATCCACAATTGGCGGCGATGCAGCGATTTTTGCACGCCGAAGGCATGCAGGCGGTGTTGAGTTTGGCCGTCGATCGCGCGTGGCTGCGCGAAGAACTGCAGCGCAGCGGTCGTCAGGGCGAGACAGCCCTGCTGGCCGAAATGCTGGGGTGGTGGGAGCGCGCGCGGGCGCCGTCAGCCCAGCCGCCCGCGTGGATGACCGAGGTCGCCAAGCTGGCCCAGGACAATCAGGCCGAAGCGGTGGCCAAGGTGCGGCAAGCCTGGCAGAAAGAGCAGGGTGGCGCGGGCGCAAGATCTAAATCACCTGGCGCAGGTGCCGCATGAGTGTCTGCCTTCGGATCATCGCAGTGTCGGTACGCGCGGCGACCCTGTTCGCCACAATCGCGTGCAGCAAAACAGCTGTCACCGCGGTCGAGCCGGTGGTCGTAGCTGATGCCCACGTCGCAACACCTGACGTCGCCACTGGCGCAGATGCCGCCGTGGGTGGCTCGACCGATGGTGGCAGCGACAGCGACACCAAAGTCAGCCCAGGTGTCGGCGGCGCCTTTGGTGGCCTGTGGGTCCGCGATGCCAATGGCGCACCGGTCGGCGTTCTGGTCCAGCGCGGTCATGCCAGCTTGTCGCTGGGCGGCGCGATCGACGTGCTGCGCGATGGCGTCATCGTCTACTCGCCCCAATTTGCGGTGTTCTTTGGGGTCCAAATGTCTAGCGGGATCGTGATTAACCCGCGACTCGGCGTGGTCGACACCGGATGTGCCGAGCCGATTACAGCCGGCTACTACACCGATGGCGATGCCATCAGCGGCCAGGGGATGGCCTTTGTCTACAACAGCAGCTGGTACCGCATTGCCGAGTACAAGCCGCTGCAGTTGGTCACCTGCGGCGGCACAGTGCCCGATGGCGTCAGCCCCAAGTGCTCGCCCCACAACGGCTCGTGCCGGGGCTTTCCGGTGACCAAAATGCTGACTTCGTTGCCTTTGCAGTTTGTGGCACCGCTGCAGTTTGCGTGGGTGGCACCTTGAAGCGAGCGCGGTTGGCTGGCGTACTGGCAGCAGCGTGTGCGCTCTCAGCGTGCGGCCGTGGCTGCGAAGGGCCGCCCGCGCCTGCGCCGCACGCGCCGGTGCCAGTTGATGTGCGGCGTGCCCCCGACCACCCAGCTGCCGCGGCTGAGGCCCTGTATGGTGTTCAGTTGCCCGATCGCCATTCTTCAGACGTGCTCGCCGGCTGGTCGATGCTGCCTTACCGACGGTTGCAAGAGTTCAAACCCGACCAACACCTGATTGTGGCCATCGCGCCCACAGGCGTGCAGGTGCTGGAGCGCAAGCTCGACCTCCAGCGCGCCAGCAACGATGCCGAGGTGACGCTGGCGTTGCGGTGGGCGCAGGGCGAGTGGCAGCGGCGATCGGGGGTGGCAGCCAACCGCGCAGTGTTGGCGATCGACCGCAATGCCCCACCGGAACTGGTTAACCGTGTGCGCAATGTGGCGCTTCAGGCGACCCTGTGGCGGGTGGTCGGGCTTGCGCGCGACGAAGACCGGTTGGTCGAGGTGTTGCTCAGCCCGCCGCCCGAGCGTCGGCCCAATGGTGCCGCGATGCCGACAGCGTCAACGCCGACCGCAGCACCGTAATCGTTGTGAGATCGAACTAGCGCTTTTCCTCGACGCGGGTGAACTGGTCTGGCGTGCCGTCGCCATTGGTGTCGACGCCAGTCTTTTGCAACGCGCCCTTGACGTAATAGTCCCAGATATCGACGGCGCCATCGCCGTTGGTGTCCTTGCGGCGCTCGACCAAGCGGTTGACGGGCTTGCCTTCCTCGTTCTGGGTTTTCTGATAAAACATCCAGGTGTCGATCTTGCCGTCAAAGCCCAAGTCGAGTTGGACTTCTTTGAGATCGCCGTCCTCGTACTTGCGCACTTCATCGACGCGGCCGTCAAAGTCGAGGTCAAACTCTTCGCGCTCTTTGACTTCCTTGCCCGGCGGGCCTTTGTAGTACTCCACGATGTCGAAGCGTTGATCGAAGTTGACGTCGATCTCCTTGCGAACCAGGGCCTTCCTCTGCACTTTGGGCGCCTTGGGGTCAACCGGCTTGCCGTCGGCGGGCACTTCGTCGATCAGCGCGTAGTGCTTGAAGACGTCCGGCTTGTTGTCGCCGTTGATGTCGATCCGCTCGATGATGGCTGAGCCGGTGTTCTCCGACTGGATCGGGTCGTTGTTGATCGCCCTGGCGGCCGCTTCGGTGTTCTTGCCGACCTTGGTTTCCGCTGCAGGTCCACCGCACGCCGCGGCAAAGCCGACCGCCATGCACCAAGCCGCCGCACCGCCCGCCCAAACTCTTGCCAACCGCTTCATGCTGTCTCCGTGGGCACTTCCGCGCCCGCTTCAATGGGGCGCGCCCGCTTCAATGGGACGCGCCCGCTTCAGTGGGACGCGCCAACACGCCGGGTATTGTGGGCCGTGGGCGCGGCGCGGTCAAGAATGCCCTAGCCGCCCGCCAAAGCGCGATCGATCGCGTTGCGGTCAAAGCCGTTGATGATTTTGCCGCGCACCGACAGGATCGGCACCCCTTGCAGGCGATCGGGGCCGACCCCAGCCTGCTTGGCGCGGGCCATCATGTCTTCGCGGGCGCCAGCGTCGCGCTCCAAATCTTTCTCGACATACGCAACACCCTTCAACCGTAAGTATTCAGCCGCTTTTTTGCAGTAACCGCACCACGCGGTGCGGAAGATGACGACGTCGCCCTTCGGCGCCGCCGCAGCAACTGCCGGGGCCGCCGCCGCCGCCGCCACCGCACCGGCTTCGCCGCCCGCGGCAGCCGGAACAACCGCAGGCTTGGCCTGGCTGGTCGCGACCTGCTTCTCCAGCTCTTGGCGATCAACCGAGCGCACCGCGTAGTGATCACCCTGCTTCTGACTCAGATCAGCGACATACAGCCAGGGTCCTTGAAGTGCCGGGTCGTCAAAGGTCACCAGCACTTGGCCGCGCGCGCCCTGTGGCACTTCAGTAGCGGCCTTGACCTGGACCAGTTGGCCGCTCGCCGGGGCAAAGTAGCGCAGCACAAACGATCCGGCGGCATCGCCCACCGGCGGCGGTGCGGGCACTGCCAGCGGTGCCACTTGCTGGCCCTCAGGCTCTGCTTTGCCACAGCTGGCGATCAGGGCCAGCGCGACGATCCACGGTCTTCCACTCATGGCACCTCTTTGTCTGCTGCTTGCCGCTGCAACAAGTACCCCAGATGGGGTGCACGATCTTGGGTGAGCGCCTGCAGCGCGGCCGCCACATCTGGTTGCGCCTGCCGCGACGCCAGCGCGACGGCTGCTGCTTTGATCACGACCGGCGATGGGTCGTGCAGCAGCTGCAACAGCGCCGCCTTGGCCGCCGCCGCTGGCTGCCCTTGCCGATAACCCGCCAGCGCCACCGCCGATTCCGCGCGCAGTTGTTCGGTCCCGGTGGCGAGATCTTCGAGCAAGCCGGGCAGCGCTGCGGCATGGCCACAGCTGCCCGCGATCAGCCGCGCCACGATCGCCTGCCGCGGGTCCTCGTCCTGGACCTGAGCCACCACCAGTGCTTCGATCTCCGCGTTCTTGCAGCCATCGCCGTGCCAGACCGCGCCGAGTCCCTCCAGCGTGGCCAACCGCAGGGCGTTGCCGCCGTCTGTCCGCTGGGCCAGCGTCAGCAGCTTACGGCCAAGCCTGTCGCGCAGCACCGGGTCGGCTGTGGCAATGCGCTGCACCAGCACCTTGCGCAGCGGTCGCTGATCGGTGGTCAGCAGGCCAAAACAAGTGCCCAAACCGCAAGCGCCCGCTGCCGAGCCGACTTTGCATCCGCGATCATCTTGGCACGCTTGCGTCGGCCCCAAGCCCTGAAGCAGCGCCATGACCTCGCGGTCAAGATCGCGCGCAGGCGCGGCTGCGCCCTTGGTCGCGCAGCTTGCCAGCAGCAGGCCAGCCACCCAGTGCCAAGCCAGCGTTTGCAGGATCCAACGGTGGGGAAACTGCGTGGGCAACTAGCCGCCCAGAAACGTCAGCGCCGCGGCGATACGGATCCGCTCGTCGGGCTCGTCCATGAAACGAATCAGGAACTCCGTCGCTTCCTTGTCACCTTTGAGCTTGCCGAGCATCCGGATCGCCGCCATCCGCGCCCGCGGTGTCGATTGCAGCGCCGTTGACTTGACCGCTACCGCGACCTTGGCTTTGTCCGTCTCTAGCAATTGTCGCAGGATACGAATCTTGAGATCCTCGTCTTGGGTCTGCTCCAGCAGCTTGAACAGGATCGGCTGCTCCGCCAACGGCAGCAGGTGCAGCGCGATCAGGGCTTCCTCGCGAATCCGCACGCCGGTGTCATCCTTGTCGGCCTCGGCCAGGGCAATCTCCAAGAAACCTTCCATGGTTTTGGTCATCTCGCGGGTCAGGTCGAGGATGACGCCGATCGGCAGCCACTTCAGGGCCCGCTTCCAGACATCGACCGCTTTGGCCACGTCGCTCAGGATAAACCCGCGCACGGCTTCCGAGCGGATCCGCGACTCGTTGTCGTTCAGGGCATTCTGCAGGCCCTGCCGCACCGCCGCATCGCCCGACTCTGCCAGCGCCCGCACCACCAGGCGCCGGACCTCGACATCTTTTTCGCGGGTGAAAAACATCAGCGCGGTGTAGGCATCTTTGTGCTTGATCGCCGCCAGTGCCTTGACCAGCTCCAGCCGGGCCTTCTCGTCGCGTTCGGTCTCGATGGCTTCTTTGAGCGGCCCCACGCTGATGTTGCTCGCGATGTAGCCCAGCACCCGCGCCGCTGCCAGCCGCACCGCTGGGATGCCATCTTGCAGGTACTTGTGCATCTCGCCGATGCGGCCTGCGCCGCCGACCCATCCCAAGTAGAACACGCCCGTCGCGCGCACATCGACATCGGTCGACTCGGCCAAGTTCTCAGCTTCGCGCTGCATCGAGCGATCGCCAGCTCGCGCCAAAATTTCATAGACTTGAAAGATGATCTCGTGACTCGGTCCGCTGTTGAGAATGGGCTTGAGCCCGGCCGCATCGTCTTTGGTGGCGATATTGCGCAGCGCAACCAGCGCCGCCAGTTGGTCCTTGCCGGTCATGCGCAGGCACAGCCCGACCATCGCTTTGGATACGGTCTTGTCGCCGTGCCGCGCCCGCATCACCGTAATCTGATCCAAAAGCGCGACATCTTTGGTCTTGGCCAGCGCCAGGTAGCTCACCGGCTGGCGTTCGTCGGCAGTCCGCGCGATCTGAAGCAAGACCTTGGTCACATTGTCATTGGTGGCATGGACCTTGGCGACGGTGTCCAAGATCTTGGTCTGCAGGATCGGATCGACCTTGGCCAGCGCCTTGAGCACCGCCTGGTTGATCAGGACATCCTTGCTGGCCAAGCCCTGGACAAAAAGAGCTTGCGTATAGCCGCGGTTGCGGCTGATGAGCGCGTCCATGATCTTGTCGTGCTGGTCGTGCTCCTTGTCGGCGAGCACTTGGAAAAGCAGGGCGATCGCGTCTTTTTCGATCATCTCGTCGAGCACCGGCAGCGGCTCGTACGGGCTATTCTTGGGCATGGTCAGCCGGTCGTGGACGATCTGCTTCCAGCGTGGATCATGCAGCCCGTAATACGCTTGCACGACGCCGGCCAGCACCGACCACTGGGGATCGGTGCTGCCGTCTTCGAGCAGTTTCTTGATGTCTTCCTTGTTCTTGTCAAACGCGATCCCGCGGTACGCCAGGCCGCGGGCCACAAAGTCCGCCGATTTGATGCCCGCCTTGACGATAAAAAGTGCGGAGACCTTGGGATCGACTTTGATCGGCGCGGCAGGACCAGCAGGCGCTGCGGCTTGACTGCGCGCCGGTGCCACGATCAAGGCTGCGGCGGCCATCGGCAAAAAGGTGCGGGCGAGACAGAGTTGGCGATTGGACATGGGGCTCCGGCGGCGCGGCAAAGGCGGGCAGCCGCGAGGGCACCAAGGATCGACGGATATCGACTGGGTGTCAACGCAATCGCTGGACTGGGTCAGCGCTCGGTCCCGCAGGACTTTTTGCGCTTTTCGGGCTCCACCGGCTGCAATGGCCGCAGCCGATCGAAGCCGCCGCCTGCCCGCTGAACCAGCACGTCGACTTGTTCACGCCACGCCAGCTGCAGCGCAGCATTGAGGGCATGCCTTCGCGACTCAAACATCGCCAGCGGCTTGAGCTCGCCGTGCCACCGCAGGGCAAAGCCATCGCCCACGGCGATGACAGCCAGCGCGCGGGGTCCAGACGAGCGATTTGCGGGTGAATTGGGCGGAACCATCGCAGCCTCCGCGGCGAGCATGACGCACCTGCCCGCGAAAAATCTACCGGATGCCCGTGCCGCTGGTTGCTACACGGCGCGGGCTGCCTGTTGCAGGTGCTCGACGCGCTCTCCAGGCAGCAAGATCGCGGCCGGCGAGGCGAGAAACCGCCGAATCCGCTGGGCATCGCCGATTGCCGCCAAGCTGTAGGCCTGAATTTGGGCCATATCTGGCGCATGAGGCACCCGCTCAGCAAACCGCACCGCCTCTTCGTGCTGTTGCTGGCGCGCCGCGGCATGGGCCAACAATTGCCAGAGGTGGGCCATTTCGTCCTGATTCAGGTACGGCTCGCTGCGCGCCAGATGGGCCAACCGCGCCATTTCCGGGTAGTTGCCCGCAGCAAACGCCTCGCGCGCCTCTTCGATCAGCTCGCGGACCCGGCCGTGCTTGCGCTGGGCTTTGGCATCTGGGCTCTGCTCCACCGACTGCAGCATCTGCCAATTCTGGATGACCGACATCAGCAGGAACACCGCGCCAATCATTTGGCCCCATCGGAACAGCGCCACGCCGGCCAGCACCGCGACCACCATGCTGGCGATGTGGGTCCAGCGATCGGCGCGCACGGTTGGCAGCAGCTTGTGCAGCACGATCCGCATCAGTTGACCGCCATCCATCGGCCACACCGGCAGCAGGTTGTACAAGCCCCACACGATGTTGATGCCGATGAGCCAATTGACGAATTTGCCAGCATCGGCCGGCACCAAGCCGATCGCAAAAAACGCCAGCAGCGCGATCAGAAAGTTCATCATCGGGCCGGCCAACACGATGATGAACTCGTGCCACGGCTTGGCAGCGGGCCGGTGCCGGGTGATGCCGCCCAGGCTCACCAGCTCAATCTCGGGATCCAGCCCCAGCACCTTGGACACACCCGCGTGGCCGAACTCGTGGCCGAGCACCGACAGGCTGGCCAACAGGATCACCAGCGCCGCCCCTGCCGGCCCCGAAGAGCTCGCAGCCGGTCCGCCCAGCAACAAGAACATCCACAAAAAGTGCCAGATCGACACTGTGACCGGGATACCAAACAGCGTAAGCAGCGGGCGCGACACAGGCTCTCCAGTGGGCCGAGCGGCCCGCTCCTAATGTAGCATTTCATTGCCGGGACGCACGGGTGCTTCGGCCGGCGGCAGCGGCCGGCCCATCCACTGCATGTCTGGCCTGCCCAGTGGCGAAGGCGCGGGCGCAAACACCGGCATCGGCGGTCGGGCCAGCATTGGCGTAGGCGCAGCGTCTTGCGTCGCCGAGACCGGCGGAGGCACTGCGATCGGCTCCGGTAGCACTTCTGGATGCCGCGACGGCCACCCGAGCGCGGTGCGGATCCGCTCGCCGCGCGCCGACGCTGCGAGTTCCAATTCGTAGCTGGGTTGCCATCCGAAACCGAGCATCGGGCCCAGCGCCTGCATCAGCGACTCGGTGACTTGGCGATCGGGATCGCGCGGCGGCAGCGGGGGCGGCGGCGGCGGCGGAAACGGCTCAGGGTGTTCATTGTGAAAAACCTGCCACTTGCCGCGGTGGTAGACCTCCGGCCAACTGCGCAGCAACGCCAAGTAGCGCGGCTCAGGCCCGAACGGATCGCGAAATACCGCCACGTAGTCGTAATAGCGGCCATGCTCGGTCCAGTTGAAGCGATCGTGATCGTCGCCGGGCGGCGTCGGCCGCAGGTTCTTGGCCACCAGCCGCACAGGCTGCAGCACCGGGTCGATAAAGCCGTGGGGCACCGCAGCGCCGCGCAGGACCGCCGCCCATTGGCCGACATCAGCAAAAATGTGGATTTGCATCCAGTGGCTTTCGTATTTTGGCCGCAGCACCAGCACCGCCTTGCTGCGCGGGATCGCCGCCAGCGCCTCGTCCAAGTGGTCAAACTCGGGCTGGATCAGCACCGTTGAGCGCAGCGCAGCCAACGGCAACCACGTCGCCGCAATCAAGGCGCACACGCCGCCGAGCCAAGCCCGCATCCGCGCCGTGCGCGGCGGGCGCACGGGATCGAAGGGCAGCGCGACCACCGCCAAAATCGCCACGACGCTGGCCAGCCGCGGCGCCAAGCCATGCACCCAAATCGGCCGGAACAAGTGAGTTGGCAACGCGAAGAACCCCAGCAGGCCCAACAGGAGCGCCCACTGCAGGTAGCGCAGTTCCAGTGTGGGCGGCACACCCGGCTGCGCACGCATCGCCCGCACCCCCGCCAGCCACCACAGCCCCAGCCCGGCTAGCCACACGCCGCTGATGACATCGCCCGGCCGGTTGAACAGCAAGTCGGCCAAGCTCTCCAGCGCCGTGCCGCGCGGCGCAAACACGTCGAACATGTGCCCGAAAAACGCCCGCAAGCTGCTGACGGGCAACGCCCACTCCGCTGAGAAGTTGGCAAAGCCGCCCTCAGCCAGCACTTCACGCCGGTACCACGGCCCCAGCACTGCAACCGACGGCAGTACCACCAGCGCGTCTCGCCCCAACCCGCGCAGCACGCCCCGCCAACCCCTGCCCATCGCCATCCCGAGCAAGGGCAGCATGAGCGCACCGCACAGCCACAGCAGCAGGTGGGTGACCGCCAGCGCCACCACAAGCGCGGCGACCAGCAGTGCCCGCCACGGCCCAAATTGCCGCAACAACCCCAGATGGGCCGCGAGCAGGGCCACAAAGATCGGCAAGCCGAGGGTGTGCGCCAGGTGCCCGACGAACATCTCGTGGTGCCACACCCATGGCAGTACTGCGATCAGCAGCCAGCGCGGCTGGCGGGCTTGGTGAAGCAGCCACGCCGTCGCCGCCACGACACTGACGATACACAGCGACAACAGCAGCTTGTGCGCGATCGCCACCCCGCCCAAGCGCGCCAGCACCGTGAGCAGCGCGATGCCCAAGAAGTTGGGGGTCGGAATCGTCAGGCGTTCAAAGTCGCGGCGGAACACCGCTTCGACGTGCCAGTCCCAAATCACCGACGCCTGATGCTGGACTTGGGCCGCATCATGCAGCGGCAACCACTTGCCTGCCCACAGCGGCCAAATCGCGAGCGCAACCAGAAACGTGACCAACAAGCCAAACGCCAATTGCCAGCGGTCGGCTTGCGCCGACAGCGGCGGAGCAGCAGGGTCTTGTGCGGGAAGGGTCATCGGCGCGTCGACCCGACCTCGGGCTGCGGGCGGTGGCAGGATACGTGGCGACGCCGATCCGGTCTACGGCTGGCAGACCGAGAACTTGGTGGTGCTGGACTGGCTGAATTGGATGCCGGCCTTGCACTTCCACACCGGGCACTCGGCGTCGGCCTTGCACGCGGCGCCCAACGCCGTGCATTGGCCGGACTTGCAGGCGCCAGGCAGCGTCTTGCAGTCGGCATCGGTCTTGCACAGGCTGTTGCAGCCGTTTTCGCCACACCACCCGGTTTCGCATGCGGCGACGGGCCCAACCGTTGGGTTGATGTTGCAATACTGCGAACCCTTCACGCCAGCGGTACCGATCGGGTTGCTCATCTTGGGGCCGCAGCGCGACTGAAAATTACTCAACAACGGGTATACACGGCAGACTTCGCCCGCCGGGCAGTCGCCGTCGGCCTGGCAGGGCGCAAAAGCGTTGCCGGGCAGGCATACCTGATCGGTTTGGCCAGCGAGGACTTGGGCGGGCGAATTTTGCTCGACGCAGCGGAAACCACTGCCCGATGGGCCGCTGGAGGCTCCAACGCAGTCGCTGGGCTGACCGGGGTCTTCAATGCCGTCGGGCCCGGCCGCACCGGTGGCGTTGCTGACCTGATCGGCTGCGATTTTGCACTTTTGGCTGCAGACGTTGCCAAAGCACAGGCTGCCTCCGCATTGGTTGTGCTGGCACTCAACGAACTGCTTTTGCGCAAAGTAGCCAGCGCCGACTGGCGGCTGAGGGCAGGCCTCGGTTGGCCCGCAAGGCTCGCCGAACTTCTTCTTGGTAGTATCGGTCACTGCCTTACACGCGTTGCTGCTGCAGATCTGGTTGATCTGGCACGAACCGCACGACTTGGTGCAGCTCGGCTTGGCGAAGCCGCAGGCGATGCTGTTGCACGGGCAGTCGTCGCCGCCGGCCGTGCACTTGTTGGCCACGCACTTCTCACCCGCCACGCAACTGCCACAGTTTTGAGCGCAACCTAGCGGAATATCGCACATACCCGGCTTGCACACGCACTTGGGGTCGGCCTTGCAGACGTTATCGACGCACAGCTTGCCTTTCTCGCAGTCGCCACAGCCGTTGGGGCACCCCGCGATCTTGCCGCACTCGGTGGTGGCGCAGGAGCAATCGAGTTCACACTTGAAGTTGTTGCAGGTGGCGGGCGCCGGGCAGGTGCCGCAGTCTTTGCCGCAGCCCTCCATGATGCCGCACTCCAGGCCTGCGCAGGTGCAGTTTGGATCGGCCACGCACAGGTTGTTGGTGCACAGCGCGCCCAGCGGGCACTCGCTGCACTGCAGGCCTGGGCAGCCGGGCGGGTTGCCGCATTCCATACCGGCGCAGGTGCATCCGTCGGGCACGTCGGTCCCGCTGGCTGCCGTGTCGGCTGTCACAACCTTGGGCAGCTCGGCGGTCTTGGTGTCGACACCGCCGACCTTGACGTCTTGGGCGCTGGTCTCAAAGTTCGACGTTGCGTCCGCCAGCGACGGGCCGGGCACAGTCGAGCCGCTACCGACGCACCCGGCGAGCAGGAGCACGGTGGCGGCGACGTGCGCCCGCCAGACATTGGCGGACGTCCAGACGGAGGGGCTGCGCATGGGGACCTCGGCGGCAACGGAAAGGCTGCCGGCACAGGCTACAGCACGCGACCCGATGGCTCAAGATCGGACGCACCCTTTGTTCATATCCATGTTTTTACGCGATAAATGTCTCACGCCGCCCAGTATGCGCATGCCGAGATTGGTGACGGTGCAGACCGTGGCGCCCGCGCAGGACTTGCGGTAACGTAAATCGGCAAGCGACCGGCGCCCGCGCGCCTTGCGGAGAACCCATGGTCCACAGATTTTGCCGCGTGATCTGGATCTGGGGCGTGTTCGGTCGACTGTGCATGGCGTGCTCGGAGGCGCAGCCGACACAAGCCGCTGATGGTGCAGCGGAAAGCTCGGCGACGCAGTTTGCCGACACCCAGATTGCCGCCGCGGACACGGCCGGCGCCGAAGCTGCTGGATCCGACACCGCCGGTGCCGCCAACGTCGATGCGATTGTCTCGGACACCGCAGCGAACGAAGTGCTTGCCGGCGACGCGGCTAGCGACGGCGGTGCCGCTGGCGACGGCGGTGCAGATGCGCCCAAAGTCGTTGACAGTGTTGCTGAGACCAAAGTCGACACAATCGCCGACTCGTTGCCCGACAGCAAGCCAGAGACCGTCAGCGACGTAGCGGATGAACTCATTGATTTAATTGATCTCAGTGCAGACATTGCCGCCGAAGCCGGACCCGATGGCGGTCAGGACGACAGTGGACCCGTGGACAGCAACGCGCCCGATGCTGGCATGACAGACGCCGCACCAGATGCACCTGCCGACCTCGATGTGCCACCCAGCCCGGACAGCGTGGCCGATGCCGCTGGGGACGCGGGCGTCGACGCCGCGCCCGAAGTCGCCGCGCCCGTCGTGCGCTTTGCGGCGCTTGGTGATGCCGGCAAGGCCAACACCGGTCAGTTTGCCGTCGGCAAGGCCTTGGCCGCCTACTGCAAGACCCACGGCTGCGACTTCGTGCTGTATTTGGGCGACAACTTCTACGACACCGGCGTCAGCGGCCCCGATGACCCGCAGTTTGAGACCAAGTTTGTGCAGCCGTACAAAGACGTCGAGGCGCCGTTCTGGGTTGTCTTGGGCAACCACGATTACGGTGGCAACGGATCCGGCGCTGAGCTGTACAAGGGCCCCTACTATACCGAGTATGCCAAGAAGAATCCTAAGTTCGTGCACCCGTCGAACACTTGGGACAAGCAAGTTCTGGGAGTCCACGTCTTTGCGCTCGACAGCAACCTGCAGATGTACGGTTTGGGTGACGATCAAGTCAAGAAATTCGGGCCATTGGTGAGCAATTCGCAGGCAACCTGGAAGATTGGCGTCGCCCACCACCCGCTGTACTCCAACGGTCCGCACGGCAATGCTGGCACCTACGAGGGCCTGCCCGGCATCCCGATCGCCAGCGGCGAAGGGGTCAAAAAATCGGTCGAAGCGGTATTTTGCAACAAAATCGACATGTACCTGAGCGGCCACGACCACACCAGCCAGTGGATGGTCCAAAAAGCCGGATGCAGCATGGAGCTGGTCGTGGCCGGCGCTGGCGCGACCACCACCACGATTCAGGGCCAAAGCCTGCTGTTCACCCCGAACAAGACCTACTTTGAGGACGCCACCAACCTGGCCTTTTTCTGGGTCGAGATCACCGGCAAGACCCTGGTCGGCCGTTTCATTGACACCAACGGCGCGGTGCTGTTCGAGCGCAAGATCAGCAAACTGTAGCGCCGCGGCCCGCGCCTTCGGCGATCCCCCCGCTTTGAGCGCATCTCTGCGTCACTGCGTCGCTTCTCTCGCTGCGGCGTAGCAGAGTGCGCCTCGCTCTTTCAGCTCCTTGCTCCTTGATCTGCATCTCAAATCGGGAGCCACCGTTGATTTCTGTGGGGAATTTGGGCCTTGGCTGTCCGTTGACCCTGCCCGCCGCCGCGGTTACTGTGCGCCGCCGTCTCGTCCGGCTGTCGGCGCGCAAGGTCGCATGTCCCCAAGTCCTGCCCATCGTGACCAGCCAAGTCCGGGTCTGCGCGCCAGATTGGCGCAGTCGCTGCCGCTGCGGCTGGGTTTAGTCGGCTGCATCGCCGCCTCTGTGTATGCGATCACCGCGGGTCCGATGCTGCTGCAGCCCTCGCCGCACTTTCATTTTGTCGATCTGGCGTGGAACTTGCTGCACGGCAAGCTCGATACCGACACGCCGCGGCGGTGGGCCCACCAGCCGGTGTCGCCAGACGATCCGCCTGGCTATCAGGCAGCGGTCGATCGCCACTTGCTGGGCAAAGACGGCAAGAACCTGGGATGGAACGACTGGGCCAGCTACCGGGTGCTGACGCTCAAAGGCGGCCAGCAGGTCAAAGGCGTGTTTCCGTGGAAAGACGTCACTGGGCCGCGATCCAAGGAATTCCACACGTTGACTGGTCAGTGGATGATCATCGACCCGGTCAACGAGCTCAAGACGGGGTGCAACCCCAAGCGGCCGGCCGAGCGCTGTGACGAAGTGGTGCACCAAGTCAGCTTTCCCCCGTTGCCTGCAGTGCTGTTGATGCCGCTGGTCAAGCTGTGGGGTTTCAACACCAATGATGTGCTGGTGACCCTGCTTTTTGCGGTGGCCTCGGTTGTGCTGTTCTTACTGTGGATCGAGCGTCTGGCGCGGCAGCGGCTGATTGCGACTTCTCCCGGTGATCGGTTGTGGCTGGCGGCGCTGTTCGCGTTTGGTACGGTCAGCTGGTACTGCTCGGTGCGCGGTCAGGTCTGGTTCACGGCGCTGGCGATGGGCCTGACGCTGCACCTGCTGGCGGTCTATTTCGGCCAAGGCGCGCGTCGGCCGTTTTGGGCTGGCCTGTTCTTGGGTCTTGGGGTCGCAACCCGGACGCCACTGTTGTTTGCAAGTATTTTTGTGCCGTTAGAGGCTCTGTTCCCGGACGGTCGGCTGTGCCTGCTGGGCGGGCCGGCGGTGGTGCGGCGGGCGGTGACCAACGTGCTGTGGTTTGCGCTGCCGATGGCGATCATCGGTGCCGGGCTGGCGTGGTTCAATTGGGTGCGCTGGGAGAATCCGCTGGAGTTTGGCCATCTGTACTTGCTGGAGGGCACGCGGGTGCCAACGCGCGAGCACGGCCTATTCAACTCCTTGTTCCTCAATGGCAATCTCAGTGCCGCTATCACCAACATGCCGCGGGTGTTTTGGAGCGAGCCCTACGTCGCCGTGACACGCCACGGTCTGGGCTTGCTCGCTTCGACCCCGGCTCTGCTGGCGATGTTCGGCGCCAAGCGCTTGCCTGAGTCGCTGGCGGTGGACGCCGATCTGGAGCGGCAACGGACGGGTCTGCACCGCAACTTGTTGATCACGCTAGCAGCGGTCATGGTGCCCGGCCTGCTGTACCAAAACGACGGTTGGCAGCAGTTTGCCTACCGATTCTCGATGGACTTTTTGCCGCTGCTGCTGGGCGTGTTTGCCCTGCGGGTGCAAAGGCTGTCGCTCTTGACCAAGGCGCTGATCGTGATTGCCGTTGTCGTTCAAGGCTTTGGAGCGATTACCTTTGGACGGGCCGAGCAGTTCTACTACGACTAGCGGCCGAGGTGACATGGCGAGCGCAGCATCGGATACCCCCAAGACCTTGATCGAGTCGCTCGACCAGTGCGCCCATTGGTGCCGCTCTGGAGCAAGGCCGCGCGATCAGTTCCGCATTGGCACCGAGTACGAGCGGTTCGCGATCGGACCTGACGGCGCGCCCGTCGGCTACCACGGCCACGCCAGCATCAAGACCCTGCTCAACCGCCTGGTCGAGCGCCACGGTTGGCTACCGTTTGTCGAAAACGGCAACCCGATCGCCTTGTCCCGCGGCGGCGTGTCGGTATCCCTAGAGCCCGCTGGCCAATTCGAGCTCTCGGGCGGCACTCAGCCGACGATCGCCGCGACCCAAGCCGAGCTGGAGGCGCACCAGCGCGAAGTGCAAGACGTCGCCCAGGACTTGGGCATCCGCTTGGCGTGGCTGGGCTTTAACCCGCACACGCCGGTCGACCGCGCGCCGCAGATGCCCAAGGACCGTTACAAGATCATGCGCGACTGGATGCCAACGGTTGGTGGCCACGGCCTGCACATGATGCACTTGACGTGTACGGTGCAGGCCAACATCGATTTTTCGTCGGAACACGAGTGCATGGAGATGATGCGGGCCGGCCACTTGCTTTCGCCAGTGATCATCGGGCTTTTTGCCAATTCACCGTGGGCAGAAGGCAAGCCCAGCGGCTACGCGACGTTCCGCGCCCACTTGTGGACCGACGTCGACAACGCCCGCTGCGACGTGCGCAAGTTTGCGTTCGACAAGTCGGCGTCGATCGCCGACTACGTCCAGTGGGCCGTCGACGTCCCGATGTACTTTGTCGGTATCGACAAGCCAGACGGCAGCCACGGCTACCAGGCCATGGACGGCAAGTTTACGTTTCGGCAGTTCTTTGAGCGCGGCCTCGACGGGCGGCGGGCCACACTCGCCGATTGGGAACTGCATGTGTCCACGCTGTTTCCCGATATTCGTCTCAAGCGCTGGCTGGAGATTCGCCAGGCCGATCTGGTGCCGCCCGAGTCGATTGCCGCTCTGCCCGCGCTGGCCAAGGGATGGCTGTACGACGTGCAGGCGCGCGGTGAAATTCTCGACCTGCTGCGCGATGGCGACAGCAAGATCGACCGCGCGGTGTTGCGCGAAGAGGCCTGCCGGACTGCGCTCGGTGCCCGTGTCGGCGATGTGCATGTGGGTCAGTGGGCCAAAGAGGCGCTGGCGATCGCGCGGCGGGGACTGCAACGTTTGGCCGAACAGAGCGGCACGGATCACCAGGCAGCGCAAAGCTTGGTGGCGCTCGAAGAGATCGCGCACGGTGACAAGCCGGCATATTGGCAGCGTGCGGCCGCGCGCCTCGAGCAGGGCGCGACCCTGGCTGATTTGGCGACGCCGTGGCCTGTTTGACCGGCCCGGAACGGACGCACCCTTTATTCAGAACCATGAATTAACAGGATTAAGCTACGATAGCGGTCAGCCGCTACGCCGCCCCGCCGCCTTGTGGCATCACCGTCCGGGTCAAGTTCAGGTGCCCTTGCGCGCCGCCACACACCACGACGTCGTCCTCGATCCGAATGCCGCCAAATGGCGCCAGTTGATCGACCAACGGCCAATTGACCAACCGGCTGTGTGGGCCTTGGCGCAGCGGCCGCAGCAACCCGTCGATGAAGTACAGCCCCGGCTCGATGGTGAACACCTGGCCTGCGTCGATCAGCCGCGTGTTGCGCAAATACGGGTTATCTGGCCGCGGCCGAATCTTGGCGCACCCGACATCGTGGGTCTGTAGGCCCAGCGCGTGACCCAAGCCGTGGGGAAAAAACGCGAACGTGATGTCTTTGCTGACCAGCTCGTCGGGGCCACCGTGCACAAGTCCAGCCTCTTTTAGGACGCACCCGATGTTGAAGTGAGCAGAATCATGCAATGTCTCGTAGGGCACGCCGAGGGCAATTTGCGCGCACAGCTGCAGTTGCACGCGGTCGACGGCCGTGACCAACTGGGCAAACGTATCGAGCGCCGCCCCGCTGCCGCGCGTCCAAGTTCGGGTGATGTCGGCGTGGTAACCCAGGCACGTTGCCCCCGCATCGAGCAGCAGCGACTCCGCCTGCCGCCCGGGATCGCTCTTGCCGTACGCGATGTGGTGCAGTGTCGCCGCGTGCGGGCCAAGCGCCACAATGTTCTTGTACGGCGTCTCTGGATCGTCCTGGGCCGTGGCGTGCAGGTAGCGCAGGTGGATCTGCAACTCTGACATTCCGCCCGCCGCAAACGCTTGGCGCGCTGCATCGTGGCCAGCCGCTGCCCGCCCGTTGGCCTCGGTCAGGCAGGCCACTTCATACGCGGTCTTGTGCACCCGCAGTTCGTCGAGCGCTGCCACCAATTCCGACGGGTTGCACACGCCGTGGCCCACCAGATCGTGGGCGCGCTGCGCTGTCTCGGCAATCACCGCGACACTGCCCAGCGGCACACGGTCGCGCACTTGACCCAGCGTCGCAAACGGCTTTACTTCCATTTCTGCTGCAAAATCGGTGCGTTCAGGCGTAGGCGGACCCTCCCAAAACGAGTCAGGCTGGTGCCACGCCAGCAGCGGCCTCTCACCCGGCACCACGACCACGAAGCTACCCGGAGCGACCAGCGGCAGCCAATGGGCAAACCCTGGCGCGCGCCGAAACGGCCAGTCCTGATCGTCGAACCGAGACTTGGGCTGCAGCGTGCCAGCGTCGAGCACCAGAGCGGCATAGCCCAGCGCGGTCAGCGTCTGACCGTAACGCTGAGACAGGTGCGCGATGTGCGCGCGATACAGCGTCGAAATCGTATCCAAATTTAACATCGTATCAGCCATCTGGCCGCTCAGTCTGTCGCCGCCGATTGGCAAGTGTGCGCCGATCCACTCGCCATGCAAAACGTGCTAGCGTTGCCGCGACGCGCCGCTCTGCCTCGGCCGCGGCCCAAGGAAGCTGCTATGTCTTCGCGCGAACACGGTTTTGGCGGGATCGATGCCGTCGAGCAATCGGCGCTGTATACCCTGCGCGCCCGCAAAGAATTTGCCACCGCAGATACGCCAGAGCGGTATCCGCCCGATGTGCCGGTCGACTGGCAGCAGCTGACTTTGGCGGTCGAAGTCGACGTCGCCAACCGGCGTGTGTTTGGCACTGCGACGTACGAAGGTGTCGTGCGCAAGGCCAAGGTGCAGCGGCTGCGCTTCGATGCCGACGGATTCGAAGTGCTGCGGGCCTTCGATGGCGCTGGCAAGTCGCAGTACTTTGAACACGACGGCAAGACGCTGTGGGTCGACGCCGGTCGCGGGGTGTACCGCGGCGAGGCCATTCGAATTGCCATCGATTTTGACACACGCCACCCGCCTGCTGGCTTCTACTTTGTGCTGCCCGACGCTGATCACCCGCAGCGTCTGGCGCACGCGTGGACCCAAGGCCAGGACGAGGACAGCAAGTTCTGGTTTCCGTGCCACGATGCGCCCAACCACAAGCTGCGCCTGCAGGTCATTGCGACGGTGCCGGCCGACATGGTCGCGCTGTCCAACGGCGTGCTCAAAGACATTCACCGCGCTGCCGATGCCGACAAGCGCATCTTCGACTGGCAACTGGGCCGGCCCATCCCGATTTACCTGCTCACGCTGGTGGTTGGGCCGTTTGTCGAGGTCCGCCAGCAAGAGGAGCCGACGCCTATCAGCTTTGCCGTGCTGCCCGGCCGCGAGGAGGATGGCATGCGATCGTTTCGGCGCACGCCAGAGATGGTGGCGCTGTACGAAAAGTTGACAGGAACTCGCTATCCTTACGAAAAATATGGTCAAGTTGCCGTTTCTGAGTTCGTGTTCGGCGGCATGGAAAATGCGTCCATGACAACCCAGACCGACCTGACGCTGCACGACGAGCGGGCCCACCTCGACTTCAGCTCTGAGCCGCTGGTCAGCCACGAGCTGGCGCACCAGTGGTTCGGTGATCTGGTGACGTGCCGCAGCTGGTCCCACGGTTGGCTCAACGAAGGGTTTGCCACCTACTTCGAGCAGTTGTGGCAAGAGCACGCCAACGGTGACGACGAATTTGACTACGCCCGGCTCACCGCCCAGCGTGCCTACATGGCGGAGGATGCGGGGCGCTATCGCCGCACGATCGTGACCAACAAGTACGAAGAGCCCATCGACGTGTTCGACGCACACTTGTACGAGAAGGGCGGCGCGGTGTTGCACATGCTGCGGCGCAAGCTGGGCGACGCTACGTTTTTTGGCGCGGTTGGGGCCTACTTGCGCGAGCATGCCGACGGTGTTGCCGAGACACCCGATTTGCGCCGGGCGTTTGAGACGTTTAGCGGTGTCGATCTCGGCAAGTTCTTTGGACAGTGGGTCGAGACTGGCAAAGGCCATCCTGAGATCAAGGTCGCGGGCAGCTGGGACGGTGAAACCCGGACCTACAAGCTCACGCTGGAGCAGACGCAGGACACTGCGAGCGCTCCCGTGTTCATGCTTGAGGTGCTCGTGCAATTGTGCAGTGAAGACGGTGTGCTTGACGAGCGGACGTTGCTGCTCGATCGCAAGCAGCAGTCTTTTTGGCTCAGCTTGCCTGAGGCGCCGGCCCACGTGCTCATCGATCCCCGCGGCGATGTACTGGCGACATGGGACCTCGGTCTGCCAGAGCCGCAGCTGCGCACGACGCTGGCCACATCGGCCACGGCTTCTGCGCGCATCGCGGCGGCGCATGCGCTGGGCAAGCGGCCGTCGGCGACCAACGTTGCGGCCTTGGGCCACGCGCTGCAAGGGGACGGCCCGTGGATGGTCGCCGCCGAGGCGGCCAAGGTGTTGGGCAAGATTGGCACGAGCGAGGCGTATGCTGCACTTCAGCGCGCGGTCTTGCTGGGTCATCCCAAGGCACGGCGCGCCGTGCGAGAGGCCATCGGCAAGTTCCAGACTCTGGCCGCTGCAGCGCTTTTGCACGAATTGCTCGCGGCGGGCGATGTTTCGGTGCTAGTCGAAGCCGAGACCGCCAAGAGCCTGGGCGCCACCCGTCAGGCGGTGGCGTTTGAGGCGCTCGTGTCGGCGCTGGACCGCGACAGCTGGAACGAGACCGTGCGCGTCGGCGTGCTCGACGGCCTCGCAGCGCTGGCAGACCCACGCGGCATGGCGGTGGCTGAGCGCTACTTGGCCCGCCACTACCCGACATTGCTGCGCTGCGCGGCGATTCGCTGCCTATGCCGGTTCCAAGGCGAGCCTGCCAAAGTGATCGACGCCCTGCGGCCTTGGACGGCCGACAACTCCTTCCGCTTTGCCTTCAACATGGCTTCGGCTTTGGGCGGTCTGGGCGATCCGCGGGCCGCGGCATTGCTGCAAGCTGTTATCGACAAAGCCGGCGACGGCCGGGTGCGCAAGCGCGCCCTAGAGTCGCTGGCCACTTTGCGGGCTGGGTTGGCGGCGGGCAAGCAGGTCGATGCGATACGCACCGACGTCGATGGCTTTCGCAATCAACTGCGCGACCTTGCCGACCGCTTGGACCAGGCCGAGCAGCTGCGCAAGGCCTCGGTGACGGTGTGACGGTTGCGGTGCCGCAGGCCTTGAGCGCTGACCCGATCGATCTGAGCGCTTGCCATGCCCGTTTGCATCTGGCGGTCCGACAGGGCGCCTGCTCTGCCGCAGCCTTCGCGGTAGCGAGGGCGCGCGGCCCGGTGCACTGCGTCACCGCTGGACGCACCAGTCGGGTCAGCTTGACGGGCCCCGGCGGCCGCTGGCAGCCAATGCCGGGCACGCCGATCGGGCCCGGCACGCGGTTTGACTTGGCATCGCTGACCAAACCCATTGCGACTACAACGCTCTTGGCGCAAGCTGTGGCCGCCGGCCACATCGATCTGAGCGCCCCGCTGCAGCACTACCTAGCCGATGCCCGCGGTACGCCGTGCGGGCAGTTTCGGGTCCGAGACTTGCTGTGCCACACCTCTGGCTGGCCGGCTTGGCTGGACTACTTCGCCGCGACCACTGGCTTTGCATCGCACCAGCGCCTGGCGGAGGTCCGGCACTTGGTTCTGACTACGCAGCCCGTCGCTGAAACCGGTGTGCAGGCCGTGTACAGCGATCTTGGCTTTATGGCGCTGGGATGGATGCTGGAGGCGACAGCTGGCCAGCCGCTCAGTGACCTCTTCGCGCGCCAGATCGCCAAGCCGCTCAACATCCACGTCGGCTACCGGCCGATGGCGGCGGTGCAGCCACTAGAGCCCCTGGTCGCGACTGAGATTTGGTCGCCCCGCTGCAGCGATGGCCTGCCATTGCAGGGGGTGGTCCACGACGACAATTGTGCCGCGTTGGGCGGGGTGGCTGGCCACGCCGGCTTGTTCGGGGCAGCGCACGACGTCGCGGTTTGGGCTCAGCAATGGCTATCAGCCCACGCTGGCGATCCAGTCTCGCTCGGATTGGACCCGTCGCTTGTGCGCGCGTGGACCGCAGCCGCCGGCGTCGCAGGCAGCAATTGGCGCCATGGCTGGGATTCGCCGACCCAGCCAGGTTCGACTGCCGGAAGCCTCGCACCTGCAGATTCCTTTGGTCATTTGGGCTTCACGGGCACCAGCGTGTGGCTCGCCCCGTCTGCTGACGTGGCCGCGGTGCTGTTGACCAACCGCGTGCACCCTGACCGTTCTGCAACAGGACCGATCAAAACATTTCGCCTAGAAATGTACGACTTGCTGTGGACGGCTGTGGCGCACCCACCGGTCCGTTGACCACCCGCGCCTTGCGCTGCTATGTTTCAAAGCGCCGCCGTTGGGGCGGCCCTGCGGCTGAACCACTGCCTCAGGTCCATCGGCGCGACCTCGGTTCGGCACCGCCACGCTGGCACGCTCGTCCGTCGGTAGTTTTCGAACTGTTCTCAGAAGTTGCTTGCAACGCACCTGAACCGTCAGGCGGGAGGCAGACAGAGTGTCCGAAGCGCGCCCGATCACCAACGTGACCGACTTTGTTTGCGGTGCCTGCTGGAATTCCTTCAGCAAGCTCGAGAAAGGGGTCAATCAAGGCGACCACGTCATCTGTCCGCACTGCAGCCACAAGATGCCCATCGATCAGGACATTGTCGCCACCGTCAACGCGGCTGGTCGTGGCCATGGCACCATCTCCAGTGGCTTCAAACCTGCCGGTGCGGCGACCCTGCCCGACACCATGACCGGCGAGGAGATCGGGTTCCCAGATCTGGACCCAAGCCCAGGCTACGGCTGGATGCCACCCGACTTGGTCGGGCGGTCCTTGGAGCCTGCAGGATTCGTAGTCGGCGAGGCCGATGATGTCGAAGACTTTGACTTCAACGAACCCACGTTGCGTCCCGACCAGAGCCATGAAGGCCTGATGGCCCAAGTGCGCGGCGCGCCGACGCCCACAGCGCTGCCGCCAGAGATGATGGAGCGTTCGGCCGACCTGCCGGACGGTCCGACCTCGCGCGAGCGCCGTCCGCCCTCAGAACCTGAGCTTGCAGCCGACTCTGAAATCGGCATGCGCACCGATGCCGATGCGGTCAATCCGATCGCCGGCTCCGATGATCAGGGCGGTGAACCGGCCGTTGGCGATGGCGCAGTTCCTCCGATTCCGGGAGAGTCCGACGCTGAGGCTGCCATCATCGGCGGCGATTGGAAGCTGCGTGCTCTTGGCCTGACGTACAACTTTCATGGACTTGACGCCCTGCTCGGCCGCGCCGCAAGCAAATCAGGCCAGGCAATGCAAGTGTCGATCGACGGTACCAACTGGAAGGACTTTGATTCGTTCTTCCACTTGTACAAATCCGGGTACGCGCCAAGCCTTGCGCTGGAAAAGTCGGGAGAACCGGGTTCTGCGCCGATGACGCCGTCGGCAGCCCCGGCATCGTTGCCCAGTGGTGCGCAGCCAGCGTTGGCGCGCGGCAACCGCCAGACGATGAACCGGTTGGGCAGCACCGACACCAGCGGTGCCGGCAAGCCCGACGACAAAGCCAAGGCCTCGCCGGGCAGCGACAAAGGCGACGCGCTCTCGTCCGGGCGCACGAGCAACGGCCCGGCTGCTGCCGCCGGGCGCGGCATTGGCCCGAACACGTCGCCATCCCGCACTAGCAAGATGAGCGCAAGCAAGACGAGCGCAAGCAAGACGGGCGCAAGCAAGACGGGCGCCAGTGCCAGCGACGCCGGCGGCAGCAACCGCGGGCTGATGATCGCCGTGGCAGTTGCCCTGATCGCCGTTGCCGCCGTCGGCCTGCTGTCGTGGCAGGGCCTCATCACGATTCCCGGGCTGAAATAGCTGACGAATATCAACTCCACCCGATTCGGATTGGCACGCGACCATTCGTCGGACTCGTAGGGCGGGGGTTTGTCCCCCGCCGCCGAGCCATCCTAATTTCCTCGGGGCTCGGGGCGCTAACAGGGTGTATTCGAAAAGGCGGCCGGCGCGGGGCTCGCGAAGACCGAAGACCTTCACATTTTCACCGTCAGAATAAA
>CANMNA010000026.1 GCA_947499075.1 Myxococcales bacterium
GCTCTTGCAGCCAGCCGCGGCGTCACAGGTATCCTTGGTGCACGGGTTGTTGTCGTCGCAGTTGGGGCCCTTGCCGGGGATGCACTTGCCGGCCGTGCAGGTGTCGCCGATGGTGCAGTTGTTGCCGTCTTCGCAGGTCTTGTTGGCGATCGCGGCGTAGTCGCACTTGCCAGTGGTCGTCACGCAGCTGTCGGCGGTGCAGTCTTCGCTGTCGTCGCAAGTCACTTTGGCACCTGCGATGCAAACACCGGTCTTGCAGGCGTCGTTTTGGGTGCACAAGTTGTTGTCGGCGTCGCAGGGGTCGGCACTGTAATCGTAGACACAGGCCTTTTTGGGATCGCACGAGTCCTTGGTGCACGGGTTCTTGTCGTCGCAAAGCACGAGCTTGCCAATGACGCATTTGCCGTCGGTGCAAGCGTCCTTGTCGGTGCAGACCGTGCCGTCGGCATCGCAGTCGGTGCCGTTGACCTTGTTGGTCGTGACACATTGGCCGGTGCCGGGCTCGCAAGCGGTGACTTTGCACTGACCGTCGAGCGAGGTGCTGCAATCGACCAACGTCGCCGGGTTGATCTTGCACTGGTAGGGCGCCGCGGCCTTGTCGCAGAACAAGGTGCCGTTGCAGAAGTTGCCGTCTTCCTTGCTCTTGCAGTCGCTGTCGGCGGTGCATGCGCAGATGTTGGTGCCCGCTTTGCAGCTGCCCAATGCGCACGTGTCGCCTTGGGTGCACGGGTTGCCGTCGTCGCACTTGTCGACGCTGTCGGGCTTGTTCTGGCAGCCGATCGCCGGGTTGCACAAGTCGGTGGTGCACGGGTTGCCGTCGTCACAGCCGCCGGTGGCCTTGGGCTTGGTGGGATCGACGTTGGTGCCACCGCAAGCGCCGCCGTTGCAAGCGTCTTTGATGGTGCAGGCGTCGCCGTCATCGCAGGGCGAGCTCAAGGTCTTGTCGTGTCCACAGCCCTTGGTCGGATCGCAGCTGTCCAGCGTGCACGGATTTTGATCGTCACACGAGATCACGGTGCCAAAGCAGTCGCCCTTGCCCTGATCGCACTTGTCTTTGTCGGTGCACAAGTTGCCGTCGTTGCAGGGGAATGTATCCTGGAACGTGTACTTGCACTTGCCGTCGAGGGCGCACTTGCCCTTGGTGCACTGGTCTGAAGCCGAGCAAGCCTTGCCGGCGCCGGGCACGCAGGCGCCATCTTTGCATGCGTCGTTCTCGGTGCAGGGATTGTCGTCTGAGTTGCAAGATTTACCATCGTCGGGCAAGTACTTGCATCCGTCTTTCGGGTCGCACGAGTCCTTGGTGCAGTCGTTCTTGTCGTCGCAAATCTGGACGTTGCCGGCTTTGCATTCACCGTTGACGCACTGATCGTCCTTGGTGCAAACCGTACCGTCCGAGTCGCAGGTGCCCTGTTTGGCCGGGTTGTCGCAGCCGCCGGCGCCCTTGCAGATGTCGTCGGTGCAGACCTTGCTGTCGATGCAGGTGGTCTCGTCGGTCTTGCCGTTGCAGTCGTTGTCCTTGCCATCGCATTGTTCGGGCGTCGGGTCAGGCGCATAGCAGCTGGAGAGCCCGCCGCCGGTGGGTGCCTGGGGCTTGCCATCGGCCAGGCAAGCGCGCTTGCCCTGACACTTGGCTGCTCCGGCTTGCTTGTAGCAGGTGGTCGACAGCTCCAAGCTGATCGCGTACTCGCTGCAGCTGCAGGCGGCGGCGCCCTTGACGACACATTGCTTGCTGGTGGCAGCCGAGACGTCCTTGACGTCCTTGCACTCGTAGCTCGCCGGGCAGTCGCTATCGACCGCGCATTTGCTGCCGCAGAACGCACCATTTTCGCCGTTGTCGACGCAGCGCGCGCCGCTGTCGAGCTTCTCGCACTCTTGGTTGTCGTTGCAGGGGTTGCAGACGGCGGCCCACTTGGGCACGCAGATGTCGATCGGCTCCGCGCCGCCCGACGTCACGCACTTCTCGTTGTCGGCGCACTTTTCTTGGGCGCACGATTTGGCGCACTTCAAGCCCTTGGGCGTTGCGATGCACTTGCCGGCCGCGTTGGCGCAGTCGCCGTTGGCTTGGCAGGAGCAACCGGCGCCGCCGGGACAGACCGGCGTTGTCGCGGTGTCACTGCTGCTGTCGCCGCCGCCGTCGACGGTGTCGACGCCGGTGTCGCTGCCGCCCGAGCCGTTGTCCAGCGGGGCAACGACGGCGTCTGTGCCCGTCGTTGCGTCGTCCACGTCGGCACCGCCGACGAGGGAGTCGTCGGTGCCAGCGGTGCCATCTACGCCCGCCGCATCGTCGTCGCCGGCAACCGATTCGTTACCGCAGCCGATCGCAAAGCCAACGGCCAGGAGCACCGCAAAGCTAACCACAGTCAGGCCACGCGATGCGGGCCGGACGGAATGGGCAGCGACGCCAAAGTCTGTGTTTTGATATGACATTGCAGATTCTCCGCAGGTTCGGTCGAGATAAGGTTCAGGCTGCCCCGCGCAAAGTTGAGTCGGCCGAGCCCAGCTTGGGCCGCCCCGGTTGCGCACTATTTGTCCCAGCCGCCGGTCGCGGTGTCGAGGTCGTCAACAAACTTCAGGCCGGCCGGCAACTTGAGTGAGCCCTTGGTGAATGCCAGCAAAACCAAGCGGTGGTAGAAATTCGCTGGCGCCCAACCGACGGACGACGACACCGCGAAAATGACGGAACTGACCCGGTTGGCCGGCACCGCAAACGTCGGATTAACGGTCCCGCAGTTGCCAGCATAACAGGCGCTGCTCGTGCTCCAGGTGTTGATGCCGTTGATGGTGGCTGACGTGTAGTCGCTCCAGTTGCCGCCACACGAATACCAGAATGTCGGTGCCCAATTGATCGCGCCGGCCGTGGTGTTCTGAACGCGGAACAAGAAGTAGTAGTGCTCGCTCATGTTGCTGTCGCTGTACTGAGGAATGACTTGGTTGATCAACGCGCCGCCGATCTCTGCGCGGCCGCCGTTGACAAATGTCATGCGCCACAGGTCCTTGTCGGCGCTGATGCTGGCGGCAACGGCGCCGTTGGACCAGGTCGAGGGCGCGATGCCAAGCGAATAGTCGCCGCTGTTGCCCATCGGCCACGTGTAGTTGTTGTCGTGGCCTTGCGAGCGCCCCCAGCGATAGGTGAACGGCTTGAGGATGCTGTTGTTCACCGAGGCCACATTGAGATTGCCGCCTACGGTGAGGTCGTTGTCAATGATCACGTTGCCCTTGACCTGAACCTTCTTGCTTGACAGCGTCTGAATCGTGATGTCCCAGTTGAACTTGCCGTCATTGGCGGTGCTCTGATTCTTGAACGGATCCTTGACCGTGATCGACCAAGTGCCCTTGATGTTCTTGCCGACCCAGTCTTTGTTCATGTCTCCGGTCGACAACGGCGTGTCCTTGTTGAAGCTCACTGCGAAGCCGCTGCCAGCCTTTTCGCCGTTGTACAGCACGTAGGGCGTGCCCATGCCGGGGCCGTACAGCTCGATCTTGACCTTGGAGACGTCGGAGTTGCTCAGGTTGACGTTGACCCAGATCGCCTGAGCCTGGCCGATGTCGGGAAAGTCGAGCGAATCGTTCTTGCCGGCGCCAGCGCCGTCGGGGATGGCGTTGTCCAGGGTGCCTGCTTGAGTATCGATGAACTGGTTGTAGATCAAGCCATTGCTGATCTCGTCGATCATGTCTGGGGCGATCGCCGACGCGGTGCATTCGTAGCTGCCATCGGCCTTGATGCCGATCATCACCAGGCCGGAGCCGCACTTGTCGCCCTTCTTGGACAACACCGGCTTGTCTTTCAAGTCGTTGAACGATCCGGTGCCCGCCACCGTTGCCAGCGACGCCGCCTTGACGTAGTTGCCCAAGTCGGTGACTTTGGCGTACAGCGTCAGGTCGGGGATGCCGTTGAGGTCGGTGTAGTTGCCACCGGTAGCGACCTTGGACAGCGCCGAGCCTTTGACATAGGCGCTCAGATCCGGGCCGCCAGTGAGGTCCGAGAAGGCACCGCTCAGCGCCACCTTGTTGAGATCGGCCGTCTTGGCGTAGCCGGCCAAAAACTTGCTGTCGATGTGGCCCGCGCCTACGCAACCGGAGCATTCGATGCCGTCTGCCACGGCTGCGCGCACCGCGAAGGCGGCCGCGGCCAAGGGCTTGCGCGGCAACTCCGCGTCGCTGGCGATCTGCAGGCCCAAGAACAGCGTGCCGCCGTTGAGTGCCGCGGTGGTCAAGGCTTTGGTGCTGCCCAGCAAGTGTTGCCATTGGCCACTCTTGACGCCAATGACGACCGGGCCTTCGAACCAGATCGGATTGCCGCCGACTTCGTCCTTGTACAGGCTGAACGTGACGTTGTAGTTGCCGTCGGCCGCAGCGCCACCGCCTGACGAGAACAGCACGCCTTCGACTGCGCTGATGGCCGGCGTCGCCGCTGAGGCAACCGCGCTCGCCAGCATCGTGCAGGCGGCCAGTGCGACGGGAAGAGCGCGCGCCGCACTTGCGGAGCTCAACGCCCGGAACATTTTAGGCAATTCACGCATTTTCGGTCCTCGCAGAAGTGGTTGCGCGCATCAAGTACGCGTCGAACGAGCCTGTAGTGTACAAAATCCTGCTGGCGCGCCAAGGCCCCTGCTGGGCGCGCTCACCGATTGGCTAGAGGCAGCAGGCGTAGGTGAAGTTCGCGGCCGGGTTGATGTTGTCGCCCACAGATCCGTTGCCGCACGAACTGCTGGCGCCGTCGCAGTCTTCCATGTTCGACGACCAAGTGCCGCCGCCGGTGATGTAGCCGACCGAGCGCAGCTTGTAGTTCTGCGAGACCGTACACAAGTGGCCACCCGTGGTGGCACAGTCCTTGGCGGCATTGACAAAAGTCGCGCCAGTGTTGTTGACCTTGGTCACGCAAATCCCGCTCTGCTCAGTAGAGCCCGCTGGGCAAGCCAAGCCAGTGCGGTCGCCGCCTTGAGCGCAGCAAGCGAAGGCGCCTTGGTGGTCATCGAAGTTGACGTTGTCGGGCGTGTGGGCACCGTTGCCGGCCGCGCCGTAGTCGACTTGACTGTCGGTGTCGTCGGCGCTGTTGGCCCAGAAAAAGTTCGCTGAGATCTTGCCGGCGGTGCGCAAGGTGACCATTTCTGAGCGGTTGCACAGGTCAGCATTGAGCTGCGTACAAAAAGTCGCCGCGTAGCCGAAGGTGACGTCGGCGACATTGTGGATGTGCAGCACCCGAATGCCGACATCGGTGGGATTGATCTTGACGATTTGGTCGGTCGATCGCTTTGGCGTCACGTTGTAGCAGCAAGGCGCCATCGCGCCGGTACCGGTACCGTGGTCGTCGGCGATGGGCCCGACTGCTTCGTACCAGAGGCCGCCATCATTGTCGGCGTACGAATTGGTCCAGTTTGCCCACGACGTGTAGTTGCCCAAGGCGCCCAGACGGCGAAGCACTAACGACTGAGCACCGGAGCAGACGTCGGCCTTTTTTCCGTTACAGTACGCGACGGCAGTCGGCCAATCGTTGTTGCGACCAACGCCTGGGGTGCAGATGCCACCCAGTACCATCGAACGATCGCCATTGGGCTGCGCTGGGCACCAGCTGTTTTCGTAGTTGACAAAGTCCTTGTAGGTAATGGCGCCTGAGATTCCGCCCGTGGTTCCACCGATCTGCAACGTACCATCGACGATCAAGTTGCCCTTGATCTGGATCTTCTTGGTCGACAGAGTCTGGATGTTGACGGCCCAATTGAACTTGCCGTCATTGGTGGTTGAGACGTTGTCGTTGGGGTCCTTGACGGTGATGGACCACGTGCCGGCGATGTTCTTGCCAATCCAGTCTTTGTTCATGTCGCCAGAAACCAACGCAGTATCCTTGTTGAAGCTGACTTTGAAGCCAGTGCCGGCCTTGCCGCCGCTGTACAAGATGTAGGGAGTCGCGCTGTTGGGCGCATACAGCTCAATGGTGATCTTGGACACATCGGAGTTGCTCAGCGCGACGTCCACCCACAGCGCCTGCGCGGAACCGATGTCGGGAAACAGCAGCGAATCAGAAACGCCCGCGCCTTTGCCATCCGGAATGCCGACGTCAGCGGTGCCGGACGTGCCGTCCACGAACTGATTCCAGATCAGGCCGTTGCTGATCTCGTCGATGTAGTCCGCCGCCACCTTGAGCGCGCCACAATCCGCCGAGCCATCGGCCTTGAAACCATTGAGCACCAAGCCGGTACCACACGCAGTGCCGACCTTGGCGAGCACCGGCAGGTTGAGCAGATCGCCGTACGACCCGGTCTTGGCCACATCGGCCAACACCGGCGGGCTCTTCAGATCCGCGTACAACCCGCTCTGGGCAACCTTGGCCAGCGTGGCCGTTTGCGCGTAAGCGCCCAAATCCGAAGACTTGGCGTACACGCCGAGGTCCGCCGTCTTGGCATAGCCGCTCAAATCCGTCGCCTTGGCATACGCACCCAAGTCGGTAGTCTTGGCATACGGCTGCAGGACGGCCGAGTCCAGCATCGCGCCCTTGAGGCATCCCGAGCAATCCAAGCCCTCTGCAACCGCAGCCCGCAGCGCAAACAGCGAAGCACCCAGCGGCTGGCGCGGCAGCTCCGGGTCGGAGCCAATCTGGATGCCCAGAAAAGCCGTCGCGGTGTTCAAACCCGCCGCCGAAAGTGGTGACTTGCTGCCCATTTGGTAGCTGATCTGGCCACCCTTGGCCGTGACGGCCACCGGCCCTTCACTCCACAGTGCCGTCCCGCCGCTCGCCGCTGCGTAGACCGCAAACGTGATCTGGTAGGTGCCATCCGCCGCTGGGCCACCGCCCGCTGATGTCAGCACGCCTTCAAAGGTCGCCGCAGTGGGAACGGCAGCCCCCGCAGAGGCAGCCGTGCCCGCGAGCGCGAGCGACAGCAAAGTGGAAGCGATTGCATTGGTTTTCATGTCAGCTCCGAGTTGAAAGGCACCGATTGCGAAGGTGTCGTGCCACTTGGCGGCGGCCCCGATTGCCGCGTTCTGGGGGAGAGCGTTGATGTCCTCGTTGGCGGCACGGCTGCGACTTGCTCGCCGTGTTGGCCGACGTCTTGCTACAAGCCCACGATCTTCTTGAGCCAGGCGTAAAGGCCCAGCCGCGCTACAGTGTTTTGGTTGCCGCCGGTCGGGCCGACTGCGAGCGATCCGCCCACGAAGGCGCGCACGCCGGTGTTGCCCGAATTGCCCTTGACGACTGCGTTGCCGATGCGACCCGCAAAGCTGGTGGGCGCGCAGCCCTCATCGCTCACGCCGTCGCAGTTGTCGTCGACACTGTTGCACAGCTCTTTGGCGGCCGGCAGGACTTCTCCTGTGCAGGTGCCGAGTTGGCCGTTGCTGTCGCAGGTCTGTTTGCCCGCCTTGCACTGACCGACACCCTTGGTGGGTGCAGGACCGCTGTAGCACGGCACGGTGCCGGTGGCGTCGACGGTGTACTGGCAACCCTTGGTGGCGTCGCAGGTGTCCACGGTGCACAAGTTGTTGTCATCGCAGGCCTTGACCTTGCCGGGCAAGCAGGTGAAGGAACCACCGGCGTTGGTCCCGCACACGTCGCCCGTGGTGCACAAGTTGTTGTCCGAACAGGTGGTCTGGATCGGCGTGTAGCCACAGCCGCCGGTCTTGGCGTCGCAGGCGTCTTGGGTGCACGACTCGAGGTCGTCACATTTCTTCAGCACGCCCGCGCCGCACGATCCGCTGCTGCACTTGTCGTTTTGGCTGCAGGCGTTGTTGTCCGCATCGCAAGGCGCCGTGTTGTTAACGAATTTACAACCACTGGTGGGATCGCAGCTGTCATCGGTGCAAGCGTTCTTGTCGTCGCACTGCTTGATGGCGCCCGCCGCGCACTTGCCCAACTTGCAGGTGTCGGGGTCGGTGCACGCGTTCTTGTCGGCGTCGCAGGGCGCGCCATCAGCCGTATTGGTGACCACGCACTTGCCGAGCTTGGGGTCACAGTCGACCGAGGCGCAAGAAGTGTTGAGCGCGGGATCGCAGGCGATGATCGAGTCCGTTTTGATCTTGCACTGATAGGGCAACTTGGCCTTGTCGCAGTACAACACACCGTTGCACAGGTTGCCGTCGTCTTTGCAGTCGACATCGGCTTGGCAAGAGCACACGTTGCTGCCCGCAGCGCACAGCCCCTTGTCGCAGCTGTCGCCTTGGGTGCAGGTGTTGCCGTCGTCGCATGCGCCGCCGGTTGTGCCCTTGTTGACACAGCCGGTGGTGGCCGCACAGCTGTCGGTGGTGCACACGTTGTCGTCGTCGCAGACTTTGGCCACGTCGATCGGTGCGCCGCCGCACTTGCCGCTGCTGCAGCTGTCGCCGCTGGTGCACTTGTCGCCATCGTCGCAGCTGGCCGGAATCGCCGTGTGGACACAGCCCGACTTGGCATCGCAGGCGTCGCCGGTGCAGGGGTTTTTGTCGTCGCAGTTGGCGGCCGAACCGGTGCAACTGTCGATCAGGCAGGTGTCGTTGAGCGTGCACGGGCTGCTGTCGTTACACGGCGCGTTGGCGGCAAACTTGTAGGCGCACTTGCCGTCGATGATCGAACACTTGCCGGTCACGCACTGATCGCCGGAATCGCAGGCTTTGACCTTGCCGGACACGCAGGCGCCAAACGCGCAGGCGTCGTTCTCGGTGCAAGCGTTGTCGTCGGCGTTGCAGGGCGCGGTGTTGGGCTTAAACACGCAGCCTTGCTTGGGGTCGCAGGTGTCATCGCTGCACGGATTCTTGTCGTCGCAAGTCTGTACGGTGCCGTGCGCGCACTTGCCGTCTTTGCAGGTGTCGCCGACCGTGCACAGGCTGTCGTCGGCGTTGCACTGCAAGAAGTCGGGCTTCTTGGAGAATCCGCACTTGCCGGTACCAGGGTCGCAGACATTGATCTGGCATTCGCCATTGAGCGTGGCGTCACAAGCGACGATCGAAGTGTCCTTGACCTTGCAGACAAACGGCTGTTTGGCCTTGTCGCAGAACAGGATGCCGTTGCACAGGTTGCCGTCGTCTTTGCAGTCGCCGTCGCCCTGACAGGCGCAGTTGTTGATGTCAGACGCACACTTGCCGTCCTTGCAGGTGTCCCCATCGGTGCAGGGGTTGCCGTCGTCGCACTTCGAACCACTGGCCGCGGTCGTTACGCACCCTTTGACAATGTCGCAAGCATCGGCAGTACAAGGGTTCTTGTCGTCGCAGGTGGCAGAGACGTCGAGCGCCGCGCCCACACACTTGCCGTCAGCGCAGCTGTCTTTTTCGGTGCACTTGCTGCCATCGTCGCAGGCGCCCGATACCTTGTTGTGGATGCATCCGCCGGCCTTGGGATCGCAGCTGTCTGAGGTGCAAGCATTCTTGTCATCGCAAGAAATCGGCGTGCCTTTGCACACATCGACGGTGCAGGTTTCGCCCTCGGTGCAGGCGTTGCCGTCATTGCAGGCGGCGGCAGTCTGGAAGGTGTACTTGCAGGAGCCATCGGCAATACTGCACTTGCCGAGCAGGCACGAGTCCTCGTTGCTACAGGCCTTGGGCTTGCCGGGATCGCACTTGCTGTCCTTGCACGCGTCGTTGACGGTGCACGGGTTGTCATCGGCGTTGCAGGTCGCGCCCTCGTTGCTGGGGTACTGGCAGCCCAGCTTGGGATCACACACGTCTTTGGTGCACGGGTTCTTGTCGTCGCAATCGACAGTCTTGCCGACCACGCACTTGCCGTCGCTGCACTTGTCGTTTTCGGTGCACACCGAGCCATCGCCGTCGCAGACGGCAGTGTTCTTGGGGTTGCTGCACCCGGCAGCGGCCTGGCACAAGTCGTCGGTGCACACATTGTTGTCGCCGCAAGTCGCTTCGTCGGTCTGACCGTCGCAGTCGTCGTCTTTGCCGTTGCATTCCTCGGCTTTGACGTCGGGCGCAATGCACGCCGACAGGCCGCCGCCGGCGGGTGCGCCAGTCGCGCCCGCGGGCAGGCAGGTGCGCTTGCCCTCGCACTTACCGTCGCCAGTGGCGACAAAGCACTTTGTCGCCAGTTGCTGGACAATCGCGTACTCACTGCAAGCGCACGCCGCGGCGCTCTTGGGCACGCATTGCTTGGTCGGCGCGCCCACGATGTCTTTGACATCATTGCACGAGTAGTTGGGCGCGCAGTCGCTGTCGGCTGTACACGCCGTGCCACAGAAGGCCCCGTTGCTGCCGCCATCGACGCATTTGGCCTCGGTGTTGGCCTGATTCTGGCACTGCACGTTGAGGCTACACGGGTTGCACAGCGCGGCGAACTTGGGCACGCAGATGTCGACCACGTCAGTTGTGCCCGCCTGCACGCATTTCTCGTCGGCGGCGCACTCGTTGCTGCTGCACTTCTTGGCGCAGACCAAGCCCTTGGGTGATGCGATGCAGAAGCCACCGTCGCAGTTCTTGGCTTCCTTGCAGGAGCAGCCAGGCGCGCCGGGGCAAGCCGCGGCGATGTCGCCGCTGGCATCTGGGTTGATCAAGTCGATGGATGGCGCAGTGTCATTGGCGTCGGTGGTCGCCGCTGCGGCATCGGCGGTGTCATCGGTGTCGCCGATCGTCGTGGTGCTGTCGTTGGCCGTCGCTGCGGCATCCGCACCTGAGGCATTGACGGTGGTTTGATCGTCACAGCTCATCATCATCGCCGCGCACGCGGCGATCAACGTGACCGCGAAATGGCGCTTGTACGCGACGCAAAGCGCTTGCGGCGCGACGCCAGCCGACCCGGTTGGGCCGATGCGACGCCACCAGAGCGCTGGCGGCGCGGGGTCAGTGTGGTGTGCGCCCATCAGCAATCTCCCCGAATCAATTCCTGTCTTGGGTCCAAGCGCGGCGTGATCAGGTCACTGTGCGGCCGCCGATGGCCGCTGCCGCAGATCCAACCTCAACGCCAGCCTACACATCCGCACGCGCCAGCGCAAATTCAGTTCGTATCGGGCCGCTGCTGCACCAGCCGCGCCGCGGTCACCATCGCCACTGCCATGATCGTGTGCTGCGGGTTGACGCCAAGCGTGGTGGGCAACGCCGCCGCATCGACGACGTGCAGGTTGCGCACCCCGCGCACGTGCAGGTCTGGTCCCACCACAGAACGGTTCGGGTCGCCGCCCAACACCGCGCCGCCAAACAGGTGTGACAGCACCCACGTCCAGGCGCGGTTGTCCAAGGGAGCGTGGTCCAAGCAATCGACGTCGTCGGGGCCGAGCTCTGCTGGCAATCCAACCACACCGGGCCAAACCTTGGTTGCGCCCATCTCGAAGTGGGCGCGCGCCAAGATCTTGGTGCCGGTGCGCAGGCTGTGCAGATCGCGCTGGGTCGGCGTGTAGTGGACACTGCGCCCGCCCCACCATGTCTGGCGCACGGTGCCTTCGGCTTGCGCGCGCACCGCGGTCACCCACATGGCGCAGTGGCTGGTGCTGGCGAGCTTGCGGGTCAAGGCCGTGCCGGCACCGCCGACACGGGCCGCAAACAGCTCCAGCGGCAGCGACAGCGACTCGAGCTTGATGTGGTGGTCCAAGCGGTGGTGCATCGACGCCGTGGCCTGGCTGGGCCCCGTGTGCATATTAACCGGGTCGGGATACACGCCGACCACGCCGGCGCCGGGGTGGCCCCGAAAGTACTTGCCCAGCGCTGGCAACCGCACCCCCGACCGCTGCAGCAAGGGTCCGGTGCCGGTCGCCGAGGCTGCCAGAATGACACCAAGCCGCGCTTGGATCTCGAACTTGGCCCCCGCTTGCCGCGTCTGGGGGTGACGGAATCGCCCGCTCACGCCCGTGGCCCGCCCGTGGGCAATGGCGACACGCTGCACCGGCGCACACGACAGCACGCTGCCTCCGCGATCGTGCATCAGCTCGCGCATCCACACGATGTTGGCGGTCTGTTTGCTGCGGTTGCGACAGCCCTGCAGGCACTGCATCGCGCCCTTGCAGTGCGCCACGTTGCGCGTGATCGGGTGCGCCTCGATCTTCAGCTTGCGCAGCCCTTGCAGCATCAGGTCGCTGGCCCGACCGGCGATGGTCCAGTCGGTTGGTTGCACCTGCAGCTCGCGTTCGATCTGATCTTGGGCGGTGCCGATCGCGTTGTCATCAAACGTGTCGCCCAAGCCGTGCTCGTCGCGCCACTCCCGCAGCACATCGCCAGGGGTGCGCACCACAATCGCGCTGTTGATGACCGGCGTGCCGCCAACCAGGCTGGCCTGCACGACGGGAATGATCGACTCACCGGTGGCGACCAGCGTGCCCCAGTCGTCAAACATCTCGCGCATGGTGCCGAGCATCGACCACGGATAGTCTTCGGGATCTTTCCAGGGTCCGGCTTCGCACACAACGACCACAAAGCCGGCGCGGGCCAAGGTGATGGCTGCCGCCGCGCCGCCTGCGCCGCTGCCGACGACGCAGTAGTCACACTGCATGGCGATGGTGCTGCCGGTTTGAAACGGCAGGTGCTGGCCGGCGCTCATGCTACCCCCGCCCTGCGGGCGCGATCGGGCCGCCGATGGGCTGCAGCGCCGCGTCGCGCCAGCTCTGCGGATCGGGTGCGTAGGCAGGCAATCCAAGCGCTTTGCGCACTTGCGGGTGAGCGCCCCAGTACAGGCCGCCCACGGTTTTGACCATCACCATCGCCATCCGCACCAAGTACAAGCGGTGGCAGGCCATGGCATTGGCGTGGCGGTCACGCACCGTCGCCGGCAACAGCAGCGCGGGCAGGGGCCAGTACACGGTGATGAGCGGGGTCAACTGGAAGGCGATCGCGCTGCCGACCGTGACCAACCACAGCGTCCAAGGCGCTGCGCGCAGAAACTGACGCACGAATCGGTCAGGGTGCAGCGTATCCAGACCGGGCAAGGCGGGGGTGCTGGGCAAGGCCGCCGCGATGCTAGCGCTGACCAACGCGACCCACATGCAACCGGTCTCCAGTTCGAGCAGGCTTGAGGCAGGACTCTCAAAGTTGGCGCGTACTATTCGCAAGTTGCCGAACACGCTGGTGCGCCGCCGCGTTTTGGCTTATGTCTTCGCCCGCGGTCCCAACCGCCCAGACCATCTCAGGAGCACCTTTCGATGTCAACCGATGCAGGCCAAGCGCCTGCCAATTCAGCGGTTGCTCGCGCACGCACGGCTCAGGTTGCGTGGGCGGCCCTGTCCGTTGCCGACCGTGTCGCCAAGCTCCGCGCCGCCTGCCTGCACCTGCTGGCGCACGCCGACGAATTGGCCAAGCTGATCGTGCACGAGACGCGCAAGCCGCTGGCCGAGGCCTACAGCTCTGAAGTGCTGGGCGTTGGCGACCTGTTTGGCTACTGGTGCAAGCACGGCCCGGCGCAGCTGGCGCCGCGCAAGGGCAAGATTCCCGCGCTGGAAATGCCGGGCAAGAAGGCCACGGTGCTGCGGGTCCCGCGCGGGGTGGTGGCGTGCATTTCTCCGTGGAACTATCCGGTATCGCTACCTATGCGCACGATTGTCCCGGCGCTGCTGGGCGGCAACGCGGTGGTGCTCAAGCCCAGCGAGGTCACGCCGCAGTGCGGTCTGTGGCTGGTTGCCAAACTGCAGGACGTGTTGGGCGAGGTCGTGCAGGGCCTAGCCGGCGATGGCGCGGCAGGTGCGGCGCTGGTGCGGGCCAAGCCCGATCTGGTGGTGTTTACTGGTTCGACCCAAACTGGGCGCAAAGTGGCGGTGGCGTGCGCCGAGCTGGGCATTGAATGCGCGCTGGAACTGGGCGGCAAAGACTGCGCAGTGGTTCTGGACGACGCCGAACTCGATCGCACGGCTGCAGGCGTGGCCTGGGGCATCTTGACCAACGCTGGGCAAAATTGCTCTGGAATCGAGCGCGTAGCCGTGCACGCCGCGGTGGCCCCGGTGTTTCTGCCCAAGCTGGTCGCCGCTGTGCAGGCCGCGGCAGGCGATGTGCCGGAGCTGGTCACGGCGCAACAGCGCGCGGTTGTCACGGGACACATCGCCGACGCCGTGCGTCGCGGCGCCAAGGTGCTCACTGGCGGCGAGCCGCAGGGCGATCAGCCGACCCCGCCGACCCTGTTGGCCGATGTGCCCAGCGATGCGCCGGCGTGGTGCGACGAGAGCTTTGGGCCGATGGCCGTGGTTGCGGTTGGCAAAGACGATGCGGCACTGGTGGCCCTAGCCAACGACAGCCGCTATGGCCTTGGCGCATCGGTGTGGTCGGCCAACGCCGACCGGGCCCAAGCGATCGCGGGCCAGCTGCGCACCGGCATGGTCTGGATCAACAACCACAGCTTTAGCGGGGCCTTGCCCGACTTGCCGTGGACCGGTGTGGGTGACTCAGGCACCGGTGTCACCAATTCTCCCGATGCGCTGCACCACATGACGCGGCCGCGGCTGGTGGTCATCGACAGCAACCGCGCTGTTGAGCCGTGGTGGTACCCGTACGGCGATCGGATGGTCGCTTTGATGCAGGTGCTGGTAGCCCGCCAGCAGCGCAACGGCATCGCGGCGACTTTTCGCACGCTCCAAGCGCTCAAGGCCCGGGTCGCCGAAATGAAACAAGTGAACAGGGACTAAGATGGCGCAATTTACCTGTGCGACGTGTCAAAAACCTTTTGAGGTCGTTCAAGAAACGCTCGACAAGTATCCGGGATGGAAGCCACGGTTCTGCATGGCCCACCGCAAGGGCGGCGGCGGCGGAGCAAGCGGCGGGCGGGGCAGCTTCAACAGCCCAGGGCGGGGCCGCTTTGGCAGCGCGCCGGCGTCCACACCGGCTGAGTCATCTGACGCCGCCGATGCGGCTCCAGCGGCGCCGACCGGCCCGCCACAGCCCATTGTCCCGCGCGTCGTGCCGCCGGGCTATGCCTATGGCAGCCGCACTTTTGGCCGCGGCATGCCGCAGCGTGAAGTGTTAACCCCTCAAGAAGCCTTAGAAAAATACACGCTTGGCCCCAAGACCGGCATCTTCACGGACGGCAGCTGCGATCCCAATCCAGGACCGGGCGGATGGGCCTGGGTGCGGGTACAGGACGGCGAGGTCGTGCAAGAAGCCTGCGGTGGCGATCGCGACACCACCAACAACCGCATGGAAATGACGGCGATCATCAGGGCTCTCGACGCCTTGCCGGGTGACAGCGCCGCCACCATCCATTCGGATAGCGACCTGTGTGTCAAAACACTGACCGAGTGGGCCAAGGGCTGGAAGGCCCGCGGTTGGCAGCGCAAGGGCAATCAGCCGATCGCCAACCTCGACTTGGTGATGTCGGCGTGGGAGGCGATGACCGAGCACCCCCACGTCGCTTTCGTGTGGGTCAAGGCCCACGATGGCAGCCGCTGGAATGAGTACGCGGACGCCTTGGCCACCCAGGGCCTGCGGGCCACCGGATCGCGCAAGCCGCAAAAAACCTAGCGCAAAACGGCTCAGTGTCGGTGGGACCTACGCGATCGCCTCAGCCGACGCATCGCCAAACAGGTAGCGGCTGCAGTGGGGGCACTGCACCAAGCTGGTCGCACGCAGCACCATCTCTGCAAACCGCGGCTGCAGCGTCATGTTGCATCCCGTGCAGGTCTCGATCTTCATCTCGACCACCGCCCGGCCTTCGCGCACCGCAGCAATTTTCTCGTAACGCTTGACCACAGCGCGGTCGACGCGATCGGCGATGACCTTGCGGCGCACGTCGACGTCGGTGATCTTGGTCTGCATGCTGTCCAGGCTGGCCTGATTGTCGCGCTCAGCTTGATCGGCCTCGCTGCGCCAGTCGGCAAATTTCTCTTCTTCTTTGGCGATTGCACTGCGGAAGTCGTCGATGGCTTTGACCAACCGCGACAACTCGTCTTCCTTGGTCGCCAGGTTCTTGCGGATGATCTCCAGCTCTTTTTGGACCGCGACGTACTCCTTGGAGCGCGTCACGCCATTGAGCTTGGATTTGGACTTGTTGAGCCGATCTTTTTCGGTGTCGAGCTCACTGAGCTTGATCCGCGCCGACGTCTCCGCTTCGATGAGCTTGCCGCGCTTGTCTTCGATCTCACGCTGCATGTGGGCAATGACCTTGCGCAGCTTGTCGAGCTGATCAAGACGCTCAGTCCGGCGGATTCGGATCTCGCGGATCTCATCGTCCAGAATTTGCAGCTTGCGCAGCACTTCGATGATGTCATGCGGGCTCGTCGCCATCGCGGGATTGGTCGGCATCGTGTCCTCGCCCAGATTCGTCTGCATCGCTACCTCGCACGCCGGTCAAACCCGGTGCTCGACCCTAGCTGGCCGTGGGCCCACCTGGATTCGAACCAGGAACCAGCCGGTTATGAGCCGGCAGCTCTGACCGTTGAGCTATGGGCCCATTGCGGTGCACCGGCGGCCTCCGCAAAGGCGGCCCGCGGTGCGGCGCCGTAGGATGCCGCCGGGGCGCTTGCCCGTCAAGCACCTTGGTGCTCGTCTGACCCGTGCGCCCGCGTGCAAGTCGGACTAAAACCATCTACCCTATCGGCCCGCGCAGCCTCAGGCAGCGCAGCTGAGGCCCGAGATGGCGACCGAAAAGCCGCAGTCACCCTACGCAACGACGCAGCAATTCGCGGGGTTGTCCAGTCCGTTGCCGCCGCCGCCGCCGCCCAAGTCGTGGACGACCCTGCCACTGTTCGCTGGCCTCTCTGAGGAACCGCTGGAGCGTTTCCGCGAGGCCATGGCGCCGATCCAGTACAAGAACGGCGAGACGGTGCTGACCCAGGGCGAGCCCGGCGAAGACATGTTCGTGCTCGAGTCGGGCACCATGCGCATCACCGTGCGCAACGAAAAAGACGTAGTGGTGTTTGAGCGCACCATCAGCGCGCCGGCCATTTTTGGTGAGATGGCGCTGATTACCCGCGAGCCGCGGACCGCAAGCGTGGTCGCCGAAGACACCGCGCACTGCCTCAAGATCAACAAGACCGCGGTCCAAGAGCTGTTCAAGCGCCACCCCAACACTGCGGTGTTCATGACCCGACTGGTCGGCGAGCGCTTGATGGAGTCCAAGGGTATCCGCAAAGTCGGCAAGTACGAGGTCATGGGGCGGCTGGGGTCGGGCGGTGTGGCCACGGTGTTTGAAGCGCGGCACCCGACGCTGGGCACGCCGGTGGCGCTCAAAATGCTGTCGCACGCGCTGGTGTTTGACGCCGGTTTTGCCGACCTGTTTCAGCACGAAGCGCGGCTGGTAGCCCAGCTCAACCACGACCACATCGTGCGGGTGCTCGATACCGAGCAGGCCTACGGCACGCACTTTATCGTCATGGAGAAGCTAACTGGCGACTTGCTGGAGTCTCTCATCGACTCTGGCCAGCAGCTGGACTGGCCCAATGTGCGGCGCATCTTGCGCGAAGTCTGCGGCGCGCTTGCGTATTCGCACGGACAGGGCTTGATCCACCGCGATATCAAGCCCGCCAACGTGTTCTTGCTGACCGACGGCAAAGCCAAGCTGCTCGACTTTGGCATTGCCACCAACCCGGGCGGCGGCAACGGCGGCGGCAAGGTCATGGGCACCCCGTATTACATGAGCCCGGAGCAGATCCTCGGGCAACCGCTGGACGGACGGGCCGATCTGTATTCGCTGGGCATCATGGCCTACGAGATGTGCTGCCACGAGCTGCCCTTCGATGGCGACACGCTGCAGCAACTGTTCGCGCGGCACATCAACATGCCGATGCCCAATCCGCAGTTTGTGCAACCCAACGTGCCCGACGATTTGGTGGAGTTCATCAAGACGGCGACCGCCAAGTATCCGGCTGATCGGTTTGCCGACTGCGCCACGGCGGGCGCTTTTCTGCAAGCGGCAGCCGAAGTACCGGTGCTCGACCGTTTTGCGATGAGTTCGCTGTCGGTGACCTACCACGGCAGCAAGAGTGAGCTGGTCGAGCGCGTGTTGGCCGACGCAGTCCGCCAGCTGCAAGGCCAGTCGGGTGTGGTGGTTTTTGCCGCCCACCGCAGCACCATCGATCGGTAGCCGCACAATTTGCGCGTCACACCAGAAAGCCTTAGGCTGGCTAGAGGGCTGTATGCCGGTTGACTTGGAGTGGTGGTGCCAGAATTGGGAGCTGCAGTGCCCGACCAGACCGCGACCAGCGCCAGCCCACGCCTGCGCCTGCCCGGCCGATGGACCCTGCCCGGCCGACTGACGTGGCTGGTCTGGGTCGTGGCGGCCTTGCTTGGCTTGAGCAGCGCGTCGGCTCTGGCCGCGAGCAAGGGGCACCGCAAGCGCGCCAAGGTCGTTCGCAAGCAGCTAGAACCAAGGCGGTCAGTCGTGGTGTTGGGCGACACCGATGCCGACTTGCGCAACAGCGATGGGCGCGGCCAGTGGGCCCGCACCTCGCCCGCCGGTCGGCTCGCGGTGACCAGCGATTGGCCGCCGCGCCTAGGTGGCTCGGCAATTGGCGGCAGTATGGCCATTGCCGACGCCCATTCACCGGGCGGCCTGCGGTGCGACTTGTGCGTCGCTTCGGCTGCCAGTGCGGAGCCGGGGGTGGCGTCGATTCCGTCGCTGGATCTGCGGGCGATCACCAATCGGCTGACGACGCTGCAGATTCGCGACACCACGGTCAAGCTGACCAGCCTGTCGCCGTTTGGCCTGCTGGTCCGAAAGCCCTTCTAGCAATCGTTGAGCACCGCTGCGCCCGCGCTACCGCCGGGCTTGCTGGTGTGGGCGACCTTGGGTCGCGGGGAGCAGGCCTAACATGCGCGCGGTGGTGCAGCGGGTCTTGCACGCGCAGGTGCAGGTCGATGGCGCGGTGGTGGCGCAGATTGGCGCGGGCCTGCTGGTGCTGTTGTCGGTGGGGGGAGACGACGACGATGGCGATGTCGCGGCAATGGCGGACAAGCTGACCGGGCTGCGAATTTTTGGCGACGAGCACGGCAAAATGAACTGCAACGTGCGCCAAGTCGCGGGTGCGCTGCTGGTGGTCAGCCAGTTTACCCTGCATGGCGACGCGCGCCGCGGCAAGCGGCCCAGTTTTACGGCGGCCATGGAGCCGATTCAGGCCGCGCTGATGGTCGAACGGGTGGCGCAAGCGCTGCGTAGCGCAGGTCTGGCGGTCCAGCAGGGCCAGTTCGGCGCGGACATGCAGGTCAGCTTGTGCAACGATGGGCCAGTGACGATCTTGCTGGACACCAAGAAGCTGTTTTAGGCGATCGCAAGCTGGGGTCTGCACACCCAACCGCGTAGCACCAAGGCACTGCCTGCGCTTGCAATCGCGCTGCCGCGGCAGCACATTTCACAGTCGGCGACGTCGCTACCGTGCGCGCCCAATCCCGTGGAGGCCCAGATGGAAGCCCAGCCCAAGTCCAACGAAGACAAGCTCGCCAAGCGCCGGGCCTTTCAAGCCCGCACTGCTGGTCCAGCCAAGGAAGCGGCGGCGCCGCAGCAGCAGTTGCAGCCCTCGAAATTCCAAGCCGACCTGCAGTCGGCGGCGATTCAAGGCGGCGGCAAGGCCCCGGGCGCGGCCAAGGAAGCACAGACACCCACCGGCATCATCAAGAGTGAAGCGCTCGACGGTGCGACGGTGCGCAAGGTCAAGGAGACGATGGGCGCCGATTTGAGCGACGTGGTGGTGCGATCTGGCCCCGGTGCCGACGCCGAGTGCCAAAAGCGCGGCTGCGCGGCGTTTGCCACTGGCAGCATGATCACCATGTCGAGCCAAGCCGGCGAACCGGGCTCGGCGGGCTACGAAAAAGTGCTGCTGCACGAGTGCACCCATATTGTGCAGAAGCGCTTGGGCAAGAACCCGGACGAAAAGAAAGCTGCGGCCAAGCCCGACGGCGGCAAGCCTGGAGCGACACCTGACCCCAAGGCCGCACCACCAGAAACCGAAGCGACACCCGCGAGCCCTGGCAAGAAAGAGGCCAAAGCCGATCAACCGCGGGCAGCCCCGGCTGGTGCCGCGGCGGCGGCCAAAGAGCAAGAGGCCGATCAAGCCGCGACGCAGGCCCAAGCTGGCCAAAAAACTACGGTCAAGCAAGCAGCTGGCGATCAAGAAGAGCAGCACGCTGGACCGGCGACCCAGGCTGGCGGTCCGGCGGCGGCAAAAGCACCGGCGGGTGGCGCAGCGCCGGCCGGCGCGCCGGGTGCGGCTGGCAAGCAGCCTGCGGGCGAGCAAAACTCCCCGCATCAGATCACCATCCCCATTGGCGGCGATCGCGGCATCACGTTTACGCCACCCAACCGCGATGGCGACTGGCAGATGGGTGTCTCGGGCGTCAAGAAGTTGTACGCCGGCACCGAAAAGAAGGTCGACAAGTGGTGGCGCAAGAACATCCCCACGCCGTTCTTCGGCTTGGCGGTCAGCTTGGGCATCCAGGCCGGCATCACGTTCAAGGTCGGCGAAGTGATGTTGAACAACATCGTGGTCAAGCGCCGCAAAGACGACAAGGGCGGCGCTTGGTACGAGGTCGAGGGCTCCATTGAGACGGGCGTCAGCGTCGAGGGCTTCTTGGCCCTGTCCGCCGGCGTCTCAGTCGATGCATGGATCGCCGAGGCCGGCGTGGGTGTCAAGGCCAAGATTGGCTTGAATGCCAGCAAGCCAGCCAGCGCCTCGGTGTCGCTGGGCTACAACCCGACCACCGGCGACTTTGGCCTGAACGGCAAGCTCAGCTTGGCGGCGTGGGAGTTGGCGCTCAAGGGCGCGATCGGCCTGTTCGCGTACTACGACGCCATCGGTGTCTCGACCTACAGCAAAGACTGGTGGCTGTACGAGCGGACGCTGGGCAAGATGACGCTGGCCGGCGTCGACTTTCCGTTTGGCCTGACCAAGCAGCGCGGATTTTACGGCGAAGTCAAGCCAAAGCCGTTGGATATCCAAGACATGGAAGGCAACGTGCGGTCAGCCTTCCCCAGCCATGGTTAGGAACGGTCAAGGAACAACTCGATCACCTTGGTGCTGCAAGGAGCGGCGAGTCGGCTGTCAAGCCGCGAGCTTGCGACCCACCAAGCAAGCACGAACTGTCCAAGCCATACTTGGACAGTTGCTTAGCTCGGCACTGCGTTGAGATTGGGCAACCTCGCCACCGTCGGCGTCGTCCTCGTCGGCGTCGCCGGCATGCTGGCCTACGCGCATTTTGACCAGGCGGCCAAGCTGGCCAAAGGTGAATTCAAGCAGGTCGACTTGACGGTGCAGCGCACGCAGCACATGTCCAACAAGGCCACCAGCGGTTTGGTGCTGGTGCGCTGGCAGGACCCCGAGGATGGCTCAGCCAAGGACGGGGCGGCGCTGATTGCGAGCGCAGATGTCGCCAGCGGCAAATATCAGCCGGACCAAGTGATCAAGGGCTGGGTCCACCCGGCGATGTTTCGGCCTGAGATCAGCGAAACCAAGCCGAGTTATTCGGACGATCAAGGCTTTATGGGCAAAGCCGCCGTCGCCTGCTTGGCGCTGGGTTTGGGCCTGCTGGGCTGGACGCTCAAAAGCGGCGCGTTTTTGGTCGACTGACCAGCGCGACTCAGTGCTACTCAGCGCGACTCAGTGCTACTCAGCGCGACTCAGTGCCACTCAGCGCGACTCAGCGCGACTCAGTGCGACTCAGCGCTACTCAGTGCGACTCAGTGCTACTCAGCGTTGCGCAGCCACACCAACCGCAAACCGTCCAGCGTCAAAAATTCCAGCACTTCTTCGATCGCTTGGGACTCACCGCCGATGAGCGGCGCAAGGCCGCCGGTCGCGCACACCCGCGCCGGCTCGCCCATCGCTACCAACAGCCGCGCACACAACCCGTCGACAAGGCTGACATAACCGAACACCAGCCCCGACTGGATCGCCTGGACCGTGGTCTTGCCGATGACCGAAGCCGGCCGCACGATCTCCACCCGTGGCAACTTGGCAGCGCGGGTAAAGAGCGCGTCCGCCGAAATGCCGATGCCGGGCACGATGACGCCGCCCATGTAGTGGCCTTTGCCGTTGATGACGTCAAAGGTGGTGGCAGTGCCAAAGTCGACCACGATGCACGCCGACTTGTAGCGGTCAAACGCGGCGATCGCGTTGACGATGCGGTCCGCGCCGACCTCTTTGGGGTTGTCGACCAGCACTGCCATGCCGGTCTTGGCGCCGGGGCCCACCACCAGCGGCGGCCGACCCAGCGCGCGCTGGCAGACCTGCACAAAAGTGGGCGTCAGCTGCGGTACCACGCTGGCGATGACCGCGGCGTTGAGGTCGCGCGGTTCAAACCCGCGGTGGCGCAGCATCTGATCGACCAGCACCGCCATCTCGTCGCTGGTCGCGCCACGGCGGCTCTCGAGCCGAAAGTGGTCGACCAGCTCGGGACCGCGGTAGATGCCCAGCACCGTGTTGGTGTTGCCGATGTCGACGGCCAGGAGCAGGGTAGTGTCTTGCATGTCGCTCGAGCCTGATCGTCAGCCAGACCGCGATGGTAGCTGTGGCACACGGCGGCGGCAAATTGCCCAGCGCAGGCCGAGGCTCGGTCGCCCTTCCCGGCCAAGCCGCCGCGTGGTACACCATGTCAGGCAGGCTCGGTGATTTCCGCTCGACCGCAACGGAGTGCGTTGGAAGTACGCTGGAAAATTCTGACGGGCGCGACCGCTGTGGGCGTGATGGCGACCATTGCCGTGTTGGCGCTGCGCCCTGCCGAGCCACCGGTTCCGGCTGCGGTCGCGACAACCAGTGCGGCCAAGCCGGGAGCGCCTGCTGATGGACCTGACGCCGCCAGCCTTGCGCCTGCAGAGCAGAAGCTGCCGGGTGCGTGGGTGGACCAAGCGCCGCCCAAAGCCGATCCGAACCGACCGCTGGTGCTGGGCTTGCATGGCCGGGGTGACAGCGCCGGCAACTTTGCGGCGATCGCGGGTCGGCTCGGCCCAGACCTGACCTGGCGCTTTTTGGAAGCGCCGTTGCCGTGGCGGGAAAACACCCAGTGGTTCAGAATGGATGCCCCAGATGGCGGGCGCAGCGACCTCGAGCAGGCCGCCCAACTGGTCGAGGCCCACGTCCGGTCGGCCAAGAACCGCAAAGTGGCCTTGGTCGGATTTTCACAGGGGTGCTTTCTGGCTGCCCACTACGCGGCGACACGCCCGGATTCGGTGGCCGCGGTGCTGTGCATTGGCGGCGGCTTGGTCTACCCGCCTGAAGTGCCCGCTTCGCGTCACAAGCCGGCGATTTTGTTTGTGCATGGCCTAGAGGACCGGGTGATTCCGACGGCGCGAGGCCGCGACGCCAGGCAAGTGTTGGAAAACCGTGGATTGCCGTCGGAGTGGCTCGAGCATGCCGAGGGCCATGTGGTGCCCGAGAGCGAAGTCGGCCGGATGCGCGCCTGGTTGGAGAGCCACCTGCGCTAGACGATTTCGGTTGTGCGGTCAGTCGAGATCGGCCCAGCGCATCCGCGACAGCACCAGCGGTGCCAGCGCCTCCGCAACCACGTCACCCGCGATCGCCGCCGGACCATGCTGCACAGCGGCCACAGCGTGCGCGGCCGTCGCCACGCCCCGCAGTCGCAACACGCCGTCCTCAGTCTCGATAAGCGCACTGTGCCCAGGCTCACAGGACGACAGGCACGACACGCGCTCCACCTGAAGAGCAATCCCCAAGCGTTTCGCAATTTTAAGCGCGGATGCGGCCAGTTGCGTGACCGACTGAGCAGGCGGCACGCGGGTACATCCCTTGCACAGGCGCAGGCAGACCATGGCCCCTACTTGCCCAGCGCGTCGGGCTCAAACAGGCTGTCGGGCAACACGACTTTGGTGTCGACTTCCAGCGTCTGCACCAGCGTGACCGAATTGCGCAGGTGGTTGAGCATACGAAAGCGCTTCATGGTCGATTTGCCCGGCTCGTTGGCCAGCACTTGGTCGACCACAAACGTCTTGACCATGGAGCCCGCTTTGTCAAAGTACTTGATCTGCCTGGCCAACAGCAGCCGATCGTCGATCCACAGCTCGACCTTGCTATACGGCTCGTCGGGGTCGGTCATGGCGACATCGATGCGCGTGCACGGTGCGCCGTTGATGGTCTCGGGACCCACGCGCTTGCTCTCGCCCGCTTGCAGACCGTGGCCCTGCAAGTCACCGAAAGAGAAATCGGTGCCCATAAACGCCTCATTGCGCTGCGAGCCGCTGATGCGCCGCAGCCGCTTGGTCTTGGGCAGCCACAGGTACTGCGCTGCGTCGCCATTGGCCTGCTCGACGATCAGCAACTCGGTGCCGACGGCGTCCGCAGGCTCCAGAAATGTCACCCGCGACTTGAGCTTGCCGTCCTTGCCGCGCGCGACCCGACCCAGCGTTGCCCAGGTCTTGGACTTACCGCTGGCCAGCGTAAGCGTGACGGTGGTCTTGGTCTGGCCGGCCTGAAAGCCCGCCGAGTTCCGGTCGGCCACCGCTTGCAAGATCTTGCGCGCCGCGACGTCATCGGCGGCATAGATCGCGCAGGGCATCGTCACGGCCAGCAAACTCAGGAGAACAAGCACACTGCGCATGGCATTTCCTTGTGTGTTCATGGTACTGAACAGAGGGTGTGTCCGTTCTGACAGAGGGTGCGTCCGTTCTGGCTAGCCCGGCCGCACGCCCAGCCAGGCCTTGGTGCGGGCATGCTCGGGACCGCGCTCGGTGCGCTTGACCCGGTAGCCACATCCGCGGGCGATCAGCTGCACGCTGTGGTTGGCCCCCGGTAGCGCGCGCTTGAGCTCGTCGAGCACGCCGTCGGTGTCGAAAAACTTGCACGAAAAGATGTCAAAAAAGGCCCGACCGGTCCCTTCCTCGATATGCAGCGCAATGTGCGACTCGGCGATCATCGTCATCGCCGACAGCCAGCTGCCATGATCGCGATCGGTGGAGCGCAGCACGTACGGCCGCATGATCGGTGTCATGTCGATGCGCGGCGGCAGGTTGTCGAACAGCTTGAACAGGCCGTCCATGTCTTGCGGGCCGCTGTACCCTTCAATGTTGATCAGCAGGTGCGGGCCAAAATCCTCGTCGGGGTGGACGGGCACTTCGTCAAATGGTTTGGGCCGCCGCGCGGTATGGGCCTCCGCCGATCGCACCGGCAGGGCATTTTGGACAAAGGCTTGGGCCTCGTGCACGTCAAAGGCCCGCGGCGCCACCAGATCGGCGAAGAAGCACTCGCGAAAGCTAAACGTGTGCAGCGTCAGGTGGCCACCGGGCAGAAACACAAAGCCACTGATCCCGCAGTCATCGGGCTCCACACCGTTGTAGTACGGCAGCAACATGGGCGGCATCGCCGGCTGCAAGCCTAGCCGCGCGGGCAGCTCTTCGAGCAGTTCGTGCACCAAGCGGATGTCATCAAAGCGAGAGCGGTGACCGCCAAAGCCGTCGAGCGTATAGTGGAGCATTTTTCCTGGGTGCAGCGGTCCGGCACGGCGCCGGGGCCGCCAATTGTGGCAGACGGAGGGGCGATGGGGAAGGGTCGGCGGCAAGGCCTGTGGACGATCCTGTTGGCGACGGTTGCCCTGTATGCAGGCCGCGCGGCGGCCGCTGATTTGGCTGAGGATGCCACGCCAACCGCCAGTGATGAGCCTGCCGATACTGCACCGGCCACGTCAGAGCCGACATTGTTCAGCGCAGCGTGGACCGCGACGTTGGGTGTCGATCTGGCCGCCGAAGAGCCCGACGAGGACGTGCTGACGCTGCGCAACCGGCTGGACATGGACATCAAGCATCCGGTGTCGGCGGCGCTGACGGCACGCCTGGCTGCGCGGCTGCTGCACCGGACCCAGGTCGGCCACGATGGCGCAGTGTACCGGCCGGCGTTGCGCGCCAGCCTGCCGGACTTGGGGATGCGCTACGACGCCCTGCCCGACCTGCGCGAGGCCTACCTGCAGTGGAACAAGCCGTGGGGCCGGCTGACGGTGGGCCGCGACATGGTCAACTGGGGTTCACTGGAGTTGCAAAGCCCCTTGCGCATCGTCAGTCCGACCGACTTCAGCCGCGGTTTGGCGGGCATGGTCGGCGGCGACGAGTCGGCCCTGTTGCCGATCTGGATGGTGCGGCTGCAACGGCCGCTGGGTCCCGGTCAGCTCGATCTGGTGTACGTGCCCTTTTTGGATCAGCATCGCTTCTCGCCGTTTGCCACCGACGCGGCCTTTGTGCGGCCAGGTTTTGGACCAGAACTGCCCGCGACGATGGCGGTGATGCTGCGCAGGCTCGACCTGCGGCTGGATCGCGGCCTCTCAGAATCGCTGATGACAGCGCTGCGACCGCCAGCGGCCACGCCGCTGGACGGCTCAGTGGGTGGGCGCTGGAGCATGCGGGCGGGCAGCGTCGATCTGGCGGTGGTAGCGCTGCTCAATTGGGATAGGCTGCCCGCGCTGCGGCTGGACCCCGACCTGCTGTTGGTGCTGACCAAGACGTCGGCCGCGGGTTTTGACGTCGCCAAGCAAGTCGCGGTCTTCGCAGATCCGGCGGTGGCGGAGGCGGCGCAACGAGCCAAGGGCAAGCAGTTCAATGACTTGGCCACCGCCACGTGGCATCGCCGCGCGGTGCTGGGTGGCGAACTGCAGTTTGAACCGATCGACGGTTGGCTGGTGCGCGCCGATGTCGCCTACAGCCACCAGCGGGTGTTCATGGACAGCCAGTTTGTGCCGATCGTGTCGGGGCTGGTGCAGGCAGGCGCGGGCCTAGAAAAGTCGCACAGCGACTGGCTCACGGTCTTGGTCGAGGCGACGTGGCAGTGGGCGCACGCCATCGCTCGGGACAGGCAACTGTTGTTGGCGGCGCCGGTCCAGGTCCAGGTGGGTGGCGGCGCCCTGCTGCGGCTGGGCGAGGGCCAGCCCTGGCTGGTGCAGCTGGGCGGATTTTACGGGGTGACCTTGCACGATTGGGCCTTGGCGCCGCGGCTGCGCTATGAGTTCAACGATCAGTGGCAGGCCGCCGTGGGCGGCATCGTCGCAGATGGCCCTGCCAACTCGCCCGGTGGCTTTTTTGGTCGAGACGATCAGGTCATCGTCGAGATCAGGCGCGGATTGTGACCAGCCAGCCGCCGCCGCGTTTTGAGGTGGTCGCCCGGTTCGTGGCTGCGCTGCCGCGGACCTCGCTGCCGGCGCTGGGTGATCCTGCGCTGCATCCGCGGACCGCGCGGGCACTGGCCGGTGAATTTGCCCGCGGCTGGTCACGGCGGCACCTCGCCCGGATGGCGCAAACGCTAGACCCGCTGACCGAGCCGATGGGTAAGGTGGCGGTGATCGCGCCGGGCAACCTGTTTGTCGCGGCATGGCAGGCGGTGCTCGAGCCGTGGCTGGCCGGCAACCACGTGCGAGTCCGCCCCAGCCAGCGCGATGGCGGCGCGGTCGGATGGCTGATCGGGCAACTGGCGCGGCACGGTGGCATGGCCTTGCCGGAGGTCGTCTCGCTCGACCGGGCTGCGCCGCACCAATGGCCACAGTTCTTCGCGGCCGAAGCATTGGCCGTGTGGGGCGACGACACCACGGTGGCAGCGGTGCAGGCGCTGGCGACGCGCCACGGTTTTACCGGGCAATTGCGCGACCATGGGCAACGGCAGGCCCTGGCAGTGGTCGACGTCGCCAGCTTGACGTCACCGCAGCTGCAGCGCGTGATGGCGGGCCTGGCCCGCGATGCGTTGCATGGCGATGGCCGCGGGTGCCTGTCGCTGGGATCGGTGGTGTGGCTGGGCGTCCCCGGGGCCGACCAGCAGGCCGTGCACGACCGGTTTGCCTCTGAGTTGGACAGGCAGCGCACACGCCTGCCGGTTGCAAGGCGAGGAAACACAGACGCACCCTTTGTTCAACATCTCGATAGTCAAAAAGAAACCATGTCCATATTGGCGACCATCCGCGCTGACGTCTGCTGGACGCCGCGCGCCGACGGCTGGCTCGTCAGCGCGCCGCTGGCGGCGTTGGCCGGCGCGTGGCCGGGTCTGGGACAACGCGGCGTGAGTGCAGCCTTTGCCGACGGCGACCTGGCATTGGCCGCGGCTTTGCAACCGCTGGCCCAGCGGACATCTGGCCTGGCGATCGCTGGCAGCCCAGCGCTGCGGACCCAGGTCCTGGCGGCGATCGGCAGCTGCTATCCGTGTCGACCTGGCGCGCTGCAGCGGCCACCCTGTTTTCGCAGCACCGATGGCTGGCCGGCTCTTGCGGCGTACCGCAGGCCGCTAGGCTTGGGCGACTGAAGAACGGCAAGCAGCAAATGCCAGTATTATCCTGATTCTGAACAAAGGGTGCGTCCAGATCAACCCGCGTCGGTGAGCCCAAACAGCCGCGCCCCGTTGTCCCACAACACGGCGCGGCGCAGCGCCTCGTCGCCCTCGGTGGCCATGAACACCTTGGCCAGGCCAATGGCCTGGTGGTAAAACGGCCAATCGCTGCCAAACAGGATCTTGTGGCGCGGCACCGTTTCAAAGATGGTCCGGCAATTGCTCACGCTTTGGCTGCTGCACTCGACATAGACATTGGGATACTTGCGGGCATACTCGAGCGCCAGCGGCATCTGCAGCGCACCCGAATGGCCCAGGATAAACGGCACCTCGGGATTTTCGGCCAGCGCCCGCTCGTAGTGGCGCACTTGGCTCAGGTAGCGGCCGAGCCTGGTCTCGATGTCGACCGGACCGCAGTGAAACAGCAGCACCAGCTTGAATTCGGCACATAGCCGGTACAGCTTCATGGCGCGGCGGTCGTCGGGCCGGACCATCTGCACCGACGGATGAAACTTGATGCCCTTGGCCCCCAGCGCAATCTGCTGCTGCAGGCTCTGGCGCATCCCGGGCCGATACGGGTGGATGCATCCAAAGCCAATCGTGGGCGCAAACCCTGCCGCCGCCTTGAGCCAGGTGACGGCATTTTGCGAGAAAATTGGGTAGTCGATCGGCAGCAACACCGAGCGCAGCACACCCAACTTGCTCATCTCACGGGCTAAATTGGGCAAGGTGTGGGTGCGACGCATGCCGTGTGGCCCCACGGACTTCAGGGCCAGGTCGACTTCGAGGCGCTTGAGATCGTCGGGCGTGAAATTGCGGTTGATGTACACGTCGAGGTCCAGAGGTCGGGCGGCCTCCAGGTAGTGCTCGGTCTGCGGCCACTCGCGGTGCAGGTCGACACTGTTGGGCGGCCCATACGCCAGCGCCAGGTGGGTGTGCACGTCCATGGTCGGACCCATCTTGGGATCAGCCAGCACCAAGTGGCCGTCTCTGGTTTCAAACCACGGCAAGCGGGCCAAGTCGAGCAGGTTGTCGAAGCGCGTAGGATACGTCACGAGGCCTCCGGTCTGGTGCAGGGTCTTGGCGCGCTAGGGCACAGGTGGCACAGCGGGCGGATTGTCCAATGGGGTTGAGAGCGCAGCCGACGACGGCGCCAGCAGCAATTGCAGTAACTTGGCGCGCGGCGCTTGGATTATCCACGCCACCGCGGTACCGCGGGCCTGCACCTCGCTGGTTGCGGGCGGCGCAACGGCTGCCACCAGCTCGCCCAAGTGGGTCGGCTCCAGCTCTTCGGTGGTGGGCGAGGTCGCACGCGACAGGCGCATGGCCTGGTAGCTCGACGACATCAATGTTTGGTGATCGGTGCTGCCGACAGGCAGGACCCGGGCCGCCGCTTCGGCAGTGCGCGCCACCAGGATCGCGAGCTCGGTCAAGCGCTCGGAAGCATGGCGTTCTTCGGCATTTTGCTGCGGCCCAACTAGCCGACGGCGCTCGTCGGCCGTCCATGCGTCGAGGCGATCGCGCAGCGCCGCGGCAGCGTCTGGACCCTTGCATTCGAGCCTGATCGCTAATTCGTCTTTATCCGCAGACAGTTGAACAGAAGCTACCACCACGTTGCCGCGCATTGCACCCGCCGGCAGCCAGCGCTCGATGCCTTGGGCGTGCACTACCAGCGACCACAGCGGCCCGCTGCCACGCAACATCGCCAGCCGCTCGGCCATCGTCGGATCGGCGAGCAGCCGCGGAGTCTGCCCCTGCCGTGCCGACGACAACAGCTCCACCCCCGCATCTTCGCCCAACCAAAGCACTTTCTTGCCGGCGGCAACCGCACGCCAGCGCTGTTTGTACAGGGGATGGGCAAACCACACCGACAGGCCCGACGGGGCCGCCACCACCGAGGCCTGGAAGCGCCGGCCCAGCCGCCGCACCACCGCGGCCGGATCGTCGCTGGCGACCACCACCGCCGAAGCCGTCTCGCCGCGCACCAACACGAGGTACGGGTCGCCCTTGGGCACAATTTCCAGTTGCTGCAGCGCTTGCAGCGGCGCCAGCATCGCCGTCACCCGGCTGTCGCGGTCGGCAGCCTGCAACAACCGGCCCAGCCGCTGACCATGGACACCGATCACTTGGCGCGCCGCCACCGGCAAGTCGTCGTACAGGCCCGCATCGGTCGGCCGTGCCGCCAGCGCAACACCGCCCACCGCCAGCGCGACCAGGCCGGCCGAGGCCAGTGCCATGTTGCGCCGCGACACCTTCTGGTCGGGATTGCGCTGCACCAGCCAGGCGATCGCCATGCCAACGCCGTACAGCAGCACCAGCGGCGCCGACATCAGCGCCTGGTTGATCGGATCGGGCGTGGGCGTCAGCACAGCGCCCAGCACAAACGAGATGACAATCCAGTAGCGGTAAAACTTCCACAAGCTCTTGGGCGTGACCAACCCCAGCGCGGCCAGAACGTAGATGAAGAGCGGCAACTCGAACACCGCGCCAAACGCCAGCAGCATCATGGTCGAAAACGACACCGTGCTGGCCAGCGTGGGCTCCAGCGTCATGCCCGGCGCTTCGATGGTCAGCTTGATCAAGAAGTCGGTCATAAACGGCAGCACGACCAGGTAGCAAAACGCCGCACCGAGCACGAAACAGGCGACAGAGCCGGACAGCACCGGCACCATCAGGCGCTTCTCATTGTCGAGCAGGCCGGGCGCGACGAACGCCCAAATTTGGTAGAACACCCACGGACTGGCCAGAAAAATGCCGCCGACCAGCGACAATTTCATATACACTTCAATGCTTTCTGTAATCTGCAGCGCTTTGATCGCGAACAGGTTGTTGTCGGCCAGCGCGTTGCGCACCGGCGCCGACAGCCAGGCGTACAGCTCGACGTGGAAGGCCCAGGCGATAAAAAAGGCCAGAAAAATTCCGATCGAAGCCCGCAGCACGCGGCCGCGCAGCTCGATGAGGTGCTCGCGAAAGGACATCGCGCCGTGCTCGACAGCCACTGGCTCGCTCATGCGTCGGTCGTCCGTTCTAAATCGGTCGCGTCGGATGACGCAGCAGCAGCCGCGTCGCTGGCGGGCGTTGCCGGCACCTCGCTGGCCGCGGTTGGCGCCGGCGGTCGCCATGCACCGTGGACGAGTGTGCCGTCAATCGGTCGCAATCCCGGCATGTTGAACAAAGGGGGCGTCGCTGTGGACGTCGCTGTGGACGTCGCTGTGGACGCGTCTGGACCGGCGGCGATCGGCACGTCAGCCACGGCAGCGTCCAGTCCTGGCGCCTCGTTAACCGGTGCCGCAGCGGCGGCCTGCGGCGGAGCCATGACAGGCGAGCCATCGGCATGCACGTTGGGCGAACGGCGCGGCACCACCGCCAGGGTCTCGCCGTCAGCGGGCGCAGTCGGCGGCGGCCGGGCCACGCGGTCGGCCTCTTCCCGGTCGCTGGCCTGCACCTGTTTTTCAACCATGTCGGTCACGTCGCGGCCAATGGTTTCGACCTCGCGGGTGAGCTCGTCCATGCTTTGGCGCAGCTCGTGCTGGGCCAAATTGGCAGCGCGGCGCAGGTCGCGGAGGCCCGTACCCACGGTCTTGGCCACTTGGGGCAACTTGTCGGGGCCCACAAATAGCAGGAGGACCACGAGAATCACTACTAATTCTGGGCCACCGATCCCGAACACGTGTGCTCCTGCTGCGCGCGGTTGCTGTGACAGCCGACGCAGGGTGCAATCTAGTCGCCGCCGCTAGTTGGGTCAACGCGCCAGTTGGGCCCAAATTCCCCACAGAAATCTCGCGCGTCCCCCGATTTGAGATGCAGATCAAGGAACAAGGAGCTGAAAGAGCGAGGCGTACTCTGGTACGCCGCAGCGAGAGAAGCGACGCAGTGACGCAGAGATGCGCTCAAAGCGGGGGATCG
>CANMNA010000027.1 GCA_947499075.1 Myxococcales bacterium
GAAAATCTTTGGAAAGGACTGTTGCGGTGCCAGCGCAATCGCCACGCCAATCGACTGTACGCGCTTCGTGCGTCGTGCGTCGCCACGCGATGCGCGAAATTCCTGCGCCATTGAAGCCGCGCTCACCATTTGCCCAACAGCACCACTTAACGGCGCCATCGCAGCCTCCACGACCGGTTGGTCGCCGTGGATATTCTAGTAGATCTGGGGATGTCTGGACGATGTGCTAGATCCTTAGGGGGCGGGCCTCCGCGCCCGCCCGTTGATGTTAGAGCCAAGATCCATCGTGATAGAGGCTCGAACGCTGCCATTTGACCCTGTGTCGGCTGCGATAGGCGTCGTGTTGGATCGGTTAGACCTTGGTTTGGCGGCGATAGAGCGTGTTTCTGTGCCGTTAGACTTGGTTTCAGATGCGATAGAGGTTGTTTCAGGACCGTTAGACCCTGTTTCTGCGGCAAAGTTGAACAAAGCCGCGTTGCGCCGTGCGCGCCGATCAACTTGGCGTCTCCGCTGTCGCGCAAGCCTGCGGGCCTCGCCCCTTGGTACGCCCTTGCCGTCCCTGTCAAAGTCGTCGAGCCCTGCGTCGAAAATTCTAACACCAGCGCCCAAGAGCCCGCAGGGCGCGATCGGTCGGTCTTCTTCATCGACCGTGTGTTCGATTGCTGCCCAACCAATCGAGGCAACGCCCAAATCGAGGCCCAGAACATAGGGCCGACCAGCCGAGAACTTGCAGGAATCTGAAATCACGGCACCACATCCAAAGTTGCGGCGGGGGCCTCGCAGCGCCTTCTCGCCACGGCAAATGCCGTTTGACAGTCGTCCAGACTGGCCGTACAGGCGGCGGCGTATCTGAGCGGCGGTTCGCGGCTTGCCATGGCAAGGAGCAACTGCTCCGTAAGCGCCCAAGCGCTAGAGGGCTCCGGCTAAACCCGGGGCCCTCGTTCGTTTTTTGGCGCTACCGTTGGGCGCAAAGCGCAGCGCTGGCCACTACGTCAATTGGAGCCGATGACCAACCGCCCCATCGCCTCAAACGGCCCCAAGACCTCGAGCCCTCGCACGCCGCCACGCCTCAACCCCAACTCCATCTGGCCATAAGGAATCCAAACCTTGCCTCGCCGTGGCAGCTCGCCTGTCACGACGATGTGCACGTCGAATGCGGACGCCAAGTGCAGCAAGTGTCGGTCCTCTGGCGGAAAATCCCGATAATTTCGAATGTCCTCGTCAATGTTGGTCTGACTGTCCTTCGCCCAAGGCACTTTGTCGCCAGGTAGCTCGCGTAGCCGCGGGAACTCCATCAACGCCACGCCGCCGATAGGCAATCGTCGCTTCACAGCCACGCCCAATAGCTCATTCTCCAGGGCTTTGTTCATTGCAATTCGCCCGCACAACCGGATCAGCGCGCAACAAAACTTTGCCGCGTCGCCTCCGGCCAGCGCTGGATCCTCAAGCGACTCCAAGTACGCCATGATGACATTGGCATCGACGACAACAACGTCGCCCGATCGAATCGTCCGCGGATCTGCCGTTGACCTACTCGCCCGCCGCGCCACCGATGAAACTCCCGAGCAGCTGTCGCTCAACCTCAGCGTATTCAGCGAGCCATCCATCCTCGATGGAGCCGCTCGCGCTGACCGCCAATCGCCGCACCTCTGCCTCGCCGTCTTGATTCGGCGCCACCGCCGTCAACGCAACTTGATCCGGCCGCACGTGCGCACGCGCTACCTCTGCGCACACCGCCAGCACCAGTGTCGGCGACTGTGTCGTCGCGATGATCTGGTGGCCGTTGCCCACAACCTCTGCGAACAGCGCTGCAAGCTGGACGAGCAGCGCCGGGTGCAACCCGTGCTCGATCTCATCGACGCAAAACACCCGCGGTGATGAGGCCGTCAGCGCCTCGACCAAGAACGGCAGGACCTGCTTGGACCCACCGCCAGCCGACGCAATCGGCAACGCCGTGTTGTTGCGGCTATCCGTAAAGTTCAAGGCCAGATCGCTCGAGCCCACCCAACCTCCGGTCAGCTTTGGAAGCCCAAACACGCTGGCCCAGTGCTCTAGGCGCTTGAGTTGCTCGCGCTTTTTGCTATCCGCCCACGCGATCGTCAACAGCCGAATCGTGTCTTCGCCATGTCGACCAGCACTGCTGACGACAGTGCCGGTCTGATGTAGGAACAGATCGCCGCCGCGCACTTCGCTCAAGAACGTGACCCGCTGCTGCAGGCCAGTGGCCAAATGATCGACAGCGTTGCCGATCCGGCGCAGCGTATCCTGCTGTTCCGTGTTGGCAGCGCCACCGTCTGGCTGAAATGCTTCGCCGTTGAGCACTGCCTCGGCACGAAAGGCATTGCCAATTGGCGGGCCATCAGCCAACGACACGCCCGACTCGCGTGATGCGGCACCGCGTGCGGTGTGCTTGAACCGCGTCCAAGCGCGCGCAAGCGCGTGCCCGTCCACCTGCAATTCCTGCTCGACATCGCGCCGAGATCCGGCCCTATCAGTGGCCTGTGTCGCAAAAGCGTAGCTCAGCTCCTCTGCCGTTCTGAGCCATTCATTGAGGCCAAATTGCGGCACGGAGACCCGCAAACCCAGCCGGAGCTTGGAAGTCGACATGGCCCGGTGAAAAGCGTGCTCGCGGTCCAGTTGTACGCGGTCACCTTTGAACACGAGATCGCTGCGCGATCGATCAGCACTCGACTGGATCAGCACGCCTAAGGCCTCTAGAACCGTGGTCTTGCCGCTGCCGTTGGCGCCGACCAACAACGTCAGCGGCGCAGTGGCGACAACGGTGTTGGTTGGACCAAAGGACTTGAAGTTCTGGAGCTCAATCGCAGTGATCATGGCTATCTGCTACACCACTCGGCGGGTGCCGATGGTCTGCGAGTCTAGGCTCGATAGGAAAATTCGGCAACGAACTCCGGCTGCGGCCGCGCTTTCCAGATTATTGCCAGGGCGTCAAGAAATTCAACCGCGGTAGGTTGCCCCGATCGCCCGCCTCCCCCTAAAGTACACCCCTTGACGGACCCGCTCCGTCCTCAGGTGCAGCCATGGCGCAGTTCTCGATTCGTTCCCACCAATTCACCGCGGCACTCGCTGCATTGGCCCTGCTCGCCCTGGCCACCGCCTGCGGCGATGACGTCGGCGTGGAACCGCCCAAGACCGCAACCTCCTCCGACACCTCCGGCGCCGATACGCTGGCCGGGCTCGACGCCGAAGACACTGCGGCGGGCCCCGTTGCCGACACCGGCCCCGAGCTTGCGCCGACCCTGGACACCACCGGCCCCGACGTGCCGTTCGTGCCGACAGCCTGCGAGAAGAACGAGCAGTGCTCCTCTGGCGCTTGCTTGCCCACGCCAGATGGCAGCAAGTGCGCCCAGCCGTGCCTTGACAAGTGCCCCGACGAGTATGCGTGCCAGCAGACTGGGCTGTCCTCTGACGTCCAATTCGTCTGCGTGCACCAAGCCCCTTTCCGCTGCAACCCGTGCAAGTCCGACGCCGAGTGCGACGGCGGCAAAGGTAAGAAGGGCATGTGCGCCGACTTCGGCCTCGGTGGCTTCTGCTTGGAAGTGTGCGACCAGAAGGCTCCCTGTATCGGCGCGGACTTCACCTGTGGCAACGCCACGGCGTCGAGCGTCCAGAACTTCTGTGTACCCAACGCCAAGGTTTGCCCATGCCCAGATGGCAAGTCTGGCGCCTGCGCGATGACCAACGCCTTTGGCACCTGCAAGGGCAGCTACACCTGTGGCGGCGGCAAAGCCGGCGCGTGCGAGGGCCCGCAAGCTGCAACCGAGACTTGCAACTTGGCCGACGACGACTGCGACGGCAAGACCGACGAGGGCATCGGTGACGCGGCGTGTGACATCGTCAACGTGTACGGCACCTGCAAAGGCCTTGGCCTGTGTGTGGCCGGCAAAGTGCTGTGCCAAGGCAGCCAAGCCTCGGCCGAGTCCTGCAACGGCATCGACGACAACTGCTCGGGCATCACTGACGAAGGATCCATCGACAGCGATGGCGACCTGCAAGCCGACTGCGTCGACAAAGACGACGACAACGATGGGGTCGACGACGGCGCCGACAACTGTCCGCTCACGCTCAATTCGGCGCAGACCGACACCGACAACGACAAGCAGGGCGATGCCTGCGACGGCGACGACGACAACGACAAGATCTTGGACGGTGAGGACAATTGCGCACTCGCCGGCAACGCCACCCAAGCCGACAACGACGGTGACGGCAAGGGCGACGTCTGCGACTGCGACTTGGACGGCGACGGCGCGCCCAACACCGGCGTGGGATGCCCCAGCGATGTCACGGTCGACAACTGCCTGACCCTGGGCAATGGCAGCCAGCAAGACAACGACAGCGACGGCTTGGGCGACGCCTGCGACGGCGACATCGACGGCGATAGCGTGCTCAACGCCGCCGACAACTGCCCCGAGGTAGCCAACGCGGACCAAGCTAATTTCGACAAGGGCGCGTACGGCGACGCCTGCGACGACGACGACGACGACGACAAGATCTTGGACGCAGTCGACAACTGCCCGATGGCCGCCAATCCAACCCAGACCGATCTGGACAGCGATGGCAGCGGTGACGAGTGCGACAGCGACAAGGACGGCGACGGGGTCGACAACATTGCCGACAACTGCCCGGGTACCACGAACGCCGACCAAGCAGACATCAACGCCAACAAGATCGGCGACGCTTGCGAAAACGACTTTGATTCCGATGGTATCCTCAACGATGCTGACAATTGCCAGTGGTCGGCCAACCCGAGCCAGCTCGACACCGACGGCGACGCCAAAGGCGACGCCTGCGACTGCGACGCCGACGGCGATGGCGTGACCAACCCCGCCTACGCGTGTGCCAAGCCCGACAAGGCCGACAATTGTGCAGTCGTCGTCAACGCCGATCAACAGGACTTGGACGGCGACGGCGCCGGTGACCTGTGCGACAACGACAAAGACGGCGACGGCGACCCCAACGCCAGCGACTGCGCGCCGTTAGACAAAGCCATCAGCAAGGTCGCCAAGGAAGCCTGCAACGGCAAAGACGACGACTGTGACGGCGACACGGACGAAGAAGACGCGCTGCAGTGCAAGCCGTACTACTACGACGGCGACAGCGACGGCGCGGGCGTGACACTGGTCAAGTGCCTGTGTGCCGCAGCCGACCTCTATTCGGCCAGCGTGGCCGGCGACTGCAACGATCAAGACAAGGCAATTCACCCCAAAGCCTCTGAAATCTGCGGCAACGGCCAGGACGACAACTGCAACGGCAGCGAGAACGACGAGAACGCTGCAGAGTGCAAAGTCTGGTTCAGTGACAAAGACGGCGACGGTTTCGGCAGCGCGACCAGCAAGTGCCTGTGCACCCAGTCTGGTGACTTTACTGCCAAAGTGGGCGGTGACTGCAACGACGCTGATCAGGCGATGAGCCCTGGCCTGAGCGAAATCTGCAAGGACAACAAGGACAACAACTGCGACAAACAGATCGACGAAGCCGGATGCGCGGGGTGCACCACCTATTTCAAAGACGCCGACGGCGACGGCTATGGCGTAGACTCCGACAAGAAGTGCCTGTCCGGTGCCGGCTCCGGTTACACCGCGCAGAAAGCGGGCGACTGCAACGACGGCGACAAGGCGGTGTCGCCGCTCGCCAAAGAAATCTGCAACGCCAAGGACGACAACTGCGACGCGCTGACCGACGAGCAGAATGCTACCGGATGCAAGACGTTTTACATCGACGAAGACAAGGACGGCTTTGGCACCGCCAGCGGCTCGTGCCTGTGCAAGGCGGTCGGCTTGAACACGTCGGTCACGCCGACGGACTGTAACGACAAGGACATCACCGTCAACCCGAAAAAAGCCGAAGTGTGCGGCAACGGCAAAGACGACAACTGCGCTGGCGGCGAGACCGAGGAAAATGCCATCAGCTGCAGCAAGTTCTATTACGACGGCGACAAGGACGGCTACGGCACCACCGTCGCCAAATGCTACTGCGCGCCGCTCGGCTTGTATTCGGCGCCCTTGCCCGGCGACTGCAGCGACACCGACAACGCCATGAGCCCCGGCTTGGTCGAGAAGTGTCAGGACAAGAAAGACAATGATTGCGACAAGTTGGTTGACGAAGAGAACTGCACCGGATGCATCACCTACTACAAAGACGTCGATTTGGACGGCTACGGCCTGACTGCCGACAAGAAATGCCTGAGCGCCGTGAGCTTGCCATACTCCGCAACGTTGTCCGGCGATTGCGCAGACGCAGACCAAACCGTCAAGCCCAGCGCGCTCGAAGCCTGCAACGCCAAAGACGACAACTGCAACAGCCAGACTGACGAGACCAACGCTACGGGATGCAAGTCCTACTACACCGACGTCGACAAAGACGGCTTTGGCACCGGCTCAGCCCAGTGCTTGTGCGCTGCAGCATTGCCTGTGAGCGCCACCAAGGAGGGCGATTGCGACGACAAGGACGCCACCGTCAACCCCGCCAAGCCCGAAGTCTGCGGCAACGGCAAAGACGACAACTGCGTAGCGGGCGAGACCGACGTCGGCGGTAGCGGTTGTGTCAACTACTTCAGCGACGGCGACGGCGACGGCTTCGGCATCGGCACCGCCAAGTGCACCTGCGCACCGCAGGGCAATTTCACCGCCAAGCTGGGCGGCGACTGCGCCGACTCCGAGCCCGCCATCAACCCGGCCCAAAACGAGAAGTGCACCGACAGCAAGGACAACAACTGCAACGGCCAGACCGACGAAGCGGGATGCCAAGGATGCAACAACTTCTTCAAAGACGCCGACCAAGACGGCTTTGGCGTCGACGCCGACAAGCTTTGCCTAGGCGTGAGCAAGTACCCGCACACGGCGTTTATCGGCGGCGACTGCAACGACGATCCGGCCAAGGGCGGCACCAATGTCAAGCCTGGCGCGCTGGAAATCTGCAACGGTCTCGACGACAACTGCGACGGCCAGACCGACCCAACTGGCACCGGTGGCTGCCAGAACTTCTACCCCGACATCGACAAAGATGGTTGGGGCGCCCAAGTCAGCGCGCTGTGCCTGTGCAAAGCCAGCGCGACCTACACGGTGACCAAGACGGGAGACTGCAACGACACTAACTTGGCCATCCAGCCTACTGCGACCGAGGTTTGCGACACCATTGACAACAACTGCAACAACCAGGTCGATGAGGGCGTACTCAAGTCGTTTTACAAAGACGAAGACGGCGACGGGTTTGGCGGACCAACCTCGCAGCAAGCGTGCACGGCACCGGCTGGCTTTGCCCCCGCCGCAGGCGACTGCAACGACTTCAACAAGCTGATTTACCCCAAGGCCAAAGAGACCTGCAACGACATCGACGACGACTGCAACAGCCTGATCGACGACGCCTTGGTCACCCAGACCATCTTCAAGGACAACGACGGTGACAAGTTTGCATCCTTTGGCGCCTCCTCGCAGATCAAGTGCAACGTGCCCGTCGGCTGGGCTGTCGCTCAAGACATCAACGCCGACGCCAAGTTTGACTGGGACTGCGTCGACAGCGACGCCACCATTTACCCGGGAGCTCCCGACACTTGCGGCGATGGCAAGGACAATGACTGCGACGGCAGCGCCGACAAGCTGTGCTACGCCTCGTGTGGCGGCAGTTGGCCGTTCCAGTTCAAGTTCAGCTCTAGCAACGCGGCAGCGCGGCCGTTCGACTACGACGGCGACGGCAACTTTGAGGTCATGGCGACCGACCAGTTCGGCTTCGCGATTCTGACCAGCGAGGGCATCCCGATGTACGACTACTCAGCGGCGGTCTACAACTTCGCCCGCGGCACGCCGGCCACCGCCGATCTGGACACCTATAACACCTACGGCGCTGGCACCCAAAACTTGGAGGTTGTCACCGGCAATGGCAGCAAGGCGCGGGTCTACAAGATCAACGTCGACGGCACGGTCACCATGACCGAGCACGCCACGGAACAAGTCTATGACGCAACCAGCTACTTGGTCAGCGACCTGAACTTTGACGGCGCGCCTGAGCTCATCTACAACACCTGGTGTGACAAGTCGGCCGGCAGCAAGATTTTCCGCTACAACATTGCCACCGCCAAGCTCGACTTTTTGGGCAAGGTCGCTGATCCCGACGGTGTGTGCGAGTACTACGGCGGTCGGTTTTTGACCGATCTCAACGGCGACGGCTTCTCCGAACTCGTCGTGGGCAGCGGCTATGGCGGCACCGGCGGCGCAGTCTCACCCACCCTGTGGTCCGGCAAAGTCTTTGCCTACAAGCTGACCAACGCCGCTACTGCCACCTTTGGCGACTTCTGCGCGCCCAATGGCACTTGCGCCTTCAGCACCGCGGTCGCCGGCTTGAACGGCGTGCAAACGCCGACATTGGTCCGCATTGGCGCCAACGTGTATGCCCAAACCGCCTACTCGGCGACCAAGGTCGAGGGGCAGGCCAATGTGCTCGAGTACAAGTACTGGGGTTGGGACAGCACGGGCAAGGCTTTGCCAGGATCGCCCACCACCACGGTGGTACCGCAGCTCCAGCCGACCGACATTGACGACAACGGGGTCACCGAAAACGTCGGTGCCGTCCAAGACATTGGCCTGTTCGACGTCAATGGCGACGGCTACCCGGATGCCGTGTACGCAAGCGGCAGTGAATTGCGCGTTAACCTGTGGAATCCAGCCAAGAACGGCTTCGTTGAGCATGTACCGTCTCGCCAGATCATCTCGGCGGGCACTGTCAGTGTGCGTGGAGCGTGGGACATGAACGGCGACGGCACCTTGGAAGTCACCTCCGCCGACAGCGCCGGCAAGGTCTACTGCCACAGCTTGGGTGCCAACACTTGGAACAAAAAGGCCGTACTGCCGCCGCATATCCCGACGTACTTGCGGACCAATCAGTGGGACAACTTCGAGCCGAACTCTGGCAAGGACACCAACGCCGACGGCGTGCCGGACGAAGTCATCCGGGTGGCCTCCGCGCTGACGCGCAAAGGCAACTTCTACAGCTATTTGTCGACCGCCGCCGACACCGACTACTACCAAATCGACGCCGCCTGGGGCAGCAGCATCTGCTTGGGTTCGCCCAAGGGCCGGACCTATTCGCTCAAGGTCTACTCCCTGGCCGACAAATTTGCCAACGCCACCAAGGTCGCGGGCGCTGACGGCAAGCCCGATGGCCTGATGTGGACGGGCACGACCAGCGCCGGTGGCCAAGTCTGCTTCTCCGGCAACAGTGTGCCGGTGCCCTTCCGCTACGGCGAGTACCGATTCATCGTCGGTGTCGAGAGCGCCAACGGCAGCTACTCGCCCTACTGGCCGTACTGGATCACCGCGGCCAAGTAGTCGTCGTGCGCTTCGATACCGCGAGTCTGTCACCGAAAGACGCCTATGCGCTGCTGATTTCGGCGATAGTACCCCGTCCGATCGCACTGGTGACAACGGTCGATACGCGCGGCAACGTCAACCTGGCACCGTTTTCGTTCTTCACCGGTGTGGCGTCGCGGCCGCCGCTGCTGTCGTTGTCGATCGGACAGCGCAAGTGGCAGGGCGCGCTGCAACCCAAAGACACGCTGGCGAATATTCAGGACATCGGCGAACTCGTCGTCAACCTGCCCAGTGAGGAACTGGCTGAACAGGTCAACGCTTGTGCCGAGGAGCTGCCGCCCGGCGTGTCAGAGCTCGCGCACTGTGGGCTGACGCCAGAGCCGAGCCTGCATGTGCGGCCACCTCGCGTGGCACAGTGTGCGGTGCAGCTGGAGTGCAAGCTCGACCAGATTGTGTGGGTCGGAAGACCGGCGACGCAGGCCCTGATCATCGCTGAGATCGTCTGTTTTCACGTCGCCGATCGGGTGTGGAACGCAGCGCTGGGGGCCATCGATCCGCAGCTGCTGGCACCCTTGTCGCGCCTCGGCGGTGCCTATTACGGCAAGACCCGCGAGCCATTCGCGTTGGAGCGACCAGACTGGCAAGCGACCGGTCTTCAGGCGCGGGTGGACAAGGCCAAAGACTGATCAGACCGGCGTGAGCTCCGGGTAGCGACCGACCATGTCCTCGCGCCCCATCGCGTCGCTCTTGGCCGCCGGACTCCACACAATCTCGAGCGCGACCATGCGGTCGCCCATCACACTGCCCAACTGGGTCAACAAATCGGCGAGATCGCTGCCGCCATTGATCTGGCGCTGGAGCTTGATGCCCTTGCTGGCGAGCACCACCGAGATCACAAAAAACTCAGCGTTGGCCATTTGGCCGTCCTCGTCGCGGATGCCATCGGTCTGCCACTCTTTTTGCTGTCGGCGCACGCCACTGGCACTGCCGCGGATCACCTCTCGGTTGAACTTGGCCCGCTCGTTACCGCTCCACAGCTGAAATTGGTCCTCAGCCTTGGCAAGCTGCATGTTCTCCGTACCCTGAATCGCCGCGTACTCGACGTTCTCCATTTTCTGGGTCAGCTCTTGGGCCAACGTGCGCAGCCCAAAACTGAGGCTGTCTTCACTGTCCGCGTCGACGCGCGCCGCCAAGTTCTCCAGCGTATCCTGAATGTCGCGCGCGGCCATCTGGACCCCAAACTGCATCAGCCACACGTCACAGCGTTCGCTGCTCGGACTCGGGCCGCCGCCCCCACTGGTGTTGGCCGTGCCGCCTGACGCTGCGCGCCGGACTGCGCGGACGATGGCGGCGACGATCCAGATGACAACCAGCAGGGCCACGATCAGAAAAATCATCGCCAGCCAGCCGATGCCGCTGCTGCCGTAACCGTAGTGGTAGCTCGAATAGCTGCGGTAGGGCGAATAGCCGCCGTACGAGTGGTGGTAGCCACCGCCAACCGGCACGGGGACTGGCACATAGCGTGTCCTGCTGGGCGACGAATAGCTGCTGCGCGACGAGCCAAACGACGAACCTGAGCTGCTGGACCCAAACGATCGCGAGCTACTCGAACTCGACGACGAGCGCGAGCTGGAACGGAAGCCGCCGCCGAAGCTGCCGCCAGAGCGCGCCCAGGCGACGCTGCCGATGGCCAAAGTCACAGCGAGGACGAAGACGGCGATCAACCGGAACTTAGACTGGGCAAAGGGCAATTTCATCGAAGGCCTCGCGGGCGTTGAGCAACGCAGAGATAGTCTAGCAGCGCTGCGGGACGAACGCACCCTTAGTTCAACCCACACTAAGCATGCGCTATTTCCACTCGGTCGGTGGTAGGTCAGGCAGCGGCGGCATCGCCGCGGCAGTCTGCGGGATCTCCTGAAGAAGCGTACAAGGCAGCGCCTTATCGGTGTCTCGGGCCAGACAGTACCGCTGCTCGACCTTGCCGTCGCCATAGAGGAACCTGCCCATCATCTGCTGATACTCCGGCATCCAGCGCGTGGCGTAGTGCGACCCGTTGTCGGTCTCCCGCGGGCCATTGCCGGGCGGATGCTCACCGCGCAGAGAGTCCCACTGCACCATTGCGACAGGGCCGTCGAAGGGTTGCGTCAGATCGGTTTTGACATCGGGCCACTGCGCGATCGGTGGTCCCAACAACGGCGCGCCGGCACCGCGCAAAAGCGTCGCGCTGCACAGATTGGGCACCTGGCTATCGCCCCAGCTGATCGGCCAGAGCACCTTGCGGTCGGGATGCGAACCGGGCAGCGGGCTCAGGCCGGCCAGGCCAGCGAAATGGACAGGGTCGTTGAGGTCCCAATGAGTCTGCATCAGCGCAAACAACAACTGTTGGTCATACGGGTCGGGGTAGTAGGCTGTCACCAGTGCCAAAAACAGCGAGAAATTAGACGACCGGTTCATCATGGTCGACCACCCGCCGCTCGCTACGTTGACCACGGCGCGTGCGATGTCCGGATGCAGCGCGACCAGCGTGGTGCCCATGATCCCGCCCAAGCTGTTGCCCGTGTACCGCAGCCCGATCTTGCCGTCGGTCAGCGGTCGCGGCGACTTGTTGCCAGGCGCCAAGACCCCAAAACGCGGATCATCGGACAGCTTGGCCTGGATGGCGCGCGACAACGCGATGTGGAACACCGCTCCATGCATCAGTTTGTCGGTGAGCTCAGGGGCCCGACCCAAGTCGCTGGTGATCGCGGTCGCCACCGTCAAGTCGGGCTGGGACAAGCCCCACCACTCGGTGCCGACGGCCACCGCGCCCGCGGCATGAAAAAAGTGCGAGGCTGCGTCAGGCGACTTCGGCACCACGCAGAAGTCCAAGCAAATCGTGCGCAAGAAACCGTGACCATACAGCGTCAACGGCGGGGCGACTGCCGCCTGGAGCGCTTTGGGCCCAGCGATCAGGACGAACGGTCGCCATCCGGTTTTGTCTGCCAGCACCTTGGGCTGGTCGCCCTGCCAGTTCAGCGTGGAGTCAGCGTCCTGACCCTTGGTCATGGCAAGCGGTGTCTCGAATTCGCCTTGAATGCGCAGGGCCATGTCTTGGTGAATCGGCGCCACGATCAACGTTGCGCCACTTGGCAACGTTTGGCTGTTCAAGCCGGGCAGGGCAGCGACGAACGCTGGATCGACCTCAATTTTTTGAATTTTCAGGCCTAGCCCACTGGCACCTACTTGCGCCAGAACTTGGTTGCGCAAGTCGATCGCCGGTCCCGTCACCCAATCCGCGCTCGCGGTGGTGAAGTGCCAAGCCGCGACCAACTGGTCTTTGGCCACGCCTACTTTGGCCAGGGCCGACAAGTCTTGCTTCCACTGCGCCAGCCCGCGGTTCAGTCGACCATTGGCCGGCGCCTTGGCGTTGAGCACCAATTCTGCAAAAGCCGGGGCGATAGGCATCGGTTGTCCGTCCTTGCCGAGCAAGTTCTTGGTCAGTCCGACAATGATGACGCGGCCATAGCCGAGTGGCGCATAGGACCTAAGCAGCAGCGCGCGTCGCTTGTCGTCTCCGGTATTCTGATCAAGCTCGGCTACATGGCGAATGCGCTTGCCCGTCGCCGCGTCGACCATCACGGTCGCACTCCCACTCGCCAGCGACCCTTCCGGCTTGGTCTCATCTGCGAGCACTTTCGGATCGACGGTATGGGGCGGCAAGATGACGATTGGCGTCACCGGTGACACGCCGTCGCGCCGGTTGAAGGCCGACACATCCATGGCTTTGCCGACGTTGTTCTGCGGGAGCCACTTCGCCATCAGGTCGTTGCTGGCGCCCGACTTGGTCGCTGCTGGCTTTTGTAGGCCAAACCATGGCCAGACCGACAGGCACTGATCGCCAAAGATCGGCGGACACTCGCTGGTCGGTCCTGGATCGACGTCGGTCACCACGTCAGCGATCGCTATAGGCGGGTCGCCCGCGTTGCCGCAAGCCAGCAATGAAATTCCAACCAACGCAGCCATAAGCCTGAACATATGGGCCTCTAAAAACGCCAAAGGCGCCTGCCTGTTGCCAAGCCGACGCCTTTGGACTCGCACTGTTGGCGGTTACAGCAGCCGGAACTCAATGCGGTGGTTCTTGGCCTGACCCGCCTTGTTCTTGTTGTCTCCGATCGGCTTGGTATCGCCCAGACCGACTGCATCGATGCGGTCGGCCGTCACACCTTTGCTGACCAAGTATTCCTTGACCGCTTCGGCGCGCAGCTTGCTCAGCTTCATGTTCTCGGCAGGCTCTCCGACGTTGTCGGTGTGGCCCGCAACCTCGATGCGCGTGCCCGGGTAGGCCACCAAATTCTTGGCGGCTTCGTCTAAGACCTTGTTCGACTTGGCCACGATCTTGGCGCTGCCGGTCTCAAACTCAATGCCCTTCATGGAGCCCGCAAACTTCTTGAGCGCCGCCGGTACTTCGTCCGGGCAGCCGTCGTCGTCAGTGATGCCATTCTTGGTCTCGGGCTTGTCTGGGCACTTGTCTTTGCTGTTGGCAATGCCGTCTTTGTCGTCATCGGGGTCGTCGTCTTTGCAGCCGTCGTCGTCCTGGAAGCCGTTCTTGGTCTCGGGCTCGTTGGGGCACTTGTCCTTGGCGTCGAGGATGCCGTCGCCGTCGTTGTCGGGCTCAGGGCATCCGTCTTCGTCCTTCCAGTTGTCCATGTCCTCTTTTTCGTTGGGGCACTTGTCTTTGGCGTCCGGGATGCCGTCCTTGTCGTTGTCGAGCTCAGGGCAGCCGTCTTTGTCTTCAAAGCCGTCGATGTCCTCTTTCTGAGTCGGGCACTTGTCATCGGCGTCGAGCACGCCGTCGCCATCGTTGTCGAGTTCTGGGCAGCCGTCGTAATCCATGTACCCGTCTTTGTCTTCGGGCTCGTTGGGGCACTTGTCTTCGGTGTCGAGCACGCCGTCGCTGTCGTTGTCTGTTTCCGGGCAGCCGTCGGCGTCCTGAAAACCGTCCTTGTCTTCGGCCTGATCTTCGCACTTGTCGGCGCCGTCCAAGATCCCGTCGTTGTCGCCGTCGCCCGGCTTGCCACCCATGGTGTAGGCCAAGCTGACCAAGCCCTCAATGTTGTGGGCGACGTGAGACACCGCCTTCTTGGTGGTCAAATCCGCCTGTTCTTTGCCGCCCATCACGACCCAGCGCCCGTCCAGCCGCAACCCGATCCGGTGGACGAATTGCCACTGCACGCCGGCGCCGACGATATAAGCCAAGTCCTGATCGCTACTTTTGGCGAATGTGCCAGCCGCGGCCAAGCTCTCTTGCGACTTGTCCGCTTTGAAGATCTCCAGACCCAAACCGGCCGTGACGAAGGGCCGAATCGTGGCCTCTTTGTCCGCGAACGTGTAGATGGCGTTGGCGCGGGTACCGAAAATGGTCGCGCTCCCGCCGCCCTTGTTCTTGAATTGGGTCGGCACCGCCTTGAGTTCCGCTTCCACGCCCAGCTGGTCAAGCAGCCAGCCTGTGCCGCGCACTGCGAACAACCCTGCGGACTCCGGACGATCGTTCAGGTCGCCACCGTTGCCCATGAAATTGTACTGGGAGATGGCGTTGTACCCCAAGCCCAACCCAATATCGAAGCGCATCGGCCACACTTCTGCCGCCGCTGCAGGAGCGCCTTCGGCCGCTTGAGAAGGGCCAACGAGCACCATTGGGCTCGCCGCTAGCACTGCCACTGCGGTCATTACAAACTTGAGGTTGCTCCGGGTCTTCATCGGACTCTCCACTGCCGGCCGCTGGCCGCTTTTCGAGTGCTGCTTGAGAGAATCACCTTGTGGGTGAGCTAGTTGCGTATGTCATTTCGGCAGAAACGGCCGCCGCCGCGGCGATTGGCTGAGCGACGCTGCGCTGCACGAGGCGCGAGCATAGACTCAGTTTGGGCTGGTGGCAATGCGTACGGCGCGCCGACGTGTCAGCCGCGCTGCGCCCTGCGAAACACAGCTGCCCCGTACAGCCCGATTCCAGCCGACATCGCAGCGGTCATCCAGTGCCAACGCGACCCTGGCTGTGGCTGCGCACCAGCATAGGTGAAAAAGGCCGCGAAAAGAACGCCGCACGTCATCGCTTGCAGGCCCAGCCGCCGCAACCGCTGCAGCTTCATCGCATGCTCGGCCTGGACTTGGCCGCCCAAGGTCTGCGCAGCCTCGATCGCAGCTGCATGTGCCACGCCTGCGCGCTGCAGTGCGGCGCTGATTTGTCCGAGCGCCGGGTTGGGTGCCAGCAGCGCTGCCGGTCCTTCGGGCATCGCCACCCTGAGGAGACGGCGAATTTCTGCGAGATCAACGCCAAATTGCGCAGTCGAATCCGGGGGCGGATCCACCAGCAGCGCTGCGAATGCCGGCGCAGCTACGGCGACAGCCACAGCGGGCGGCAGGCCCTCGCGCTCCAAAGCTGTGGCAAGGGCCTGAGCACTCGCGCCTTCTGCCCGGAGTTCCAAGAGCTGGGCCATCCAGTCGTCTACTGCTTGCTGAACTGTCCAATTGCCCGGTAGATCTGCGTCCTTGCCAGACGTGAGCACCGGTGGTGTTGCCGTCATTGGTTGCCCTTTGTGCCGCCGCGGCCTAACTTGTTGCGCGCGTGCGCCCTGCACCTGTGGATGATCACATGGCCCTGCCAGAACCGTTGGTCCGCTTGCGCCGCGCAGTGGGCGGCGACATTTTCGCCCTGATGGTGGCCTGCACGACCGTGCACGTCGCCATGCTGGTGGCTATCAACGGCCTGCACAGCAGCACCGTTGCCACAGTGTATGACCGCTGGCTGGCGTTGTCGTGGGACGCCCTGCTTTCGGGCCGGCTGTGGACCCTGCTGACCTACCCGCTTCTGCACGACCTGGACGGCATTTCTCACCTGCTGTTCAACTTGTTGGGCCTGTATTTTTTTGCGCCTCAGTTTTTTCGAACGGCCGGCAGGCGCGGGTTTTGGCGGCTAGCGGCCTCGGCTGCAATTGCGGGAGGTCTGCTCCAGCTGGTCTGGCACCTTCTGGTCGGTCACAGCCACATCCTGGTCGGCATCTCGGCCGTGACTATGGCGCTGCTGACGGTGTTTGCGTTGGCCAATCCGACCGCCGAGGTGTATCTGTTCTTCGCGATTCGGGTGCCAGCGCGCTACTTGGTGCCGATCGTAGTGGCACTTGACGTGCTGGGAGCGCTGTCTGGCAGTGACGTGGCCGTTTTCGGCCATCTCGGCGGCGTCGCCGTTGGGTTTCTGGCTGCCGCGGGTTGGAAGTGGCAGGTCGCCCGCCTGCGCCTCTTGGCCCTGCTGGGCAAGCTGCCCAAGCGTGCGCCCTTTGAAGTCATCGATGGCGGGCGGACCAAGCCTAGTTCCAGAGACAAAACGAACTGAAGGGCGCTACATGCCGGCGGCCGGATCGACGGTCGCCTGGGCGTCAAGGCGGGCGAAGTCGCCCATACCTTTGGACTTGTAGATTTTTCCGGCGGTGTCGATCACAAATCCCTCGACGTTGACTTCCTTGGCCAGCAGCGCCAATCCAGCTTTGGGCCCAAGCGCGAATACTGCCTCCCCAAGCGCCGCAGCAAGGGTCGGATCAGTTGCAATAATAGTAACTTGTGCGACTCCTCCTGCTGGCTGGCCGGTGCGCGGATCAATGACATCGTGGTAGCGCTTGCCGGTCTTGTAGGCGAACGCGTCGCTGTCTGACCGGGTCACCGCGGCATGGCTGCTGAGGTACAGTTGGCCGATCGGCGTGTCGTTCGCGCGCGCGTTGGGTGCGGTTGCATACCAGTGGCGGGTGCCCATGCGTCCTTGGGCGTAGACGTCGCGGCCTAGCGTGATCCTGAAGTCAACGATGCCGGCGCCACGCAGCACCTGGCTGGCCCGATCCAGTGCGTAGCCGCGGGCCAGCGCGTGCAGCGTCACCCTCATGCCCGGACGCATCAGCCTGACTGCATGGTTGGGTTTGACGACCAGGAATTTGCATCCGGCAATGGCGCGGCGGATCGCCAACTCCTGGGGCAGTGGGCGCACCAGCGGTTGGTGCCTAAAATTCCACAGGTAATCGAAGGTCGCCACCGTCGGGTCGTAGGCGCCAGCGGTGCGCCGGCACACGTCTACCGCCCGCTGCAGCAGCACGTGGGCCTCACCGTTGACGATCACTTCGTCTTTGTCGGCGTTGGTGTTGATGCTGTGGATTTCATTGGTACGGTTGGTCTCGCTGTACACGCGCAGCACGCGGTCCACTTCGAGCAGTGCCGCAGCGACTGTCTCCTTGACCGCAGGATGCGCACCATTGTGGACGCGAATTGCGCAGGTTTGGCCTTGAAGTTGCGTTACTTGCTCCAGCTGGCCTGATTCTAGCGGCAGATCAATTGGCCGCTGGGGCACCGCTGTGGCCGCCGGCTGGGCAAGTGGTTTGGCCAAGGCTGCTGGCACGATCAGGCAAGGGCCGAAGGTCAAAGCGATGAGAAAACGAAGATGTTGTGGGTGGTTAGGCATCAAATGGACTGCTCGCAGTTGCCCAAGGGTTGCGGCGCACGGCTGTGGGTGGCGCTAAGCGCTTGTCGGCCTTGCCCATCAAGGCGCCAACCGCGCGCACCATGCCATCGACTGTCAGCGGAAACATGGGCATTGTCGCGGCGATAGCCGAGATCGTGGTCTCGCCCCAGTAATTTTCCGGAATCGGGTTGAGCCACGCCCGCTGCGGAAACGCGGCGGCAATCTGCTCAATTCGGGTCAGGCCAGGCACATCGTCGGCCATGCCATACTCGATCGCACCATAGGGAGACAGCAACTCGCGGGGTGCCATCCATGCGTCGCCCACCGCCACCAAGTACGTGTTTGGCGGTACGCTGCGGAGCACATCGCCGATCGGCTTCTTCTCAAACATCGCCATGTCGGTATACAGCTCGCCGTAGGGGCAGTTGTGGAAATAAAACACTTCCACTTCGCGCAAGCCCCCGGACTGCTTGAGTGCCGAAAAGAACGCTTCTACGGTGCGCGCATGGGGATCCATCGAACCGCCCGCGTCGAGCATCAGCACCACCCGGGCCTGGTTGCGGCGCTCAGGGCGCTCAACAATCGTAATGTCGCCACAGTTGCGCGCGGTCTGATCGATGGTCGCGTCGATGTCGAGTTCGAGGCGCCTAGCCTTGCGCTCGAGCCGGCGCAGCTTGCGGATCGCCACCGCGATTTGGCGGGTGTCGAGCACGACATCGCTGCGATAATTGCGAAACCGCCGCGCTTTGGCCGTGGCAATTGCTTGGCCCCGCCCCTGTGCGCCTTCGCCCACACGCATGCCAGACGGATGATTGCCGCCTTGCCCAAATGGGCTAGTGCCACCGGTCCCGATCCACTTGGACCCGCCGTCATGGCGCTCGGTCTGCTCGGCCAACCGCTCTTCGTACAGCTTGCGCAGCTGGTCCAAATCGTAGTGCTCCATTGCCGCAAGTTCTTCGGGAGACAGGGCGGGGCGCTGCAACGGATTGTCCAGCCAGTCGTGCAGGTTCTGACTCACCGGTGTCGGCAGTGCAGTTCCTTGAAAAAACGCGCCGAACGCTTGATCAAAGCGGTCGTAGTCGCCTTCGTCGCGGCACACCAGAGCCCGCGCGACCGTGTAGAACGCGCGCAGACTTGGCTCCACTGCGCCGCCATCGAGGGCATCAACGACCGCCATCCATTCGCCGACGCCGACCTGCAGGCCCGCCGCGCGCAACATGCTGTGTAGTCCCGTGAACATAGCGGGCCGCTAGAACCGGCGCTGCGCCAGCTTGGCGAAGTCAATCTTGGCGACCTTCTGGGTGTCGCGCTCCTGCTTGAGCAGCACGCCGGCAAAGGGCAGGGCGGTCTCGAGCTTGTCGGCTGCGATGCCAGCCATGCGCAGCCCAGCTACCCAGTCAATTAGCTCCGAAGTACTCGGCTTCTTGCGTAATTCTGGCAACGAGCGTACGCGCATGAACTGACGCAAGGCGGCCGCCAGCAAATTGTCATCGACGTCAGGATGGTGCACCCGGCAAATCTGGGTCAGCAGGGCTTCGTCTGGAAATTCAATGTAGTGGAATACACAGCGTCGCAAAAACGCATCTGGCAACTCTTTTTCAGCATTCGACGTAATGACGACGATTGGCCGCACTGTCGCCGCAACCGTGCGCCCAGTCTCGGCGATGACAAAGCGCATCGCGTCCAACTCGTGCAACAGATCGTTGGGGAACTCGAGGTCAGCCTTGTCGATCTCGTCGATCAACAACACCACGCGCTCGCCGTTCTGCGCGCGCTCAAAGGCTTGGCCTAGCGGCCCAAGCTTGATGTACTGAGCAATATCACGGACATCGCGATCGCCAAACCGCGAGTCGTTCAGGCGCGCTACGGTGTCATACAGATACAGTCCGTCTTGGGCCCGCGTGGTCGACTTGACGTGCCACGTCAGGATCGGCAGCCCAAGCCCTTCAGAGATCGCTTGGGCCAGCAGCGTCTTGCCCGTGCCAGGCTCGCCTTTGACTAGCAGCGGCCGACCGAGCGCGACGGCCACGTTGACCGTCGACTGCAGATCCTCGCCGGCGATGTAGGTCGGGGTGCCCGCCCACCGCGGCAGAGAACGAGCCGAAACTGAAGGAGGAATTGCTGACATGCCATCGCCCGCGCCCATCAGGGCACCTAGAGCTTACGTGAAATTTAGTTTTGGTGCTGGAAGGATCGACGGTGGGGTGAAGCCTCTGTAACGCCATGACGTTATTCTGAGGATCTCTCTGGCGGGCCGGCGCGGAGGCCCGCCCCTACCCCGACCGCTTCAACCGGCCAAACCAAGTGCGACACAGCACTAGCGCTTTGGCGTGGACTCTGCGCAACAATAACGGCCGCGGCGTGGATTCACCGCGGCGGCGCGGACCGGCGAGTCGGCCTGCAAGGCCACGAGCTCGCGACCCACCCAGCCAACGGGTCGTGCCGGCAACAGGTCCGTCAGGACCTGTTGCCGGCCATCGTGGAGACGGCGGGAGTCGAACCCGCGTCCAGAAACCCTCCACAACGCTGTCTACGTGCGTAGCCGATTGATTTGTACGGCATCGCGGGCTCCCAAACGGCAGGATCCACACGAGACGGCCCAGTCTGTCTTACCCGGTGCTACAAGGACGTGCACCCCGGGCCAGCCCGCTGAAATACGGTTGCGAGACCCAGCAGGCGCGGTCCGCGCAAACGTCGCTGTAAGGTGTTTTAAGTCTTACGCTGCGAGAGCAAGTTCAACGTTGTCGTTGGCACTTGTATTGTCGCCTTTTTTTACGCGGCCAAAGGCTCCGCGGCACGCAAACGTCGCTTCGATGCCCCTGTCGAGACCGTTTCGTCCCCAAGGTGTTGCGCAGGCCAAGCGGCACAGCGAAACAAGCGAATGCCCGGGCGCACCGAGACACCCGCAAGCTAGTCTCCGCATGTCGAGTCGTCAAGGCTTTTGTTCGTCAGCAGTTGCATGGGCAGTACTGGAAACTGAGCGAGCAACGCTGCCAATTGCTTGCGGGCCAAGCCGTTGCCTCGCTGAATCTTGCGCGCCAAGATGAGTTCGTTCTTCAGCGAGTGTTCCCAGCCGACAAGTTCGGTCACGGTCACTTGATAGCCGTGGCTCTCCAGGACCAACGCCCGGACGACATTGGTGAGATGCGCTGCAAATTCACGGCGCTGGATCGGATGCCGCCACAGTGCATGCAACGGCGTAGCTTTGTCTGCAGACGCCAACAACCGTGCCAATTCGGCCTGACAGCAGGGCACCACGGCGATCACCGCCGCCTGGTTGGCAATGCCGAGCGCGATCGCGTCGTCGGTCGCAGTATCGCACGCGTGCAGCGCCGTCACTGCCAAGGCACTTTCCGTCACTCGCGGCACATACTCCGCGACTTTGGTGTGCAGCGCCTCGATTCTCGTGTAGCCCAACCGCACGGCACGCTCTGTCGCTCGCTGCACCAACTCCGCGCGTGTCTCCAGCGCAATCACTTGGCCAAAGCCAGCTGGGCCGATCACCATTTCGTACAGCAAAAAGCCCAAATAGCCATTACCGGAACCCGCGTCGATGACCGTCGGGCCGTGCGCCTCGCCGAACAAGGGCAGCAACGCTGGGCGCAGAAGCCCTACGAGATGGTTGATTTGCTTGAGCTTGCGCCGTGCGTCGGCGTTCAAGTCGCCCTGCGGTGTCAACAGGTGCAGCTCGTGCAGCAACTTGCGCGACTGATCGGGCAGCAGCTCTTGGCCAAGCTGATGGCCCGCGACCTTGTCGCGCGCTTTGGGCTGGGCCTGCTGCTCGCCACTCACTTGTCGTCGGCCGCGTGCTCGGTGGCGACCCGCAGGCGTTGGGTCATGACCCGAATCACGCCACGTGCCAGCGCCGGGTGCATGTCGAGCAGGTCCTGGAAGTCATCGCGGGCAATCGCGAGCAGCTCACAGTCGACACGGGCGCGCACTGAAGCCGACCGCGGCGACTGGTCCAGCAACGCCATCTCGCCAAAGCATTCCTTGATCCCCAAGCGCGCCACCTGCTCGGTGCCGCGCAGCACATCGACTTCGCCTTCCAAAATCACGTACAGGTGATTGCCCGGCTGGCCTTCGGCGAACACCAAGTCGCCCGCCTCGACGTGCACGGTCTGCAAGATGTCAGCCACGGGCAGCAATTGCTCACCCGACAGGTCGCTGAGCAGCGGCACCGCCTTGAGCAAAAAAACCATGTCCATCGGATCGCGGGTCATGCGCTTGCCCTCCGGCAATTCGGTCCATTGCCACACTCGAATCAGCCACGGGTCGGTCGATGCCAGCAGCCCCGACAGGTCAGTCCCAGTCATCTCTACCAACGTCGCGTCGGCGATGGCGCTTGCCGCATCTAGGCGCTCTACCAAGCCGACAAACGGCTTCATCTCTTCGTCGGTCAAGTGCTGATCGAGCAACTCAATCGCATTGGAGCGAACCCGCTGTTGCGCGCTGCGGTAGTGCAAATAGGCCCGGTGAAAGGCCGCCCGCGACTCGAAGAGGCCGAGCAAACGGAAGGCCCGCATTTCGGCCTGCAAGCGCAACGCATGAAGTTCACTACCGAAAAACATGTGCCGCATCGTCGGGCCGCGCGCAGCCACTTCAATGCGCTGCAAAAGCTTGAGGGCTTCGATTTCGGAGATGACCCTAGACTTGATCCACTCTTGCGGCGGGCGCGGCGCCTCCAGATCTCGGGCCATGCGCCACAGCGACTGCACGGCGTTGTTGCGGACGACCGACACGGGGCTGTCGACTTGTTCCATCAGGAACGCCACAGCCGCCTTGTTGCCGAACCGCTCGACAATACGCAACAACCGCAGTTGAATCGGGACATTGAGCGGTTTGCGCTTTTGGCGGTCCCGCACCGCAGCGATCAGCGTGGACCCGTAGCGCAGCAATGCCGCCGAGGCCTGTGGCACCAAATCTCCATGGGCCAGACAGTCAATCAGCGGGTCAATGTACTCCAGCGCGCCAATTTGACCCATCGACACAACGGCATTGGCGCGCACGTCGGGTGCCGGATCCTTGACCATCCGCACCAAATCGATCTCAGGGTCCAGCACATAGCCGCCCGAGATGTAGGCTGCCCGCGCCCGCCGATCGGAGTGCTCGCTCTGCATGTCGGTCTTGAGTTGCTGGTGGAGAGTCTGGGCATAGTCCTCGCCACCGACACGCTGCACCCAAATGACCGCGAGCCGTGCCACGCCCAAGTCGGCGTGGTGGACAAAAGTGGTCACCAACGGCAGGAGCCCGGTGTCCGGGTAGTTGTCGAGCAGCCGCAGCGACTCGCGCAACACTGCGGCCGGGCGATCTTTTTGCAGCAAGCCGAGCAGCAACGCCCGCTCTGGTCGCAGGCCGAGCTCATTCATCAGCTCCAACGACCGCCGAGCCAGGTCCGGATCGTTGCTGCGCGCAATCGGCAACAGATCGTTGACCTGCATCGGCAGCTTGGACTCGCGGATGATGTCGAGCGCCGCCAGCACGTCGCGCTTCTCCGTCGACGCCAGCCGCTGCAGCACTTCGCCTGTGGCCGAGCGCTGCAGCAACGCCCGGGTCTGCGGGTCGACATCAGAGTCGACCCGACGGGCGCGCAGGCCTTCGAACAGCGCCCGCCGGTAGTGCGGGTTCATCGACAGGCCGATCAGCACCACACCCACGCACGCCAGCACCGTGACCGGCGCCATCAAGGCCAGCGTCGCCGACGAGGGCGCAATGAAAAGCAGCGCTACGGATGTGCCCGCAGTTGCGATGCGGTAGACCACGCCATCGATGAGCGTCTTGGCGCGCTCGCCCTTCTTGGAATCCAGCGGCGCAACCAGCATTTGCATCGCGTTGCGGGTCAACGCGAACTGGAAAATCCGCTCGAGGAACGAGGTTGCCACGATGGCCCAAAACGGGTTACCGAGGTGCAGTCTGGCGGCCGAAAAGTAGAACAGGCTGCCAATGCCGACGAAAACGGCGCTCGCTGAAATGGCCATGCCGATGCCGACCACCCGCACGATGCGCGCTGAGGCCGTCAGCGCGACGAAAAACGCCACTGAGTTGGCTATCGCGTAGTAGGTGCCGAGAAAGCCTGCCATTTCGTTGCGCGAGAATTTGAGCTTCATCTCAGTCGAGAACTGAAAGTCGATAATCAGCGAGGCCACTTGGAGCAAGAACACCAAACCGGCCAAGCGCAGCAGGATCGGCGTTTCGAGAATCGTTCGGAACCCGCGGATGATGTCACTGCCGCCCGCAGCCGGTGTGGTGGCAGCGCCACTGTCTTTGTCTTTCTTGCCGATGAGGATCATCGACTCCGTGGCAGATTCGCGTTCGTCACCGGACCACTGCAGCGCCCGGATCAGCTTGCGGACCTTGAATAGCGGGTACACCAACAGCGCAACCACCAACCACATCAGGTGCCTGGCTTCGACGACCTTGAGGCCCAACGTCACCAGGCCGCCGCCCGCCGCTGCACCAAGCGTCGAAAGGGCCGCAAGTACCGGAAACAGCCGCTTGGCCTGGCGTCCCGGCAGCAGCGACGAGGACATGTTCCACGACTGCACCAGAATCAACTGCGAGATGCCGGTGCACCAGACCAACTGTGCAAGAGCAAAAGCTTTTGGCGCGATCGGGTAGGCGAGGTGCAGCGCAATAAAACTGACAATCGCGGTGGCCAACAAGCCGACAAACCGCCGCTGCAAGTCCAATCGCTCAACAACGGCCACCCACGCCAGCGAGATGACGGCAGTAAACGCCGACGCCCCCAGAAACATCAGGGGCAGCGTGCGAACTTCGTATTTTTCAAGAAAGGCTGTTTTGGTAAACGTCGCAACAAGCACGCTCGCCGCGGTAACTACGCCGAAAAGCGGTGCCAGCTGCCCAAGCACCGGTCGGTCTGCGCGCCGCAACGAAAATACTTCACGCAAGACCCAGTCGATCGCGCTGCTGCGCACCGCCACGGTCGAGTGAGGCTGAGTCGATTTGGCGATCGCCGCCGACGACATCGCGAAGGGCACTCCACAAGCGCATCAAGAGGGAGCATGGGCGGGCAGGCAACGACTCACCCGCCGATAGCGCGCGCGGCAATGTACCCTGAGTCGCGTTACAAGGGAATTGAGCCGGCCAGACAGACGGCTGGCCGAAAAAGTGTCTTACTTTTCGACCGTCGGCGTGCCCTTGACCAAAGAGCCCAGAAAACGCAGGACTTGGGTGATCATGGTCTTGTCGTTAAACGCGACGAAGTGGCCGTCGTAGGCTTTGGCATACAAGCTGTTCGCTGCGTCATTCTTGGCCTGAATCGTCACCGAAGTCAGCTTGCCACCGACATTGTTCATCAGCGGCAGCGCCGCGTTGGTCACGGCCAAGCTGTCCATCTTGTCGAACCACGTCGGCACTGTCGCTGGCACCCCAACCGTGGTGTGTGCGGCTGCCGCGAAGATCTTGCTGGTTGTCACCGGCGTGAAGCTGTCGCCGTGCCCGAGGGTGTGCAGCATGTGAATCGGCTGGTGAACCGGCGCAAAGTTCATCAACGGCGCGTAGATGACGGGGTCCGACGCTTCAAAGTAGTTTTGCAGCAGGTTCAAGACCGGGTGCGAGGGGTCGGTGCCCAAGTCTTGAATGCCGATCTGCATGCCGACCGACGCGTCGATTGGCTTCTTTTTGCCGAGCAAGCCGTAAGTCAGTGAGCCACCGCAGCCTGAGAATACGGCGCCTTTGAGCCCCTTCATGTACGGCACCGCCATGGGTCCAGTGGAAGAGCCCTGCGAGTGGCCCATGAAAATCAAATTGGCGGCATCAAAAGTGAACTTGACGCTCGGGGGCGCGTCTTCGCCGGCGAACACGGTTGCGAACCGATACAGTGTGAGCTTGTCACTGGCACCCTGCCAGAAATTGCCCTTTGCTGCTGCTGGGTTCGCAAAGTTGTAGAACAACGGACCGGGATCAGTCGTCACCGGCTTGCCCAAGTTGTCAGCGCCACGCCGGTTTGCATGCATGGGAGCGTCAAAGCCAATGGTCGCAATGCCCACCGGACTGCCCGTCAGCGCCGGGTTGGCCATCGCCGCCCCCATCGCTTCAGCCCCGGATCGGAACGACCCGCCAGTGCCGTGGCCAAAGATGACGAGCGGCCACCCGGCGGGCGGCTTGGCTGCCTTGGGCACTGTAATCGCGACACACACCTTCTCGTAGTCAACGAGCAATGGCTTGCCGTCCTTGTCGACGTTGATCGCCCCTTCACGCACTTTCTCCGACGCTTTGGTGTACGTCAGGTAGGGCCTTTTGCCGTTCTGTACGGCCGGCATCATCATCTTGGCGTGAATTTCGTAGTACGCCAGCTTGTCGGCGTTGGGCGGGCAGCCACGCGGGTCGGGCGTGCCAAGCTTGCCTAAAGTCGAGGTCGCCCAAGCATCATCGGCGCAGGGCGACTTCACATTGGGACCGCACACTACTGGCTTGCCATCAGGTGCAAACGTCGGCTTGGCAGCTGCGTTGACCAGATCGGAGACCATCTTGGTCATCGCGCGGCTGTCCTGAGTCGTGAACACGGCAGCGGTGATCGGCTTGACCGCCGGGTTGGCCTTGAGGAACGTGCGCAACGGCGCGTATGCGTTCCAGGCGGCCACCAACGCGACGTCGGCCGGCTTGGCGTCGCCGAGCAGTGCGTCCATGTCTTTGCCTTTCTGCGGCGCGGGCAGCGAGGCGGCTGGCTTGAGCGTGTCTTTGCCCTCCGCATTGCAGTCATTGGCACAGGACAGGGTGGTCTCGCCCAAGGCCTTTTCGCACTTGCCGTTGCCGCACGCCTCGCGCACACCATCGGTGACGAGAACCGCGTACGGCGTGTTGGTGTCCAACAACTCGGACCAACGGGAATGGACAAACAGCCAGTTGCGGCAAATGTACTTGTTGCGCTCGGCGTGAAACATCGGCGACAGAGACGGCTCCTTGGCATCGAGCGTGCCCAGGGGCACGTCAGCGCCGGTCTTGAGATTGACGAACCGAAGCGTGGCTTGCTCTTTGGGGACTTGCGGCACCGTCTTGAGCAACGCCGGGTCGATCGTCCGCGTAAATCGCATGTAAGCGCCAGTGGTGATGCCCCATCCGGTCATGTCTGCGGCCATCGACTCGGCGACGCGATCCACAGCGTCAAAGCCCATCACGCCAACGCCAGGGCGTGGATGCCCGGTCAGGTCCAAGGTGCCGCCTTTCTTGTGAATGTCTGACGGGAACGGCATGGCGTAGTAGTCTTGGCTAGCGCCTGACCTTGGAACCGAGACGATTGCGCCAAAGGGAGCCTTGTTTTCGGCCGCGTCTGCGCACTCAACGCCAGGATACAGGTCAGGGTTGAGCAAGATGCTGCCGGGGACGCACTCCTTGCGGGCGGGCGAGCAAGTCAAGCCGCGCCTGCACTCATTGGTGCTCGTGCACTTACTGCCGAGGTCGCTTTGCCCGACAGCTATCTTGCAGGTTCCTGAAAGACCGAGCGATTCGCACGTCATGCTCGGCGGGCACTGGGCAGCAGACGTACACTCTTCGCCCTCTGGGGCGACGTTGGCAGCATCTGCTACCACACACACGCCGCAGGACGCAGCTCCGGCTGGACAAGTAGCGACGGCGCCCAACTTGCAAAACATGGCTTTGCCGCAGTCAGCGGTCTTTTCGCAGGCGGTGTTGGCTGCGCCAGTGCCTGCGGGTTGCGCGGTACAAAAGCCCGCCCAGCTACAGTGCAAGCCGACTTGGCACTCTTCGGCCAACAGGCACTTGCCGTTCTCTGGGGTGACGGGTTTGGCCAAGCACTTGCCGCCGTCACAGGTCAAGCCTTGGCGGCAGTCCGTGGCTACTTTGCACGCACCGTTGACACCTGCGCCGGCAAAGTTGTTGGCGACGGTCGCAGCCGCATCGACTGTGCCTGCATCCACTGCCTTGCGATCGAAGTACGGTTCGCATGCGACCGCACCCTGGACGGCGACCGCGAGCGTCAAAGCGCGAATGGCGGCGCGCAGCCCGTTGGTCTGCTCATACATCTTCCACCCCATGCATTCCTCCCCCGCGACTGTGCTGCCGTGACGCGATCGCTACAGTGCGCTCTTGGCGACTTTGACGGCGCTGACCACAAACTCGGGCTGCAGCTCCAGATCAACGCCGCCGCCGCCGAGCGTAATGGCGTACAAGTTCTGTTGCGGAATCGAGAGACGCTGGAAAATCTCGATCCACAGGGTCTCGCCGTTGATGACAGCCTGCTTGGTCTTCTTGGTAAATGGCGCGTTCTGGTCGATCTCAAACCGCTGCGGCGTGGTCTTGGAGATTTTGCCGATGAAGCGCTGCTCGACGATGACCGTGTCGTCGCCACCGCCTGACGAAGACAAGCCCATCTCCGAATTCGAGAACAGCTTGGTGATCGACACTTTCTCGCCCGGCTTGCCGTTGGGTTTCTGCTCGTAGTAGTCGAGCTGCGTAAACTGCGCCCGGATCTGCACGATGGCGGCTGGATCGGTTTGCTTGCTCAAGTTCTCTTTGATTTGCTTAGCATTCTTCTCATTGAGCAGTTGGAACTGGACCCGGGCTTCCATCTTCATGCCACGGAAGCCCTGACATTGCTCGATGCACCGGTTGGGGTCGCCGCAGTTGGTCACGTTGAACTGCAAGTTCTTGATAAGTGAATCTGCCGCCTTGGAGGCTACGGCAGGCACCATCACCGCGCGTTCACACTGACCGTCAATGGTCATGATGCCTTGCACGTGGGCCAACGTCGCCGATCCCAGGCTCTTGGGCAGGCCCGGCGGGGCCTTGTCGCCGCCCGTTGCCGACGTCAACGCGTTGCCCAGCAGTTGGTCGACGCCGGGCCACTTGATGTCCGTCGAAAACTTGGGGATCTTGGTCTCCGCGCCCAAGGTAATTTCGCCCGCAGCTTCCAAGGCACTGCATCCCTGGGCTGCCACGATTAGGCCGCACGTCGCCGAAATCAGCAGTATCTTGCGCATGGATCACCTCAATTGTGGTTCAGGGACAGCTATTTGCCGCTGCCGTAGCCGAAACCAAGCTCCGCGTTGATGTTCATGTCGATGGTGTTGGCAAAGAAGCTGTCCGGACCAATGCCGTAAGGTGTCAACGCCTCGACATTGATGTGAAAAAAGTCGAACACCCGGTAGCGACCTTTCAGGATGAAGATGTCGCGCGTCGTCGATTGCAGCGAAAACAGATCTCCAGGCGACTTGGACGATCGTCGGTGAAAAGTCGCCAAAAACTGGATATTCTTAACTTGAGGCAATTCCAAGTGGACAAAGAAGTTGTTGTCGGGCATCAGGTCGTTGAACTCAGTCGCCACGGCCATCGCGAAATACTCAGCGATCTTCCACGACGCCTCACAGTACAGGCCATAGACCTTGGCGCCACCGTTTGCCTTCGGATCTCTGCCCAAAATTTGCTGAATTTTGGTGCCGTTGGGATCCAGAATGCGATCGCCGATGCGGTACTGTACGCGCTGAATCTCGTACATGGTGTCGAAATACGACGGCAAGTAGTTCTGATCATAGCGGCGCACTTCGGTGCGCAGCCGCAAGGCGTGCACGGGGTCGTCGCCAAAGTTGAGGCGCAGCAGATGGCCCCATGCCAGACCCGAGGACATGACGCCCTTGACGCCGGTGCGACTGGCGTCGGTGTCCCAGCGCGGATCGTTCTTGTTGGTCGGCAGCCCGCTGGCCAAGAACGAGTAGTCGAGGTAGGTCTTCCAGTCCGTCGTCTTGGTGTCCACCAGCTTGATCTCGGTGTCGAGGCCAAAGGCCACGACTTTGGTGGAAACATACGACGGCTTGAACGATTTCTGGTCGACCAAGTACTCGCTGCGGCGGCCGTCGTTGTCGACGTCGTCGAAGTCCAAGCGGTTGCGCAGCGGCGCGTCAAGATCCGCTGCGACAGTTGCGCCAATCGAGAACGACCGCATCACGTAGTTGTCGCGATCGATAATGGACAACGGTTTGATAAACACCAATCCGCCCAAGATGTTGGGCCGCGTGACGTTGTTGACGAACAATTCACCGCCGCCGTAGTCCATAAACCCGTCAAACTCAGCGCTGACCTGACGCAAGTTCAGGTTCAGGTTCGGGTTGTACCGCTTCATGATCGTGCCATGCCCGAGCGAGCTGGCCTTGAACGCGTTGACATCGAGGTAGATGCGGTCCTCTTTGCCGCCGTACTGAATTCCGCGGATAATCTGTGCGAAATCTGTGGCTTCGTCCCAGTCCTCTTTGCGGAACTGGCCAAGATTGTCCCAGCGGACAACTTTGCGGGTGTCGATGAGCTGAACACGGGTCGGGATACCAAAGTTCAATGACAATTCTCGATCGGCGATTTCGGTCGAGTAGTTGATGTTGGGCGTCGCCGCGGCGTAGTAGATGTCGCCGATGCGTTCGATACCAAAGGTTAGACCGAAGCGGTTTTGCCACGGCACCAGACCAATTGCACCGACGTTGGCGAGTTCGCCTTCGATGAAGCGCCGAATCTTGGGTTTTGCCGCCGCCTTGGCAACCTTGCCTGCGCCTGCCGGCTCAGTACCGCGGTCTTTGCTAAATGGGTCTAGGGCCTTTGTCGGCACCGCAGGCTTGGCCGGTGCAGCAGCTGGCGGACGTGCCGCAACCGGTGCGGTCGGTACCGTTGGAGCTGGCGTCACCGTTGGCGGTGCTGGCGCGGGCGCTGCTGGTGGCGCTGCGACTGGCGGCGGCGCTGCGACTGGCGGCGGCGGTGCAACCGGCGGCGGTGGCGGCGTATCGGCTACCGCTGGCGGTGGTGGCGGCGGATCGTCCGCCCAAGCGGTCGCTGAAACGACCGAAAGCGCCAGTGACGCGGTCCACATTGGACCCATCCTACGACATAAAGCCGTTGCACGGCTGAGACTTGTGCAAACCATGCGCGCTGGCCTCCCCCAGACCTCGGCCCTCGCCGTAGCGAAGGTTGTCGCACATGTAGCCCGGCGCTGACAACCGGTTGGCTGGCCCGCGATTCCCCACTTTGAGCGCATCTCTGCGTCACTGCGTCGCTTCTCTCGCTGCGGCGTACCTGAGTACGCCTCGCTCTTTCAGCTCCTTGTTCCTTGATCTACATCTCAAATTGGGGGCCGCGGGAGATTTCTGTGGGGAATTTA
>CANMNA010000028.1 GCA_947499075.1 Myxococcales bacterium
ACCTGTAGGTGCAGAATTTATTCTGACGGTGAACTAGGGAGATTGGTGGTCTTGATGTGTCCTGACGCAGGTTGGTTTTTTGGCGACACTAAGCCGGCTTAGCCTTTGCGTTTGACGAGACGGGGCACCGGCACGCGATCGGTGTACAGCAACTTCAGGCTGTCCTCTTCTTTTTTGTCGCCGCAGCGCATAATTCCGAACACTTTCGATACTTTGTGGCGCAAGTAGCCGACGAAGCTGACCGCGGTCTGAACATGGTAGCAGTAGTCGCCGTTCTTCTTGAAACCTGACAGCGTTCGCCACACCATTGCGCCATCGCCAAACGGCAGCCCTGCGATGTTCTTGCGGAACTGGGGCGTATACGACCAGTACTCTTCGGCGTTGGAGAGGTACAAGCCGCGAATGGGCACGCCGAGCTTGGTCGCCGCGGCCGCGACACCGGCCAAGCCCTTGTCGGCCAGCAAGTTGGCGGACAATGGCCGGATGCGATCGGTCTGCAGGAGCGTGCGGATGTGTTGGTAAGCCGCGTCGTCGTCCAAAAACCCAGGCTCACCGGCGGCCTTCAGGCCACGCTTGACTTTGGCCAGCCGCAGTGCGACCAGGCCCCGGCTTTGCTGAAACGCGGCAACAGCGCCCTTTTGGGCCTGACCCGTGAGTTTTTCGCGCAAGAGCGCCACAGATGCCTTGCTGTTGGCCGCCGACCAACACTGGAGAAACTGGTCGGCGGTCGGCGACGCCAGAAAGAACACCCGGTACGCTTGGTGTAGTGACACCACCAGCGGGTCGTAGTCGGTGAGCCAAGCGATTTCGGGTCGCGCCCATCCGATAAAGACGTAGGCCTGATCGCTGCCAACGCCGAGGTACCCGCCGCCCAGACCGCGCAGCTTGGGCGCGAAGAGGTGCAGCCGGAATTCGTCGCCAGCGACGTAGTGTCGCCCCTTGAAGTCATCGTTGATGCCGCCCAGTTCTTCTGGCGCCGGATCCTCAGCCGTTCCCCAGAGGATGGCTCGCTGGTCAGGCGAGAGCGGGCCCAATCCTGCAGCGGTCGCCGGAACCGCGCACAGGGACAGGGTGACAGCACAACACAAGAGGAGATGGCGATAGGCAGCTGGTCGCATGGCGCGGCATTTTGCGCTGCTGCGGCGTGGCGTCAAGCCCAGCTCACCGACCGCACCCCCAAATTCCCCACAGAAATCTCCCGCGGCCCTCGATTTGAGATGCGCAGTGCTGGGTTGCTTGCTGCGCTCGACATGGAACAAGGAGCTGAAAGAGTGAGGCGTACTCTGGTACGCCGCAGCGAGAGAAGCGACGCAGTGACACAGAGACGCGCTCAAAGCGGGGGATCGCGGCACCCCGGGTATCGTGACAGAAGCGCCACGACAGCGTACCTTTCCGGCGGGCCAACGCCCCCAATTGCCGATGACCCAGCCTGCCCCCATGACCGATGCACCGGTTGCCCCCGCTCCGGTGCCGTCCCAGTTGCCCACGTTGTGGGCGTCCGGAGCATTTTTGGGCATGCTTGCCTCGGCGCTCCTGTACCGGCTGCGCCTGGGCCTGGCGACTGCAGCCGAATTCGATGACGCCACGCCCATGTGGCGAGCGGCGGTGCTGCTGGCCCGGCCGGCGTGGACCGACGTCGCCGTGGCCGCCGTGGTCGCAGCCGCGGTCGGTCTGGCCGTGTCGCCGCTGCGGTCCTGCCGACCGGCGTGGCCGACCATGGTCGTCGGCAGCTGCGCGGCGGCCCTGCTGGTGCTCTGTGGCCTGTTTGGCGTCGCGCACCTCGATGTCGGTCTGTCGGCGCATCAAGCCATCACGGTGCATTTCCTGCGCGACAGCATGAGCAGCGGAGAAGGCGGTGATGCAATTGCCCATGCCCGCCTCGACCAACTGGCCCAAAGTGCGGTGGCGGCTGTCGTCTTTGGTGTCTTGCTGGGCATCGCTCGCTGGCGGCCTCCGTGGACGCCTGGCCTGCGCGTGGTAAGCGGGACCGTGGCGGTTTGGCTGGCCGCCTCAGGGGTCGCCCGCCAACTGAGCGCGCCTGACCTACCCCAAGCGATTCCGCATCTGCAACTGGCTGCCCCGCTGTGGTTTTTCGCCGGCGACGTCCTGGGACAGTTCAGTGCCACGGCCAGTGCCGTTGCCGCGCCGCGCGCCACGGCCCGCGCCGCTGCCAAGGCAGCCAAGACCGATGCCCACGCTGCAGATGGCGGGGCACCTGTAGAAGACGACGACGCCGTCCCGGCGGCCCGTGAAGCTTCCGCAACGGCTGATGGCAGCTTGCGCATGGCCGATCCGGCGCTGGTGCGGCCTGGCGCCAATGTCCGCAAGCTGCTCCCCAAGCCTTCTGGCACACAATGGAACGTCGTCTGGATCATCCTGGAGAGCACGGGCTTGCGCTACGCGATGGGCAAAACGACGCCGGCCGACAAGCCGCCCATGCCGTTCCTCAACCAACTGGCGAGCCAAGGTTGGCAGCTGCAACGGCATCACTCCACAGCCAATTCTTCGGCAATCTCAATCGTGTCGCAGCTGTCGGGGCTGTATCCCAACCCGACGACCTATGGGTTCGCTACCCGCCGCGACCTGGGCTTTCCGTCTTTGGCGAGCTGGCTTGGCCCCACTTATGCGGGCTTTTTCGTGACACCGGGCAAGCTCAACTACTACTTTCCGCAGGGTTTTCTGCTCAATTCCGGCATCAAGGACGTGCAAGGCTATGACGACGTCCCGGTCGCCAAGACGGCGCTGGTTCAGGGCCTGTCGCGTGACGAGCCAGCTACTGTCGACCACTTCTTGAGCAAGATCGACAAGAGCGCCAAGCCGTTTGCCGCCGTGTACTACAGTTTTGTCGCCCATTGGGACTACGCCGACTATGGCCCGGCCTACCGGCGCTATGCCTCGGCGCGCACCATGGACAAGTACCTCAACAACCTGTGGCTGCTCGACAACATGATCAAGCGCATCTACGAGCACTTGGTCGCCAAAGGCCTCGACAAGACCACGGTGCTGGTCCTGGTCGGCGATCACGGCGAAGCCTTTGGCCAGCACGAGGGCAATTGGTCCCATCCATTCTTTGTGTTCGAAGAAAATCTCGAGACGCCAGCGGTGCTGTGGCAACCCGCGTTGTTCGCCCCCAAGCAGGACTCGCGCCTGACCTCGCACGTCGACTTGCTGCCGACGGTGTTGGACGCGATGGGGGTCCACTATGACGCCGACCGGATCCAGGGCGAGTCGCTGTTTCAAGCCGAATTGGCGCGACGCTACCTGTTTGGCTTCGGCAAAGACGGCGCGGTGTTTGCCTTGGACGACGCCGGGCCCAAAGTCATACTCGCCAAAGAAGGCGCCTGTGCGGCGTACGATCTGAAGCTCGACGCGCACGAACGGCGGCGCTTCGACTGCGGCAAGTACCCAGACCAGACTGCGGCGCTCAAGAAGTGGCGGGCTTGGCAACGCCAAACGATGGCGCGCTACCATGCCAAGTGCGCGGGCGGCAAGTGCCCCGTCGCGGACCGGGGGCCCTGATTGCCGCGCCCCGCCGCACGCTGGTATCGTAGCGCTCTGTCATTGCCCACGGCGCAGGGCCAGACAAGGGACCATGCAGCAAATCCAGATCGCTCAAGCCGACGCCAACATCGCTTCGGGCATGAAGAACCTGAACTTGCCGGCCGGCTGCAAGAACTACATCATCGTGGGTGGTGAACCGCACGTCATCGACGGGGCCAACTGCATCACATTCAAGGACGATCCGGCCTGGGACTTTTCGCGGCACACCAATGACTCGGGCACGTCGATCATCGAAGACCGCCGCAAACCTAAATCGGTAGAGCCCGTCAAGACCGTCGAAGAAGCACAGGACGTGGTCAAGGGCGTGCTGATCCACGCCGACATCACCCCAGATGCCGCCACCTGCTACCGGGTCCTGCTCAGCCGCAAGCTCTCGACCCACTTCATGATCGACTGGAATGGGGTCATCTACCAGGGCACCGATCCGGTCCGCCAAGCTTCGCACGGCGGCGGCGCCGAGAACACGCTCAAGGATGCCAACCACTGGACCATCGGCATCGACATGAACTGCATGCTGGTCAAGATGACCGGCGACACCAAAGTGACGGGCTCGCAAGGCGTGCGCCGGGTCTTTGAAGCGACCATCAACGGCGAACCGTGGCGCTCGCTGGGCTACACCGACGCGCAGTACGACGCGCTGGTCAAGCTGCTGCGAGGCCTCAAGCAGCGCTTCACCAAGATCCAGCTGATGCCGCCGATCGGGCCCGACAAACAGGTCATGCTCGAACAGACCGAGATCGACCTCGAAAAATGCGGCCTTTTTGGTCACTTTCACCTCAACGCCCAAAAGATCGATCCAGGACCTGGCTTTGAGTGGACGCGCCTGATCGCCGATCTCAACCGGCAGGCCAATTCTTTTCCACTGGTGCTCGAGCGGGCCAAAGACGGCAAACCCAAGAATGTCGACACGGTATACACCGAAGTCGAAGTGCACAAGCTGGCCGAGGTCTATTACCGCAACACCGAGGATCCGCCGGGCGGGGTGACAGGCGGCTATTTTCCAATCGGCCAGAATGGGCAGTGGCACGGCGGCGTGCACCTGCACACCAGGCGGGGCGAACCGGTGTTGGCGATGTTTCCGGGGCGTGTCGTGGCTGCCAAGACCAGCAAGCCGGGCGATCCCTATCCGGGCTTTGGCAGCAACAATTTCGTGGTCCTGCGCCACGAGATCGCAATCGACGACACCGACCCAGCGAGCCGGCGCTTCAAGTTCTGGTCGCTGTACATGCACCTGCTGCCGTTCGACGCGACGGTTGACCAGACCGAAGCCATGGCGCTGCTGCACAACCCCAAGCTGCCCGATGACGATCGCTTTCTGATTGCTCCAGACTGGGTCCACCTGCTGCGCCTCAAGCTCGCCGGCAAAAAAGCCGAAGACGATGCTGCCGAGCTGGCCGCGGCCATGGCCACCGCGGCTGCTGAAACCAAGCAGAAAGACAAGGACAAAAAGAAGGGCAAAGCCGAGGTCAAGGCCGGCAAGCAAAAGGCCAAGCGCGAGGGCGAAGAAGATGAGGAAGAGGACAAGAAATCCGAGGATGACACCCTGTTTCTCGAGTCTGGCAAGAACATGGAGGCATTGGCCGATGGCCGGGTTGCCCTATTTGAAGACAAATTTCCAGTCGACGTCAAAGTCGGCGAGATGATCGGTCGCGTCGGCGAGTTTGGTGACCCCGAAAATCAGACACCGTTGGTCCACATCGAAGTGTTCAGCGACGGCGCCTGGAAAGAGTTTGTCGACTTGTTGGGCGACCATGCACCGTACTGGGCGGAAGCCAATCCAGATCCGTCTGACGACCTGATGTGCGACGACGAAGAGTTACTGCGCGCCGTACTGCCCGAAGCAGGTGGACGGCGCAAGCGCAAAACCCGCGATTTTCTAGACGCCGGGACCCGCATCTCCGGCGATCAGGTCGTCGACTTCTACAAGACCATGCCCGGCGACAACGATGCGATTGCCCGCATGCGCAAAGCCATCACCTTTCACGTCTCTGAGTGGAGCGATCAAGTCGACTGGTTCAAGTCGCTGTCCAAGGCCCAGGACTGGGCGGGTCGGGCCAAGGACATCGAAGCGTTGCTCAAAGATCCCAAAGGTGGATGGTCTACGCACTTGTTTGCCGCGCAAATTCGGCGCCAACTGCCGTACATCTGGCTCAATCAGGAAGTGGCGACCCACATCGGCGTCGATGGTGCCAAAGGCGCGTGGGATGGGCACCTGTTCCACTTTCACCCGACGAATTTTCTGTTGTGGCTGACATTCCGCTTTGGCACTAACAAGATGAAGGTGCGCGCGACCGCCGACAAGATGAGCGAGTCCAAGCAAAAGCAGTACCGCAAAGCCCAAGAGATCGAGGAGCGCCAAGCACGCGAAAAAGGCGAGCTGGAGTTTGGCCAAGATGTCATGCCCGGCGCTGGCGGCGAAATGGAACCGCCTGGCGAGCTGTTGCGCGACTTGTGGGAAGCCCCGCGGTTGCCGAGTGAATGGAAACACCGTGATCCCAGCGGTAATTAGCCGCCCAACCCGAGGACTGCCTTGACTACCGACGTCCTGCGCCCGCTGCGCACCGCCTTCTACCCAGGGTCTTTTGATCCCATGACCATTGGGCACATCAACCTGATTGAGCGCGGCCTGCGCGTGTTCGACAAAGTCGTGGTGGCATTGGCACAAAATGCCAACAAGAAGGCGATGTTTACGCTAGACGAGCGCAAGGCGCTCATCGAGGAAGTGTTCAGCCACGAGTCACGGGTGACGGTGGTGACGTTTGAAGGGCTGATGGTAGAGGCGGCACGCCGCCACGGCGCTTCGGCGGTGGTGCGTGGGCTGCGCGGCGTGGCCGACTTCGAGTACGAATTTCAGCTGTCGACGATGAACAACCTGCTGTTGCCGCAGCTTGAAACCGTGTTTCTAATGACTGAGAAGTCGCACTTCTTCGTGTCATCGAATCTAGTGCGTGAAGTCGCTAGCTTGGGCGGCGACGTGACGCCGCTCGTGCCAGCGGCAGTCTTGCGCGAGTTGAATCGCAAACTCGGTCGCTAGCCTATTTTCTGTCTAAAATGGCCGCTTGAGCGCGCCCTTGACGATGCGGTCCAAGAAATTCTGGCGAAATTCCAGGCCACTGTAGGCGACTTCGCTGCGGGCCAACACATAGAACACACTGGGCTTGTAGATCCGGCCCTCGATATTCTGCAGGTCGAGCTCTTCGACACCCTTGTCGGCGTCGTTGACGCGGATATTGCCGTTGCCCTTGCCCTTGACCTTGCTGTCGCGCTCGACTGCGTGGGCCGCAGCCGCGATCGTCAGGCTGCTGATCAGGATGGCCAGAATCGTCCAGGTTCGCATCGGATCCTCCCAATTGCCGTGGCTACGGCGGCGGTGGCGGTGGCGGCTCGTCCGGCGCGGGCGCGGGCGCAGGCGCCGGATCTGGAGCAGGCGCGGGCGGTGCAGGTGCCGGGTCTTCCTTCTTTTCTGGCGGCGGAGGCGGCGGCGCAGGCTCCTCCGTCTTTTCAGGCGGGGGTGCGGGCGGCGTTCCTCCATCTGGCGGCGGGACAGGCGGCGTTGCGCCATCCGGCGGCGGCGCGGGCGGCGTCTCGGTCTTGGGCGCCTCCTCGGCCTTCTTGCGGTCTTGCTCAGCCTTCTTGGCGTCCTCTTCGGCTTTCTTGGCCGCGTCGGCAGCAGCCTTGGCGTCGTCGACTTCTTTCTTGGCAGCGTCCTCGGATTCCTTGGCTTTTTTGGCCTCGTCCTTCTTCTTCTTGTCCTCGTCGATCTCTTTGGACGCCTTCTCGGCATTGAGACGCTTTGTCTGCTCTTGCTGGAGGAACAACTTGGCATCGGAGAGATACTTCTCGATCGGATCCTTCGGATCGGGCGTGGGCCCGCGCTGCTCCTTATACGCGTTGAGGTACTCGATCGATTTCTGGTAGCGCGACTCGTCCGAAGTGACGTCGGGCATCTTGTTCTCGAGGTACAGAATACCCAAGTTGAAGTGCACGTCGGGCCGCTTGGGGTCCTGCTTGAGCGCGACCTCGTAAGCGACTTTGGCCTTGCTGGCCTTGTCCGGGTCGCGGGTCACCCGCCACGCGCTGCCCAAGTTGATCCGCGCTTCCAAGAATGTCGGCTGTAGCTCGAGGGCCTTGTTGATCGACTCGACCGCTTCTTCGCCCTTGCGCGCGACGATCCAGCAAATTCCCAAGTTGTTCCAGGCTTCTGCGTAATCTGCCCGGTAGCCAACCGCTTTCTTGAAGTGGTCGCGCGAGGTCTCCCAGTCTTCGGCCTTCATCGACAGGCGACCGTAGAGGTAATAGATGTGCGCGAGGCCAGCGTCGCGGGTCAGGGCTTCTGCGCCCGTGCCACGCCATGAGCCGCCGCCTTGCTGAACCCGCGCTTCGTACTGCGTCTTGACCGGTCCGGTTGGCGCAGCAGCGTCTTTGGTCTCCGCGACGACGTCTTCCATGTAGATGGCATAGGCCCGCGTCAGTGCCAGCTTGGCCAGACCTTCGCGCCCCAAACCGAGGTAGGCCTCGGCCAAGTAGCGCATCATCTCCGGATTGGACTGGTCCAGGCGCAGTGCCGCGATGCAGGTATCCAGCGCCGCCGTGTACTCGCCGCCCGCAACCTGCGCCCGCGCTTTGGCCCCCAGCAGCATCACGTCGCCCGACCGCTTCTGCAGCGCCTCGACAATGACTTGCAGTGCCGGCCCGGTCTCGTTGCGACGCATGTGCAACACACTGAGCAGTATGGCAGCCTTGGCAAAACTGGGGTTGATCTCGACGGCCTTCTTGGCCGACTGGACCGCGTCTTCGTCAGAACCCATGCGGTACTGGCACAGCGCCAAGTTGTAGAACGCCGTCGCTGACTTTGGATCCTGCTTGACCACATTGAGCAGCCGCTGGTTCGCATCGTTGAGGTTGTTGTCGTTGAGAAAGCCAATGCCTTCGGCAAGCAGCACTTCGGCCGGCGAACTGGTGAACTTGACATCGGCCGGCCGATCATCCTTGTCATCGTCGACCGGCTTCTCTGCAGCCTTGGCTTTGTCATCCGCGGGCTTGTCCGTGGGCGTCGGCTCAGCAGGCGTCTCCGCCACCGCGGCTGGCGCCTCTTTGGGTGGCTCAGGTGGCTTGTCGGCCGACGGCGGCTCGGGCGGCTTCTCTTCCGGCGGCCTTTCCTCTTTCGGCTTCTCTTCTGGGGCCTTGGGCAGGATCGGGTCGACCTTTTCGGGGCCGCCACAGCCGGCCAAAGCCAAGCCAGTCAGCGCAAGGCTGCCGATCGAGAAAGTGAGGAAGCGGTTGCGGAGCGTCTTCATCAGCGGAGCTCCTTCTCAACCTGCGGCAAAGTGCCGGACGGATTGAGCTCCGCGCGCTTCTCGTCGCGCAGCAGCGGGTAATCCTTGGGCTTGTACTTGTTCATCTCCGACCGCAGCTCGGTCACCCACTGGTTGACCACGCCTTTGGCTTCCGCGTCGTTGAGAGCGAGCTGCAGCGACTTGATCGCGCGGTCTTCGAACACTTTGCCCAGCTTCTCCAGGAACTCTTCGTAAGCCTCGACTTCCTCGTCGGACATGTCCGGCGGTCGCGGCGCATCGTAGATGGTGCGGGCAAAGTGCTTCAGCATGCGCGCGCGGATCAAGAAGGAGGCGTAAGACCAGTTCTGAGACTGGAACACCGCAACCGCCGCCATGTACTCGTCGTACAGACCGTTGATCTTGACGTCTGGCTTGCACACCGCCGTTCGGCACTGGGCGTTGCCAAACGGGCAGTTGCCGCAGCGCTCGGTCGCTTCGGAGCCATCGGGCGCCTTGAACTTGACCTCTGGGCCCAGTAGCACGTCCATCATCGCCTTGACTTGTTTCTGCAGATCCGGCATCCGCTTGGCAGCCGGTAGCTTGGTGTTTTCAACCAGCTTGGTCGCCAAGAACCCGTCGTAGCGCGGCTTCATCAGGTTAAACGTCGACTGCGCAGCTGCAGATGCTTCTGGTCCACCGTTCTTCTCAAAGCCGCCCTTGGTGAAGGACTCGATGATGCGGTTGTACATCTTGACCGCCGCGACCTTGTCGCCGCGCGACTCGAAGATCTCGGCAATCATGCCCAAGGCCTTGAACACCTTGGCGCTCGCCGCCTTCTCGTTCTGGTAGCGGGCGATGAAGCCTTCCAGCGCGTCAATTTGCTTGTTGATGTCGCCGCGCGACTTCTGGATGACCTGCAGTTGCCAAACGGCGTCGCGCACGGTCTCTTGCTTCTTGAGGTCGGTCGACTTCTCGTAGCGGGCGATGATCTCTTTGTTGAGTTCATTCGCCTTGTCCCAGTTCGAGTTGAAGAACGCCATTTGCGCCGCGGTCTTCAGATAGTAGTCGGCCTTGGCGCCGTTCAAGTCGTTCTGGTACAGCAGCACGAAGTCGGCAATCGTGGCCTCGATCTTGAAGAACTTGTAGTTCAAGTCTGCTCGAATTTCCAAGACTTCCTGAAGCGCCTTGACCAGTTCGCTCTTCTCCTTGGCACCGGTCGGTTTCCAGGCGCGCAACAAATCTTCCGCCTCGCCGAGCACCTTGACGCAGTCGTCCCACTGCTCGGCGCGGTAATACGCGCGCACGGAGTTGAGCAACACGGTGCGGATCGTGTGCACGCGCTCTGCTTCCGGAATCGACTTGATCGCCAAAATATCTTCGCGCACCTTGCGAAAGTCGATGGCCGCCTTGACGTACTTCTTGCGCGCGGTCGCCAGTTGTTTGCCCGCTTCATCGGGGTTGGCCACGCCGCCCGCGGTCTTCTCCACTGCCTCGGCGTCTTTGAACATCGCAAACGCCCGCTCGCTGAGCGCATTGAACTTGATGCCCTTGATGGTCTGGTCGATCTTGTCGACCACGGTGACGTCCAGTGAACCCTTGTATTTGTCGACGACCGTCGCCAGCGCCTCGATGTCGCGCTCCATGTTGTAGCTCGTCACCAGGTTCTTCAGCGACTCTTCGGCCGCCTTCGTGCCCGGAAACTTCTTGAGGATCGTCTCGAACCGCAGCCGTGCCGACCAGAACTCAGGCGGCGTACTCGGGGTCGCGCCTTCTTTCCATGGGTCGAAGTGCCGATTCTTGTACAGCAACTCCGCGGCCTTGAGCGACAGCTTCTCGGCACGCTTGGGGTCTTCCTTGTTGATGAACTTGTCGGCCTGAGCCACGTAGCCATCGGCAGCCAGAATCCACTGCACACCCAGCGGATCAACCTTGAGCGGCTTGACCTTGACCACTTCCTTGTAGGCCTCAGCCAACTTGAGATCGGCATCGTCCTGCTTGCTCGACGGCCGAATCTCCGGCAGCGACATCGACAGCACGCGATCCGGATCGCCGACCGGAAACGCCGCGCGGGCCGACAGCACTTGCTCAGCGGCTAGAATCGCCGACCACGCCGCTTCTTCGGTCTTGTCCATCGGCTTACCGTCGTCGCCCTTGGTCCGCTGGCCCTTCCAGTCGCGGATCTTGACGTAGTACGCGATCGATTTTTCCATGTTGACGCAAGCCGACTTGACCACCGGCACTTGATCCGCCGGAAAAGGCACGACTTCGTCATCGACCATGATCAGGTTCTGGGACTTGTCGCGCGGGCCATTGCACTGAATACCAGCGAAATACCAAGTCTCTGCCAGAATCCACGTCAAGTTATACGAGTTGGGCGAATCCTTGTCAGCGTTGAGCAGTTCTTCATAGGCCGAAGCGGCCTCAGCATACTTGGCGATCGCTTGATCGAATTTGCCGGCAATCTTGAGACGCTGGGCCTCCGCGTGGTTGAGCAGGGCGAATTCAAAGCGAATCTTCGAGGTGAAGTCGTCGACCTGCGCCGCCAAGTCTTTGTCGCCCGCGAACTTCTTGTACCACTCGGACTCTTTGCCAAACATCTTGAGGTACTTGCGTCGCTCGACGATCTGCCGACCCTTGGCATCGTTGGCCATGTCCAGACCAGTCTGTGATTCTTTGGTCCCCTTGCCCGACTCGATCTCTTTTTCGAACGAAACCGCACGCGCCGCCAAAATATCCAGAGAGTTGATAACTTTACGCTGCATGTCCTGCGCATCGCGCGCCAGCGGGTAGTTGTCGACTACGTACGACAGAATCCGCACGGCCTGCCAGTAGTACTCGTCTTCACGCTGGTTGAACAATGTCAGGCCGTAGGTCACCAAGATGTCGTACACGTAGGGCTTGCCGTTGATCAGACCCTTGCGCACGTCGTTGCGGGCCTGAAAGTTGCGCTGCACGCCTGTCAGCACATCGCCCTTGAAGGGCGCCTGCCAGTTGGCCGACCCCGGATCGAGCACCGGATCGAGCACGCCGGCGGTGTACAGGATCGGTCGCGCCCGCGGGTCGACGATCGGGCACTCACCCTTGGTTGTCTCAGAGCCAAAGTCATCGCACGGGTCGTCGTCCCAGCTTGGCTCGGCCAGCGACTTGGCCAAGTACTCGATGGCTTCCTTGCGAAGATCGAAGTCGTCTTTCCGCTTGTCTTTTTCGCCCGATGCCTTCTCTTTGGCCCTGAGCTCGTCTTCAAATTCGATGAGCCTTTGGAACCAGCGCACGGCGTCCGGGTAGCGGTACAGCTGGAAATTAGACCATCCCAGCTTGTACATCGCCAACGCATAGGTCTTGTTGTCGCCAAACTCCTTGGCCTTGATCGCCGCTCGCTCGTACGCCGCCGCGGCTTTTTCGTACTCGTTGCTGTCGAACTGAATTTCACCTACGCGCAGCCAAGCTTCAGGAACGTACTTGGACTTGGGATAGTGCTCCTCGACCCCGGCTAGGGTTTCGACGGCCCTGAGCTCAAACTTGGGATCATTCTCAGCCATTTCGTGCTCGCAGTAGCCCTGCAAGTACATCGCGGCGTCGCTGACTTTGTGCGTCCGCCACTCGGGGTGATCGTCGAGGATCTTGCCGGCGAGCTTGCCCGACAGCGGCTCCATCGGCGTGCCCGGCTTGACCCAGTGCAGGTACTTGTAGATCGCGATCGACCGCGAAAAGTCGCGCTTGGCGTCGTTTGGCGGGTCGAGCAGCTTGCCGCGGTTGTACAGGTCAAGTTCACGGGAGAAATTGTCAGTCGCCCGGTTGTACGCCGAGATGGTGTCCTCGTAGTACAACTCGGCAAGCCGAAACAGCGAATCGGGGGTGTACACCGGATGATCGGGGTGCCGGAAGACAAAGCCTTCCAGGCGGGCGATGGCTTCGCGGCGCAGGTCAAATTGCTCTTGATCGAGCTTGTCGATTTGCGACTGATAGGTGGAGCCGATCGCACGCTGCTTGGCCTGAACGTCGCGGGTGATGAATTCCTTGACTTCTTTCTGATACTCTTGAGCCGCCTGCCGGAAAGTGCCGAACGCGGCTTCAAACTGCTTGCGCTCTTGGGCAATTTGGACCGGATCGACCACGGGATCGCCATGAATCCGATACTTGGGCATCAGCCGCGGACCAGACGCCGCGCCTGCTGAGCCAGTTCCGCCGATCAACGCTGCCAGACAGAGAGAAGCATGGAGCCACAGCAGCGGCGCTTTGGCGCGTGCTGCCCGCACACCCGCGCGTACGGTCTGGACTACTAGGCGGTGGACAAGGACAGACATGTTTAGTCCTCGCCTTCGCCGATGTCGCCGGTCAGGTTGTTCAACACATCACCCAAGCTCTTGATGCGACCAGAGCGCTCGTCTTGCAGCTCGCGAATTGCGGTCGCTTTCTGCTGCTTGCGCTGCCAAGCCACATCGACCAGACCCAGATCGGCTTCGAGCAGGATCTCTGAGAGGCGATTTTGTGCAGCGCGCACGAGCTCATAGCCGACTTGACGGGCCAGCGACCGCGAGTCGTCTTCGTAGGAGCGCACCAAACTTTGGTATTCTGAGATGTTACGCTGCTCAGCCGCCAGCACCTTCTTGATGCCGCCCAGCCGCTCTTGCGCGCGATCCTGAACTTGGCCGATCAGCACGAGAATATCGGCGTACAGCTTCTCCAACGCCGTCCGCGCCAACCGGAGCTTGCCCGGGTCACCCAACGAGCGGGCCTCCATGTGCCCCACGTACACGGTCTGCTCGGCGCGCTGGGCATTGAGCAGGGCCTGCCGGATGGTGTTCTCGTCGCCGCTCACCTTGTCGCCCGCGCCCACAGTCTGGGCTGCTACTTCGACGGCTTGGGCCATCTCTTCGATCTCTCGGCCGATACGGCGCCACTCATCTTTTTCGTTCTGCAGGGCCTCGCGGATCTTTTTCTCCTGCTCTTTGGTGAGCACCACGCCCTCGCCGCCAAACAGACGCTCGTTGAGCATTTTTTCGATGCTCAGCAATTGCTCTTTGACCGTGGAAAGTTGCGACTTGAGCAGGCCCACTTCGCCAGCGAGGTTGGTAAAATCCTGAACAACCCGATGCTGGCGCCGAATGTACGAACCAGCGTCCGGGGGAATCTTGCCGTACGCGACTTCGAGCTTCTTGCGCTGCTCCAGCACCGCATCGGCGCGGGCCTTGCCCTCTACGCTCATCGATGGGTAAGCCTGACTGCGCAACGACTCGACGATGCGACGCCCGACGCCAATGCATCCGTTCTGGGACTCAGCCAGCCGGACCCAAGCGTCCTTGAGGTCGGGGAACATGTCGAGACGTGCCGACTCACGCAGCGCGGAATCGATGACCGACGCGATCTTGGCCGACTCCTTGACGTCGGCCCGCTCGGCAGCCATGTCATCAAACAACGACACAACCCGCTGCATGTCCTCATCTTTTTCCAAGTACTTGGCCACGCGCTCCGACACCGGCCGCACAATCGAGTAGTCCTCACTGCCGCGTGCCAACAGCCATGCGAAAAACTGCTCCAGATTCTTGTCACTCGTCGCGAAGCTGCGCAGCTCGCCCTCAATCGCAGAGTAGCGCTCGACCACTTCCTTGTAGGCGGCATCGGCCTTTTCGAACTGCTTGTCGAGCATGTTGATGCGGCCGCGCAGCACTGCTGCCTGCACTGCGACGTTGTCGTCGCTGACGGTGAGCAACAGCAGGTCGAGCACTTCCAGCGCCCGCTTGGGCTTGGAGCCGGCCACGTAAGTCGCTGCGAGCTCGAACAGCGCTTCCTCATACACCATCGAGTTGCGGTCGATCAGCACGTAGTACTGGATGGCTTCATCGTACTTTTTCTGGGCAAGCATCAGCCGGCCCAGCGCCAAATTGGCGAAATCCACGACGGACGCTTCGATCTTGCGCTTCGGATCGGTGGAATTGAGCTTGGCAGCGTCAGACACGTTTTTGAATTCGCCCATGGCTTCGTCGTACTTTTTCTGGTCGACGAGCATGGCGCCAATGTAAAAGCGTGCGGCGGCCCAGCGTTGCTCGCCCACTTGCACTTGGTCCAAGAACTGCTTGCCGCGTTTGAAGTCTTTGCCCAAGAAGAACGACCGACCAAACTGGTACAACAACTCAGACTTGCGGGCATCGCCAGGTATGGTGTCCAACCGTTTGGCCAGCGTCTCAACGTCTTCCATTCGGTGCATGCGCACTGCAACATCAACCAGTTCGGCGAGCGCCTGCTGAAAGTGCTTGTTGCCAGAGCCACCGATCAGCTTGTCCAGATACCGTTTTGCGCCGGCGTAGTTGCGCATTCGGTACAAGCAATCGCCGAGCATGAACAAGCCATCGACGTAGTCGCTGCGGCCTTGAAACTCCCGATTTTGCACCAGATCTGTCAGCATCACCGCGGCAGTACTGAGATTGCCACGGTCGTACGCTAGCGTGGCTTCGACGAAGCGCCGGTCCAGCGGATAGCGACGCTCTTTGTCGCGCGCCCGCTTGAGATCGTCTTCGACCAACGACACATTGGCCCGCAAGTTGCCGATGTCGTTGTCAATGGATCGCTGGGCTTCTTGGGCGGCCGAAGGACGGGCACACAGAACGGCCAGCGCTCCCGTCACTGCAAGCAAGGGCAGCCAAGCCAAGCGGCGCGACCGACTGGGAGTCAGCGCGTTTAGGCGGGTCGAGGGGGTGGGCGGCAACGGCAACACGGTCACTTGGCGGCCCCCTCGCCCTCTTTCTCTTTCTTGTTCTGGATGAGCTTGACCTCGTACTTGATGTACGGCTTGTCTTCCAGGTCCGTGCCGACGCCGCCGCGCTCGTAGCCCACGACGCCAACTTCGGTGATTCGACCCTTGGTGGCGTAAAAGGTGTACGACGACTTGAGCTTGAAGACATAGCCCTTGAGGTAGCTGAACAGATCAGAGTTGCCCTGGTAGACCATCTCAACCGACAGCGAGTGGTTGCCGGGGATGACTGATCCATTATAGATCTCGAATTCTTTGCGCTGATTGAGCAGGCCGTTGCTGTTGTCCTGGTAGTAGATCTTCTTGCCATCCAGGTAGTACGTCACCTCTTTGAGCAAGAAGAAGTTGCCCATTTCGTTGCGGTGGATCAGGACGGCTCGGGACTCGGCGACGACTTGCTCGAGAATTTGCTCCTTGAGCAACAGCAGGCGGGTCTTGGTGTTGAAAATGCGCTCTTTGATGCCAACGACGCGCTCTTCGATCTGTCGGAGCTTGGCTTCGTACTGCGCGTCGCCAGCCTGCGGCACCACCGCAACTGGCGCGTCGGCTGCAGCGGCGGCTGGCCCGGCTGGGGCCGCAGGCGCACCGGCTGGGGCCGCAGGCGCACCGGCTGGGGCCGCAGGCGCGGGTGCTGGGGTTGCGGGCGCTGAAGCCGGGGCGGGTGCCGCTTGGGCCCACACGGGCGTAGCGGGCAGCGAGCCGGCCACAGGTAGCGCCAGGACAAGGCCGACAGCAGTCAGCCACTGGTGCTGCACAAGGCCTGACTTTGGGGTCCAATTTGCACGGACTGACATCTAAGCAACTCCTTCGACTGGGTCACGGTCCCGGCGTGCCGCGACCGTGTTCGGCGTCTGGCGACCGCGGCGCCCCACCTGCGATTTTTCGCTCAGCGCTTGCCGCAAATTAGCCCGGCGCCCAGACAACAACGGACTCAAGCGACCCGTAGTGGGCGGCGTGGCGGACGCACTGCGGGCGGAAGTTCTTGGCGACATGCGACTACTAACCTGATAAAGCAACAGCACTTCTTGCTCATGCATCGGCGGCTTTCGCCAGACTACGGCCGGATGCTGAGTGGCCGAGCCCTGCTAGCATGCCACGGATTCGCGGCACTTGTCACCTGTTGCAACCACATTCTCACACTTCGAAACCGCGCTCACACACGACTTCTGACTTTGCGGCCTCTGACTGCGACGGCCATCGACCGTGACCGCGATGAGTTCTGACGGTGACCGCGATGAGTTCTGACGGTGACCGCGATGAGTTCTGACCGCGACCTCCTCTGACCGCAAGGTCTCTGGGCCTGTCTGCCAACTCACCGACGTTCTAGTGGTCGCAGTGCGACGCTTGCCGTGGACAAGTGCGAAAGGTTGCCGCCAACTCGCTCACGCACCTGAGTGCCAAGCGCCAGCGCCGCATCCGCCGAGGCCCGGCAAGGATAGGCAGAGGTCTCAGTTCGGTCAAATCCGTCGGCGTTTTTTTTGTGCCACGACGGGCGGATAGCTGATCGGCAGAGGCTGGGTCACTGGCGACCATGCGGTGTCGCCGTCTGGCGCAGCTGGCTCAAACTGCTGGGCCAACGCATCGAGCAGGCCGGCTATGCCCAAGCGCGTCACCGGTGAAACTGCGACGACCGCCTCGCCGAGCTCTCGCGCGAGCGCTTGCACTTGGTCCTGGATCTGATCGCCCAGCAAATCGGCCTTGCCCAAGCACACGATGTGTGGCCGCTGAAGCAGGGCGGTATCGTGGGCCGCCAATTCCTGGCGGAGCATGGCCAGCGCTTCAGCCGGTGACAGCGCGTCGACCGGAGACAGCAAAAACACCAATGCCTTGCAACGCTCGATGTGGCGCAGAAAGCGCAAGCCGAGGCCCGCGCCTTCGGATGCTCCGGCGATCAGGCCTGGAATGTCAGCGACGGTGAACACTTTGCTGTGGTGCCGCACCACGCCGAGGTTGGGCACGAGCGTGGTAAACGGATAGTCGGCAACGACGGCGCGCGAAGCGGAAATTGCCCGGATTAAACTGGATTTTCCGACGTTGGGCATGCCAACCAGGGCGACATCGGCCAGCAACTTGAGCACGAGGCGCAGCGGCCGCTCCTGGCCGGGCTGCCCTGGGTTGGCGTGCTCAGGGGCTTGCCGCGTCGCGGTTGCGAAATGCACATTGCCCCATCCGCCATTGCCGCCGCGCAACAGTACGGCCGTTTGGCCTTCCGCAACCATGTCGGCCAGCAACTCGGCGGACACCGCGTCATAGATCTGGGTGCCGGGTGGGACGGCAAGCACCAAGTCTTCGCCATCCTTGCCGGTTTTTTTCTGGCCCTGTCCGCCGTGCCCGTCGGTTGCGGCGTAGTGGCGGTCGAAGTGGTAGTCGAGCAGCGAACGCGAGCGGCCATCGGCAATGGCTACCACATCGCCGCCGCGGCCGCCGTCGCCGCCGTCCGGGCCACCCCGGGGGACGTGCTTTTCGCGGCGAAAGTGGCGACTGCCTAAGCCGCCGGCGCCGCTCTTGGCGATGATTGTTGCTTCGTCAATGAATTGCATGGGATTTCACGTCTCTGGCCGGCCGCGCGGGGTGCGGTGGCGGCGGACTGCCGTTGTACACTCGGCGGCTGCGCTCGGCAAGTGGCCAAAACATCAACACGTTATAGACGAAGTTGACAGATAACCGCGCAAGAGCGGCGAGTTACGCTGTTCAGGCCATTTTGTGGGGCCGCCGTGATCAGACCCTGCCAGGCGATCACGACTGGCGCGACTCTGCGGTCATATGGTTGACAATACGCGTGAACTTGTTCGGACGGCGCGATCGCCGCGACGGCTTTGGCGCGACTTTGGCGAAGCCGCGGAATTTGCGTTTAGGCGGGCCCGGGTCGGGCAAAAGCGCAGACGGCGATCCACTACATGTAGTGGTAGGTAAAAAATTTGACGCGACATCTAGCGGTGACAGGCTGCGCTGGACGGTAGTCGGCGTTGACCGCACGGTGCGGTCGGGCTAGCGTACGCCGTGCGAAGTGGCACTACGGGCCTCGCGACAGCGAGCGAATCGCCCACGGCCGATCTGGCTGTGCGGCGAGGCAGACTCGCATGTCGCCATGCGTCCGGTGGCGTCGCTCGCAACTCAATTCGGTGCCACCCAAATGGTTGTGCGCTCAAGCGCTCCGGTGTGCGCGGTTCAGGGAGGACCGCGTCTGCTGAAGTATTGGAGTGCCGCCGGCAAGGAGACAACAGTCATGGACCTTTGTGTCGCGATGGAACCCGTCGGTCCGTTTAGCCCTTCCCCAAATACCCATGGTGGCGCAGGTCTTGCCGCGCCACAGCAAGCGCTGTTCGACAGCGCACCCAAGTCCAAGGAAACCATGCCACAGGTCAAGGAAGCCATGCCTTCGCAACCGCAATTCGCTACGCTGTCCAACATCGGCGCTCCGGCGATCTCCGGTTCGTCGACCACCGCAGGCGCTTGCACCGCGGAGAACGCGCTGCACCAAGGTGACGCAAACGTGCCGGATTTTGGCGCCAATGCGGCCGTTCTGGATCCGACCCAATCGGTGACAGTGGCGAGTTCCGTGGCGGGCGCGCCAGTTCCTGCGACCCACAAGGCCGACCGCGGCGCAGGTATGCGCTGCAAGCGCCAGTTCAGCCAAGTGGGCAGCCACCCGTTCGATGAGGTAGCGTGGGAACGGCGCACCGCCAGCATCACCAACACCCGCGGCGAAGTGATCTTCGAGCAAAAAGGTGTGGAGTTTCCAGCGACTTGGTCTCAAACCGCGACCGCCGTCGTGGTTTCCAAGTACTTTCGCGGCACGCTGGGCACGGCCGAGCGGGAGTCCAGCGTGCGCCAACTGATTGGTCGGGTGGCAGGCACCATCGCCGGTTGGGCCAAGCAGGCGCGCTACTTCGCCAGCGACGAGGACCTGCAGGCCTTTGAAGCCGAGCTGACCTACTTGCTACTGCACCAGCGCATGAGCTTTAACTCGCCGGTGTGGTTCAACGTGGGTGTCGAGAAGCATCCGCAGTGCTCGGCGTGCTTCATCAACTCAGTCGATGACACCATGGAGTCGATTTTGGGCCTCGCCAAGACCGAAGGCATGCTGTTCAAGTACGGCTCAGGCGCCGGCAGCAATTTGAGCCCGATCCGGTCGTCCAAGGAGACGCTGGCTGGCGGCGGTGAAGCATCTGGTCCGGTGAGCTTTATGAAAGGCTTTGACGCATTCGCCGGCGTGATCAAGAGCGGTGGCAAGACCCGCCGCGCCGCCAAGATGGTGATTCTCAACGCCGATCACCCGGACATTCACGAGTTCATTCGCTGCAAAGAGCGCGAGGAGAAAAAGGCCTGGGCGCTCATCGATGCCGGCTATGACGGCCGCATCGACGGTGAAGCATACGGCTCGGTGTTCTTTCAGAACAGCAACAATTCCGTGCGGGTCACCGACGAGTTCATGCGGGCAGCGGAGCGCAATGGTCCGTGGCAGACCAAGGCCATCACCAACGGCCGGGTTGTGGAGACCATGCCTGCGCGCGACGTGCTCCACGCCATTGCCGACGCGACCTGGTGGTGTGGCGACCCGGGCATGCAGTTCGACACCACCATCAACAGCTGGCACACCTGCCCCAACACCGCACGGATCAACGCGAGCAACCCGTGCAGCGAGTACATGTTCCTCGACGACTCGGCGTGCAATTTGGCGTCTCTCAATTTGCTCAAATTCGTCAAGTCAGACGGCGAGTTCGATGTCAGGGCCTTCCAGCACAGTGTCGATGTCACCATCGCCGCTCAGGAGATCCTGGTCGACTTTGCGTCCTACCCGACCAAGGCGATTGAGAAGAACAGCCACGCCTATCGGCCATTGGGCTTGGGTTACGCCAATCTGGGCGCGCTGTTGATGACCCGCGGGCTGGCGTACGACAGCGACGATGGCCGGGCGTATGCCGCGGCGATCACGGCGCTGATGCACGGGCAGGCCAACTTGCAATCTGCGCGGATCGCCGAGCAAATTGGGGCGTTTCCGGGCTACGAGCGCAACCGGGAGCCGATGTTGCAGGTCATGGCCAATCACCAAGAGGCCCTGGACGGCATCGACGCCAAGTGGGTGCCGGCGGACATGCTCGAGGCGACCCGCAAGGTGTGGCAAGACGCGGTCGATGTGGGCGCCGTTGCCGGCTACCGCAATGCCCAAGTGACCGTGTTGGCGCCGACCGGAACCATCGCGTTCATGATGGACTGCGACACCACCGGCATCGAACCCGACATCGCACTGGTCAAGTACAAGAAGCTGGTGGGCGGCGGTACGCTCAAGATCGTCAATCAGGCAGTCCCGGAAGCGCTGCGTCGGCTGGGCTACAGTCAGGCAGAGATCGGCGAGATCTCTACCTATATCGACCAGCACGACATGATCGAAGGTGCGCCTGGCTTGCAAGATGAGCACTTGTCCGTGTTCGACTGCGCGTTTAAGCCCCACAACGGCAGTCGGTCGATTCACTACCGCGGCCACCTCAAGATGATGGGCGCGGTCCAGCCGTTCTTGTCGGGCGCGATCTCCAAAACCGTCAACTTGCCCGCCGAGGCGACGGTAGAAGAGATCATGCGCACCTACGAGGAGGCTTGGCACCTCGGCGTCAAGGCGGTGGCGATCTACCGCGATGGATGCAAGCGCATCCAGCCGCTGTCGACCAAGAAGTCGTCTGAGAATCCGGCAGACGACGTGCGCACGCCGGCCGAAGTCGTCGAGCGCATCGTCGAGAGAGAAGTCGTCAAAGAGGTGTTTAAGCCGCTGCGGCGCAAGCTGCCGGACGAGCGGCAGTCGCTGACCCACAAATTCCGCATCGCCGATCACGAGGGCTACATCACGGTTGGGATGTACGAAGACGGCACGCCGGGCGAGGCGTTTATCACGATGGCCAAGGAAGGCAGCACGCTGTCGGGCTTGCTCGATGCCTTTGCCACCGCGATTTCATTGGCCCTGCAGTACGGCGTGCCGTTGCAGGTCCTGTGCGACAAGTTCACCGCCACACGGTTTGAGCCCTCGGGCTTCACCGGCAACCGCGATATTCCGATGGCGAAGTCAATCACCGACTACATCTTCCGCTGGTTGGCGCTCAAGTTCTTGGTGCAGGGTGAAGCCCAGATGGAGAGCGCCGATCTGGCCCACGCGATGCCGCCTCAGGGCTTGTCGACTGGCGTGGCGATGAAGGTCAAGGTCATGGGCAACGAGTCGGCGACGGTCACCACCACACGGACGACGCAGCAGGCAGGCAGCATGGGCGCGGCCGCCGACCGTCTGTACCAGGCGCGCGCGGATGCGCCGCTGTGCAGCGCGTGCGGTCGCATGATGACGCCAGCCGGCAAGTGCTACCGCTGTGATTGTGGGCAGACTTCGGGCGGATGCTCCTAGCCATTTCCGGGCGCGCGGTCGGACGCACCCTTTGTTCATGTCGTTAAAATTCTAAGATTTTTCTTCGATCACGCTGGGCTCATAGTCGTCCGGCGCGGCGTAGCCGAGTAGGTGCAGCAGCGTCGCGGCGACGTTGGCGAGGCCTGCGTGCGGCATGTCGTGGCGCAGCTGCCAAGGCGGTGGCGATCGGGCGTCGCAGATCGTCAGCGGCACTGGCGACAGGGTGTGCGACGTTTTGGGCTGGATGGTGCCGTCCGCCCGCAGCACCGGACGCCCCTGGCTGTCGCGCATCCACATGTCATCGGCATTGCCGTGATCGGCGGTCACGACCAAAATGCCACCCAACGCTTGGACCTTGTCGCGAATCCGCCCGAGCTCACGGTCCAGCGTCTCGATCGCCAGCACGGTCGCTGGCAAGTTGCCGGTGTGACCCACCATGTCGCCGTTCGCCAGGTTGAAGCGCACGAAATCGAAGCACGGCGACTCATCGAGCGCCGCCAGCACCAAGTCGGCGATCTGGCGCGCCTTCATCTCGGGTGCTTGATCAAAGGCAATGTTGTCCGAGGGCACTTCGGCGTAGCGCTCTACCGCTGGCGCCAGCACGCCAGAGCGGTTGCCATTCCAGAAATACGTGACGTGGCCGTACTTTTGGGTCTCCGACACCGCAAACGTCCGCAAGCCGAGCGCGGCCAGGTACTCTCCCATGGTCCGCGCGATCACCGGCGGCTCGACCAGAAATTGGCGGGGCAGCTTGAGGTCTCCGTCATACTGCATGATGCCGGCATAGCGCACCTGCGGACGTTGGCCGCGATCAAAGCCGTCAAACGTGTCGCCCCAGTCAAACGCTTTGGAGAGCTCAATGGCGCGATCGCCGCGGAAATTCCACAGCACAAAGGCATCGCCGTCGCAGACCTTGCCGATGGGACCCACTTGGTCAGCGATCACGAACGGGCCCAGGGTTTGGTCCGATTGACCACCGGCACGTTGCCGCAATGCCTGCAGCGCCGCCGCAACATCTTGAAATGCCTCGCCGCGACCGTGAACATGGCAGTCCCATCCACGCTGGACCATCGGCCAATCGGCCTCATAGCGGTCCATCGTGATCGCCATCCGCCCACCGCCAGACGCTACCGCGACGTCAGCGCCCAGGACCGTGGCCTGGGCTAGCACAGGCTCAAGTTCAGCCAGAAAGCGCTCGAAGCTCGGATCTTGGACATCGCGGCCGTCCGCCAACGCGTGCAAGCGGATACGCCGCACGCCCTCACGCGCCGCCTGCAGCACCAGCGCGTGCACGTGGTCGACGTGGGCGTGGACGTTGCCGTCGGACAGCAGCCCGCACAGGTGCAACGTGCCGCCGCTATGCAACGGCTGGGTCAGCCAACGCCACGCCGCTGACTCAAACAGCTGGCCTGAAGCGATCGCTTGATTGACCAGCGCCGCGCCTTGCTCGAACACCCGCCCGGCGCCGAGCGCATTGTGACCAACCTCAGAGTTGCCCATGTCGGTGTCGCTGGGCAGCCCCACCGCCGTACCGTGGGCGCGCAGTGGCCGTGTCGGGCTGTGCTGCCAGAGATCGTGGAGCACCGGCTTATGGGCGAGGTGCACCGCATCGCCACCGTCGCCAGGCCCAATGCCGACGCCATCGAGGATCGCCAACACCACGGGGCCTTGGGGACGGGCACCGGCGAGAGGCCGCAGCTTTTCCATGCTTACTCCACAACGCGGCCGCCCGTTGGCGACACGCTAGAGGCGGTAGCCGAACCCGAGCTCGATGCCCAGCGGCTGATTGAGGTAATCCGTGCCATTGAGTGGCAAAAAGTACTCGGAGATCGAGACCCGCAATGCCAGCACAAAATCGCGGCCCAAGTGCAGCTGCCCGCCGCCACCCACGTTGGCGCCGACCAGTACGTTCTGGTTGAGGTCGATGACTGTCGACTTGTCACACATGCGGTGGTCGACCCCAAAGAGCTTGCAGTCGGGGTCAGCAGACGTCACGAAGCTGCCGAGCAAGTGGGCGTCGACGCCCAGGTTGACGAACAACCGGAGTGGCCCGCTGCGCCAAGTGGCACCCAGCCCGGTGACGATCCGCAATGAATTGAAGGAGCGCAGCAGATCGCGGTAGGCGTCTGGCAAGCTGGTGTGCAAGCCAAGCCTGCCAAACCAATGCAAGTTCTCGCGCAGCGCCACATCGGCGCCACTGGCAAAGCCCATGCTCAAGAAGCGGGTCCGGGTAGGCTGACGAAGAAAAGGCAGAAACGACAGCGACATATCGGCAAAAATTCCAGGATCGGTCCCAGGCCCGGCGACTGCATCGCCCATCACTGGTACGCACGCGAGCCATCGAGACACAAAAGCATTGACTTGATCGTGTGACCCGCCGGCGGGCAACCGAATCTCGGCCTCCATCAGGCGTCGCTGGGCGGAAAACACGGCGAGCCAGAGTTCGGGTCCAGCCTCACCTTGACGCAAGGTCGCGGTGACCAGCCAATCGACGCCCAAGCGGCGGGACAACTGGGCCAGCCGCTGGTGATCGCCGTAGGGCCGCAGCGGATCGCTGGTCGACAGAAAATCTGTCAACGCGGCGACCAGCGCCGCAGCGGTCGCTGGCGGAAAAAAGTCCCTGCGAAACCGTCTGGAGGGCTGCATAGCGAAGCCGTCTTTGATCGCGACGTGACCCAGTGCGCTGCGACCCGCGTCGACCAGCGCGACGCCCAGCATAAATTGCGCATCAGCGGCGGACTTGGGGTCATAGGTGTCGGCAAACAGGTCGCGCAAGAGCTTGGCAGCGGCGCTGAGCTTGTCGATCGCCCGCCCGGAGGCCAAGCCCAAATACAGCTCGAGCCCCAAACGGTACAGGCTCTGGGCCGCAGCGTGTTGAGCGGGCACCCCGCTCGCATCTGCCAGTCGGCGCCGCACTTCGGCTGGGGGCACCAACGCAAGAAAGGGCTGCCCCGTCAGCTCGGCGAGGACCTGGCCTTCGAATCGCTCGAGTTGCAGATCCGTCGGCTGAGGGGCTTCGGCCGCGAAGAGGTCGGCGGCGACGACCATGTGATTCTTGAATGGCAACAGCGCCACGCTGCGCGGCCGCTTTTGGCTGTCGGCCATGTCGCCACTGGCCAGCGGCGCGGTGGCTGCCACCACAGGCTGGGCGTAGCCGGATGCGGCCCCAAGCAGGGCCGACATTGCCAGCGTCTGCACCGAGACACGCAACGGCTTGCTGCGCTTGCTGATCACTGGCCGCTCGCAGGATTACCGCTCGCCGATCCTGCCGGACACAACAGGTCAGGGTCTGAGATGTCGCCAGCGCCGCCCTGGCGCTGCAGTTGCACGTCCAGGACAGCGTTGTGCAGGGCGGAGTGGGTGTCGTCTACCCTCAACGAGACCAGCAGGTCGGTCGCGGTCAAGGTGAGCGTGACCACGGATCGCACCGTGGCTTTCGGAGAACTGCCGGGCAGGCAACTGGTCAGCGTGAAAACCGCCCGCCCGTTGGCGGCATCGACCTTGCCGTTGTGGATCAGCGCACAGGCACAGGCCCGATCAGGCGGCTCCGCGGTCCGCCGCCGCAAGTAGTTGTCGCTGCGAAAAAACTTGATGACGCCGGCCAGATCGGGGCCGTACTCACCCAGCACGATCTCCATGGCCAGCGAACCGCCGTCTTCAGCGTAGATGAGGTCGTTGCTGGCGCCGGCAATCGGCGCAATGCCTCGCCAGATTCCACCGGTTTCTCCCGATGTGGTACATGCGGCGCAGGCCAGCGCCGACACCGACCATGCCACCACCGTTGCCAGCGTGCGCAACCAAACAGGGACATTGGCCACAGGGGCTACTCCAGTGGGGCGCACACAACCTGGAAATTGTCGATGTAGATGCCGGATCCACCCCGGATACCGACCATGATGGTGCCAGCTGGGCAGATCGCCTCAAAGGGCGTGCCGCCGGCGCCGCCCACGCTGGTCAAGTTGATCTGGTTTTTGCCAACTTTGAGTTTGATCTTGCGCTTCTGCAGTTCGTCGATGGCGTCTTGCAAGAGCTTTGCGGTAAAATTACCTATTCTTTCAGCGGTGGTAGCCTTCTCGGCCTCGTAGGCGAACCCGGCCTTTTCGGCGTACGGCACGATGCGCTTGCCGTCGTTGCCGCCCAAGGCGGGTTCCGATGTCAGCGCGCCGTCGCCGCCAGCGAGGGACTCCTGAAGCACCTCGCCCACGCCTGGCATCGAGATCACCATGACCGCAGTCTTGATGTCGAAATCCTTGGGCAATCGGAGCGTGCGGCCCAGCGATAGGCTGTAGTGACCATTGTCGACGGAGACCCAGTGCTTCTCGCGCCAAAAGGCCCTTTTTTGTTTGGCTTTGCGCAACTCGAATTGCAGCTGGAAGATCCCCGCTACCGGCTTGTTGTCGTCGTCCTTGAGCGTACTTTGGTAGGTCAGCACAGTGCGACGATCGACCTTGCGTGCTTCGTCGACTGCCGGTGCGGCATGGCCCAGACTCGCAAACGCAGTCAGGGCGTACACACACATCGAACCGCAGGCAACCAAAATTGAACTTCGACCTAGCATGGGTCCTCCATGGCGCGCGACAGGGTAGCTTGTGCCCATTCGGGCAGAGCGCACGGCGGAAAATGGTAGCCCTTGGGGGCCTCTGCAGGCAATGGCCCAAGGCGAGATGCGGTACCCGCACACAAACAACCTTGAAATTACTTATACCTTGCGAATCCTAAGGCACCGTGACGCCGCCGTCGAGCCACAACCACAGCGCGTCGCCAGCCCGCGTCATGCTTGTCGCCACGGTACCGGCCGGCAACAGCGCGGCAAGAGGCAACACCGGAGCTGGCGTGAAGATTCCGCGCACAGCGGCATCGACCAACGTGCCCAAGGGCTCGGCATTGGCGGCCACCGTTCCGCCTGCCAGCGGGCTGGTCACGATGGCGCTATCGACCGAACCGGACTCGGCGACCCACAGCAGTTCATTGTTGGCCGCCAATGTCGGCCGCATGGTGCCGCGGATCTTGCCGCGCACCGCCAAGACCATCGCCGGAACGCCACCCACGACGCCAATAAACTCTAAGGTCGCGTCGGCGAACTGCCAGCGCACCACAGGTCCGGTGGCGGTGTCACCCAGCTCCAATTCTGGCGCGGCGTGCGGCCACATGCGAACGGTCGGAGGGGCGTCGTCTGCCCACTTCGCAAGCGATGTCACGGTGGCGCCTGCCCAACCAGAGGGCACGGCCTCGCCCAGTGGGCTGGCCGACTGCCGACACCACCCCCCGCTGCGCGCCAGGGCCCAACCGGCGTGTTGCAGCACGGCGAGGTCGACAACCAGCGCGCGGCGCAGCACCGCCTTGGCTTGCGGGCTGACGGTGGGCGGCAATTGCGCTGCAACAATGATGCTGGGCGCCGGTTGGTCGACCGCGCATGGGTGCCGATCCGCGTCGATGCCCACTTGGAGAGGTGCAGCGGCAAACTTGCTGTTGAGTTTGATCAAACTGGCACCGGCCACCTCGCCATAGCCCAGGCTTGCGCGAACCGCGGAGGCGGGGTCGCCGGCCAAGGCCGTGCCGGTAGTTCCAGCTGCAACAAGAGATGTGGGCACCAGCGTGCGCAAGACTTTCAATGTCGCGCCACTGAGCCGCGGCGCCCACGCCGCTTGCACGGCCAAACGCAGCTGGGCATCGACGAATTCTTTGCTGCCAGCTGGCAAGAGTGCCAGGCACTGGTCAGCGTCGATCACGGGTCCAAAGGTCACCGTTGTGGTCGGCGGTTGGGTCAGCACTATGTCAACACTGCCAGCTTGCCCAGCGCGTGCGGCCGCGACAACTTGGGCAGACCCGCTCCAAATTTGCCAACCTAGCGCGCACGCTGGCTCGCCGGTGCGGCCAATTGCCACGGCGATCACCGATTTTGCGAGATCAGCCGAGGCGGTCGCCGTGCCGCCCTCGCCCCACACCACGCTGACGGCGGCCAACGGCAACTGTGCCGCCACTGCACCCATGTGGTAGTCGGTCGCCGCGACCTGCGTCGGCGCAGTGGCGAGGTCAAGTTGCTGACCCACCAGCACGCCGATGGTCTCCTCGAGGTGGGCGGTATCGTCCAGACTGATGGCGACGCGCACCCCGGCGGCAATGCGGTGTTCAGGCGCGATCGGCGTCGCCAACGGCTTCCACTCACCTGAGCATGTGGCGCACACCACCATGGCGCAGAAAACTACCGCCCTCACCGCCAGTCTCCATGCGCGATCGCTTGATGAACCAACCGCGAGGCGGCAGGCACTCTGCCGGCCTGATTTTCGACCCAACTGAGCCACAACGCGCCGTCGCCGTCGGTCGTCAACGCTGGCCACAACTGCAGGCTAGGCGCCAACAGACCGGGCAATGTCGCTTTGGCAAAGCCACCGCCGGTGCGCTGAAGCGCCAACTCGACCCGCCAACTGGTGCCGTTGAACCAGGCTACCGCTGCGCGCCCGTCTTCACGCAGCGCCAACGCCAAGCCGGCACCGACGAGATCGCGGCGCTCGGTGCCAAGCGGACCCGGCACCGCGCCCGAAGTGACCACCTCTGTCGCCAACACACCTTTGGTGGCGCGTGCCAGCATCACGGTATCGCGGCTGCGGTCGCGGTAGGCCACCACCAGCGTACCGTTGGGCGCCAACGCCAGCGCCGAGGGGGCGCCCATGTCGCCGGTGTCCAAACCAGTTGCGGCATCAAAGCCCGCCACCCGGGTCAGGCTCCACTCCTCGCCGCCCCACACGGCGAGGACCAAGTCGCCATAGGTTGCATCATAGCCCGCGATCGCCACACCCGCCGGCAGCGCAACCATTGAAAATGATTTACCAAAGTCTAGCGATGGCCCGTGGTTCTTGGACGGCCCCGACGGCATCGGCACATCCAGCGCCGACCAACCCTTGGTCGCAAGCGGCGACAACAGCCGCAACGACTGCAAGGTGGCGTCACGCACGGCCACGATGAGCTTGCCGTTCTGTTCCACAGTGGCAATGGGCGGTGCGGCCTTGCCGGCCACGGCCGGGTCGACCTGGGCTACCGTCCACTGGTTGCCTGTAGCCGTGGCCACCCAGACCGTGTTGTCGCCGGGTCGGACCCATGCCACAGACAACTGCCCAGTCGCGTTGCGCACGGCAGCGCAATTCTGGCCCGCCGGCGCCTCTCCGGGCACTGCAGCTGGGCCGGCCAGAAACGAAACTACATCGCCAGTCACAACCGCCAGACTCTGACGTTCGGCAGAAAACCCAATGGCAATAGGGGCGTCGCCCTTGCGTGCCACCGTTGCAAACCGACCAAACAGGCCGACGTGGCTCGCGGCGCCAGCTGACTGAAGCGCGCATTTGCCCGTCGCCGGCGCGCAAGAGTACCCGGCTGGGCAAGCACCTGCGGCACATTTTTGCGGCGCCTCGCTGCACCCCAAGCCGACGGACGCCACAGCCAAGGCCACAACGAGCTGCATCGGCCAGCGCGTCCGCGGTCTTGTTAAAGGGTGTAGCCAATTGAGTCCACTGGCAAACCGCAGCGGGAACCGTTGCGGGGACGCCGTCGCAACGAATTGCGCGGCTACAGGTGACGGCACCCGCCTACGCGGGTGCCAGGCCGGGTGTCGGCGCAGGCCGACACCGTTACCTGTAGCCGCAGAATTTATTCTGACGGTGAAAATAGGGAGACTGGCGGTCTTGATGGGTCCTAACGCAGGTTGGTTTTTTTGGCTACGCCCTCTTAGGGCCCCAGCGAAACTAAGTCGATCAGCATCAGGCCCGGCACCGTTGCCGCGAGTCGAACGCTTTCGCGAGCTTGGCAACCAACAAAGCAAGCAAATGAGCCCCCAACAAAATCGACTAGATTTTGTTGGTGCTCTTACAGGGTGCAGGGGTGGCAAAGCAGGCACAATCACGGCCACAGCATCCAAGAGCGGCGGAGCAAAGGCAAGCCATTAGCCTTGGAGTTGGCGGAGCCACATCCGGACGAACTCGGCCGCAGTGGCGAACCGGGGCCAGGGTGGTCCGGGCCATACTGGCTGCTGCGGGAGCGGAAAGGCCCCAGCGGCGACCAACTGTTCGGCCAGGGTCGCAAATGCTTGAGGCAACGGGACACCCGGCACCAGCCGCTCCAAGGCTTGGCGGCCCAAGTGCAGCCGGACCGCCTCGGCCGGGCGCCCACTGCCGCCGACGTCCAAGATGACGTCCAGCCAAATCTCAGGGCGCGCCCCCGGCCAGTTGCTATGTAATATCAAACCTATGGCCACAGCTTGCACCAGGTCCGTCGCCAGATTCTCCCACTGGTCGTCGATC